>KE354048.1 GCA_000415505.1 Streptomyces afghaniensis 772
AGGTCGAGCACGAGCGTGTCCGCCTTCTCGTGCGCGGCGGCCTGGAGGGCCTGGTGCAGGGGCACGGCGACGGGGCGGGCAGCCGGGTCCCAGCGGGCAAGGGAGTCGGTGGAGGTGAACGCGGGCAGGGCGGTGCGGTTCCCGGCCTTGAGGGTCGGTACGGCCATGTCGCTGGTCTTCTCGCGGCGCAGTCCCCGCTCGTCCTCCTCGACCTCGCCGAGCACGGCCACGACGGGGACGAGCAGCCGGGCGCCCTTGAGGGCGTCGAGGACCGGGCCCACGGCGCTGCGGTCTTCCGACCAGGCGGCGAGTGCCGCGCTCAGCCGGGGGTCGGCGGAGCCGTCGTCGTCGGAGAAGCCGGAGTCGGGGATGTTCTTGTTCGCCACGGTCATCGACCCTATAGGCCGGGTGCCGACGCTTCGGCGGGCGGTCCGGCCGGCCGAAGCTCAGAACTCGTCGTGGCTCGCGCGGCGGCCGCGCCACAGGACCACGGCCGCGACCAGCAGGACACCGCCGGCGCTGCCCGCGAGGGGGGCGGCCCAGTCGGAGGTGTCGTCGCCGGAGCCGGTGGCGTCCGGGCCGCTGCCGAAGTACTTCGCGCCGTACGACGCCGAGTGGAGGCCCTGCGGCTTCAGCCGGTCGGCGGCCTTGATGGCGGCGGCCGGGTCGACGAAGCCGAAGCCGCGGGAGTCGTCGCGGCCGCCGACGGGGGCGTTGCGGGCGGTGTCCTCCAGGAGCGACTTGATCTGGGCCGGGTTCAGATCGGGGTGGGCGGCCTTGACCAGGGCGGCGGCGCCGGAGACGAAGGCGGCGGCGGCGCTGGTGCCCCAGCCCTCGTAGTACTTGTGGTCGGGGTCGGCGATGACGACGTCGACGCCGGGGGCGCTGACGGTGGCGTACCAGCGGCGGGTGGAGAAGGGGGCGCGGGTTCCGGCACGGTCCACGGCGGTGGCGGCGATGACGCCCGGGTAAGCGGCCGGGTAGGAGATGCGGTCGCCCTTCTCGCCGCCGTTGCCTGCGGAGGCGACGACGACCACGCCCTTCTTCAGGGCGTACTGGATGGCCTGGTCCTCGGCGGGTTCCGGATGGGCGGAGGCGGAGTCGTCGCCGAGGGAGAGGTTGATGACGTCGGCGCCGTGGTCGGCGGCCCAGCGGATGCCGTCGGCGAGGGCGTTGCCGCGGGTGCTGCGGGCCTTGGCGCGGGAGGGGTCGCCGTCCTCCAGGATCACGCGGACGGGGAGGATCTTCGCCTCGGGGGCGATGCCGAGGACGCCGTCGGCGTCGCCCGGGCCGTGTCCGTGCCCGGCGATGATGCCGGCCATGGCGGTGCCGTGCCGGGCCCAGGCGCGGTCGCCGGGTTCGGCTCCGAAGCCGACCAGGTCCTTGCCGGTGAGGACGTTGCCGATCAGGTCGGGGTGGTCGGCCTCGACGCCGGTGTCCAGGACGGCGACGGTGACGCCCTCGCCCTTGGTGGTCCGCCAGGCCTCCTGGGTGTGCATGGCCTCCAGGGCCCACTGCTGGGCGCGGATGCCGTCGGCGTGGGCGGTGGTGGAGGGGACCAGGACGAGGCCGGCGGCGAGGAGGACACTCAGGAACCCGCCCGCGCGGGACATGACGGCTTTCACGACGGCTGCTCCGTGGCCGGACGGACGTTCTTGCGCAGGCCGCGTTCGACGCGGTCGGCGAGGCCCTGGGCCTCGTTGCCGAGGCCGGCCTGGGCGGGGGCGGTGGTGGCGCCGGACTGCATGGCGTCCCCGGCGGGCTGCGGGTCGTCGACCGTACGGCCGTCGGCCCAGCCGGAGACGGCGTAGACGACGACCGGGGCCTCGGTCAGCACGGAGACGGTCCAGGCGGCGCGCTGCTCCGGGCCGAAGTGGGCGGCGGGCGTGTCCTTCGCGGCGTACGGCAGGGGCATCAGGTCGCTGCGGCGGTCCAGGCGCTCCTTGCGGAAACGGTTCGCGAGAGAGGTCATGCCCTGGGCGTCGGCCGTGGTGAAGAGCAGGCCGACGGTGGTCACATAGCTCTCGGTGGCGTCCGTGTAGGTGGCGCGCAGGAGCCGCTCGCAGCCGACGGGAGCGAGGGCCTTGCGCAGCAGGGGGTCGAAGGCGTCCTTGCAGCCGCTGTCCGGGGCGACGGCGATCCGGGTCCAGGTGCGGTCGGCTCCGCCGGGGCCGGCGCCCTGGCCCTGCACGGTGGGCGGGAACAGCTGGTCGACGGGAACGCTGTGCCAGAGGCTGCCGGCCGCGGCGAAGGTGCTGCGCGAGCCCTCCTCCCCGGAGTCCCCCACGAGCCAGCTCCCGGTGACCGCGCCCGAGATGAGCCCCAGCCCGAGCACGAGACAGACGGCGGCAGCGGCGGCCTGGGAGGCCCCGCGCCGTCCGAGCGGCCGGGGCCGCGCGTCACCGTCGTACCCCTCGGGCTTTCCGAAGGACACGACGGGGCGTGTGCCGGAGGGCGGAGTGGCGCTCCAGGAGAGGGACGGGTCGGGAGAGACCTCCGTGGGCCGGCGGGCGGGCGGGGAGGGCATGCGCATGCCACGCCCGTCGGCGGTTTCGGCAGTGGCCTGTGGCTCCCGCGCGGGGCGTGGCGGAACACCGGGTCGCGTGGAACCGGGGCGGCCGAAGGATTCAGCAGGCTCGGAGGACGGGCGCGCGGCTCGCTCGGCGGGTGCCGGGCCGGCGGGGACCGGTCGCAGGCGTGCGGTCGTCTCCGAGGAGTTTTCGGCGGGGGCGCCGGTACGGCGTGTCGTGGGGGCGTACCCCGGCCCGCCGGACGAGCCCGGCGTGGGGAGGTGACGCGGTCGCGGAGGGGCGTCGGGCGGGGTGGACGGCCTGTTCGACTCGGGTCGCGTCACACGGCCGACGCCGGGCCGCGTGTCCGGGAACCGGTCGGAGGCGCGGGGCGGGGGCGGGGCGGGGGTTGGCTCGGTACGGCGGGGGGCTGTGGGCTCGCTACGGCGGGGTGTGGCGGGCTCGGTGCGCCGGGGAACAGCCGACTCGCCACCGCGTTGAGCAGCGGACTCACTACCCCGGGGAGCAGCGGACTCGCCGCGTCGGGGAGCAGCCGACTCGCTACCCGGGGAAGCAGCCGACTCGCCACGCCAGGGACCAGCCGACTCACCACCCCGGGAAGCAGCCGACTCGCCACGCCGGGGTGCGGCGGGCTCGGTGCGCCGGGACATGGTGTCGTCGAAGGTCGGGAAACGGCGGCCGCCGTTCGGGCCGTCGGTCTTGGCGGAGGCCGCTCCACCGCTCCCAGAGGTCGCTTCCTGCCCGGCGGCAGCAGACCCTGACGAGTCCGTGTCCCGCTCCGGCGAGGGACGCCGCGCACCCGGGACTGCCGCCTGGGCGCCTTCGGGCGAGGCCGGGGGGTGTGCAGGGCGTGGCGGAGTGCTGGGGCGCGGGGGGAAAGAGGCACGCTGTGCTTCCGTGCTCATGCACCCCCCGTTTCCTCGTACCCGGGCCGCTGCGCACTGCGCGGGCCGGTGTCGTCCCGCCCGAGGCCCGGAACTGAGTCGTCCCGGGCACACATACCCGTACGGAGGGAGCGTCATCCCGGCGCGGAAGTCCGGCCGGCGCCGCTCCGCCGTACGTGCGCGTCACTCTACGGCTTGTTCCTGCGTGAACGGGAACCGGTCCACGAGCCCGGGGCATCTGCCCGGAACGTCCCCCTACCCTGCGGTAATCCTGTCTGGCAGGCTGCGTTCATGACTGCGCGCGCCTCCGACCGGGCCCGTTACGACCGGGCCACCGCCCATCTCGACGCCCCCCTCGCGATCGTGGACCTGGACGCCTTCGACGCCAACGCCGCCGATCTGGCCCGTCGCGCCGGGGGCAAGCCCGTACGGGTCGCCAGCAAGTCGGTGCGATGCCGGGCGCTGCTGGAACGCGTCCTGGCCCGGGACGGTTTCGCGGGGATCATGTCGTTCACCCTTGCCGAGTCGCTGTGGCTGGCGCGCTCGGGGTTCGACGACGTGCTGCTCGCCTACCCGTCCGCGGACCGGGCCGCGTACGCCGAACTCGCCGGTGATCCCAAGCTCGCCGCCGCCGTGACGGTGATGGTCGACGACGTCGCCCAGCTCGATCTCATCGACGCCTCGCGGGGTGGCGGTCGTGAAGTCGTGCGCGTCTGCCTGGAGTTGGACACCTCCCTGAAGTTGCTCGGCGGGCGGGTGCGGGTCGGGGCCCGGCGTTCGCCGCTGCACTCCCCCGCCCAGGTCGCCGACGTGGCCCGGGCCGTGGCCCGCCGGCCGGGCTTCGAGGTCGTGGGGATCATGGCGTACGAGGGGCATGTCGCCGGTGTCGGGGACGCGGTGGCGGGGCGTCCGCTGCGGTCCCGTGCCGTCCGGCTGATGCAGGCCGCCGCCAAGCGTGAACTCGCCGAGCGGCGTGCGGAGGTGGTGCGTGCGGTGCGGGCCGTCGTGCCGGGTCTGGAGTTCGTCAACGGCGGCGGCACCGGCTCGGTGCAGCACACGGCGGCCGAGGACGCGGTGACCGAGATCGGCGCCGGGTCGGGGCTGTACGTGCCGCGGCTGTTCGACAACTACACGTCGTTCAGCGGGCGTCCGGCGGCCCTCTTCGCCCAGCCCGTGGTACGGCGGCCGGGCGTCGGGGTCGTGACGGTCCTCGGTGGCGGGTACCCCGCCTCCGGCGCGGCCGGGCCCGACCGGCTGCCCGTGCCGTATCTGCCGGAGGGGCTGCGCTACGACCCTCAGGAGGGGGCCGGTGAGGTGCAGACGCCGCTGCTCGGCTCGCCCGCCGACGACCTGCTGATCGGTGACAAGGTGTGGTTCCGGCACGCGAAGGCCGGTGAGCTGTGCGAGCGGTTCGACGTGCTGCACCTGGTCGAGGGGGATACCGTGACGGCGACCGTGCCGACCTACCGCGGCGAGGGACACACCTTCCTGTAGCGGCCCGCTGTCGGTGCCGTTCAGTCCGGCGGGCCGATGCTGCTGCCCACGCCGCCGCCGGTGTCCGCGTCGCCGAACGGCCGGATGCCCTTGGTGATGCGGTCCATGTCGGCGAGCGGTGGTCCGTCCTCGCCCGCGTCGAAGACGTAGCGGACGAGGACGGGCGACTCGGTGCCGACGCTGGACGGGAAGACGAGCGACTGGACGTAGCCGCCCGGCCCCTTCGCGGTCCGCACGCGCCAGCGCACGAGGTACCCGGCGCGGCCCGCCACCGCGACCGGCCCCGACTCGACCTGCTGGTGCGACTCGATGCCCCCGTAGAGCTCGCGGCCGAGCGTGTCGCGGTCGTAGGCCTCGTCGGCCGCGTTCTTGATGTCCGCCTTGGCGAGGGCCTCGGGGGACTTCTCGTCGTTCTCGGTCACCGTGCGGGAGAAGACGAGGCCGTGGCGGCAGAGGCCGACGCCGCCGGGGCAGTCGTAGGTGCCGTCGGTCGTCATGACGACGTCGTCCTGGGCCACGTACTGCGGCCGGACCCAGCCGTCGAGCAGCGGGAAGGTGACGCCGTTGAGCTGGTCCTCGACGACGGCCGGGTCGTCGGCGGACGGCTCGGACGTGGACGGGGACGGGGACGCCTCGGGAGTCGTCGCCGACGGTCCGTTCGGGGCCGGGGGCGCGGATGTCGGGGCCGTTCGCGTCTCCGCGCCGTCACCGTCGTCGCCCAGGACGAGGGCTCCGGTGACGATCGCCGCGACGAGGACGGCTCCGGCGGCGATGAGGGCGACGGCCTTCGCGCGCCCGGTGCCGCCGCCCGGGGCGGGGGCACCGGCCCCTTCGGGGCCTCGGGCGCGCGGCGGTGCTCGGTCCAGGCCGTGCCGTCCCACCAGCGTTCCAGATGAGGGCCGTGCGGGTCGGGATACCAGCCGGGCGGTGGCGTCATGCTCATCCCGGCACTGTAGAGCGAGAGCCCGGCCGTCCGGGCACGGCTCCTACAGGGGTGTGACGTACGCCCCCGCGATCCCGCCGTCGACCAGGAAGTCGGTGGCGTTCACGAAGGAGGAGTCGTCGCTGGCGAGGAAGGCCACGGCGGCGGCGATCTCCTCGGCCTCGGCGAACCGGCCCAGCGGGATGTGCACCAGGCGGCGCGCGGCGCGCTCCGGGTCCTTGGCGAACAGCTCCTGGAGCAGCGGGGTGTTGACCGGGCCGGGGCACAGGGCGTTGACCCGGATGCCCTCCCGGGCGAACTGCACGCCCAGCTCACGGGACATGGCGAGGACGCCGCCCTTGGACGCCGTGTACGAGATCTGGCTGGTGGCGGCGCCCATCCTGGCCACGAAGGACGCCGTGTTGATGATCGAACCCTTGCCCTGGCGCTGCATGTAGGGGATCGCGGCCTTGCAGCAGAGGTAGACGGAGGTGAGGTTGACCTCCTGGACGCGCTTCCAGGCCTCCAGGCCGGTCTCCAGGATGGAGTCGTCGTCGGGCGGGGAGATGCCGGCGTTGTTGAAGGCGATGTCGACGCTGCCGTAGGTGTCGTGGGCGGTCTTGAAGAGGGCCTCGACCTGCTCGGGGTCGGTGACGTCCACCTTCACGAAGATGCCGCCGGTCTCCTCGGCGGCGGCCTTGCCGCGGACCTCGTCGACGTCGCCGCAGACGACGTGCGCGCCCTCGGAGGCGAGACGGCGGGCGGCGGCGAGGCCGATGCCGCTGCCGGCTCCGGTGACGACGGCGGTACGGCCGGCCAGCCGGCGGCAGATGCTTTCCTGAGCGGTCACTGTGCGGGGCCCTCCGTACTGATGAAGACGTTCTTGGTTTCGGTGAAGGCGGCCAGCGCCTCGGGGCCGAGCTCGCGGCCGACGCCCGACTGCTTGTAGCCGCCGAACGGGGTCCAGTAGCGGACGCTGGCGTGGGAGTTGACGGACAGATTGCCGGCGCGGACGGCCTGGGAGACGCGCAGGGCACGGCCGACGTCCCGGGTCCAGATGGAGCCGGAGAGGCCGTACGGGGTGTCGTTGGCGAGCCGGATCGCGTCGGCCTCGTCGGTGAAGGGCAGCAGGACGGCGACCGGGCCGAAGATCTCCTCGCAGGCCGCCGCCGAGTCGGGCCGCTCCCCGGTGAGCACGGTCGGCGGGAACCAGAAGCCGGGGCCCTCGGGCGCGCTGCCACGCAAGGCGGGGGCGTCGTCGGGTACGAAGCCGCGGACGCGGTCGAGTTGCTGCCGGGAGATCAGCGGGCCCATCTGGGTCTTCTCGTCGGCCGGGTCGCCCACCACCACGGCGGCAAGCGTCTCGGCGAGCAGCTCGCGGACCTCGTCGTACACCGTCTCCTGGACCAGGATGCGGGTGCGGGCGCAGCAGTCCTGGCCGGAGTTGTCCAGGAAGGAGAAGGGGTCGACGGCGGTCTTCAGATCGGAGTCGGCGAAGACGATGTTGGGGCTCTTGCCGCCGAGTTCGAGGGTGACCGGCTTGACCTGCTCGGCGGCGAGTGCGGCGACGCGCGTGCCGGTGCGGGTGGAGCCGGTGAAGACGATCTTGGCGACGCCGGGGTGCCGGACGAGGGCGTCGCCCGTGATGTCGCCGCGTCCGGGCAGGACCTGGAAGAGATGCTCGGGGAGGCCCGCCTCCAGGGCGAGTTCGGCCAGGCGCAGCGCGGTGAGCGGAGTGGTCTCGGCGGGCTTGAGGAGGACCGCGTTCCCGGCCGCGAGGGCGGGGGCCGTGCCCCAGGCGGCGATCGGCATGGGGAAGTTCCAGGGCGCGATCACGCCGACGACGCCGAGCGGTTCGAGGATCGTGACGTCGAGGCCGCCGGGCACCGGGATCTGCCGGCCGGTGAGCCGCTCCACTCCCCCGGCCGCGTAGTCCAGCAGGTCCCGGACGTTGCCCGCCTCCCAGCGGGCGTTGCCGATGGTGTGGCCGGCCTCCCGCACCTCCAGGCGGGCCAGTTCTTCCAGGTGTTCGTCGACGGTGGCCGCGAAGCGGCGCAGCAGCCGGGCGCGGTCCCCGGGCGCGAGGGCGGCCCAGATGCGCTGTGCCCTGGCGGCGTGGGTGACGGCCGCGTCGACGTCGGCCGGACTCGCCCCGGCGACGGCGGCGACGACCTCCTCGGTCGCGGGGTTCAGTACTTCCAGAAGGTGCTCGGAAGACAAGAAGGACCTCACATGCGTTCGAAGGAGCGGCGCAGCTCCCAGTCGGTCACCGCGGCGTCGAAGGCGTCCAGTTCGACGCGCGCCATGTTGCGGTAGTGCGCGACCACCTCGTCCCCGAAGGCGGCCCGGGCGATGGGGCTGTGCTCCCAGAGCTCGGCGGCCTCGCGCAGGGTGGTGGGGACGTGGGCGAAGTCGGCGGCGTAGGCGTTGCCGGGGCAGGGCTCGGGCAGTTCCAGCTTGTGCTCGATGCCGTGCAGTCCGGCCGCGACCAGTCCGGCCACGGCGAGGTAGGGGTTGACGTCGCCGCCGGGCAGCCGGTTCTCGAAGCGCATCGAGCGGCCGTGGCCGACCACGCGCAGTGCGCAGGTGCGGTTGTCATGGCCCCAGGCGACGGCGGTCGGGGCGAAGGAGCCGGGCTGGAACCGCTTGTAGGAGTTGATGTTGGGGGCGTAGAGGAGGGAGAAGTCACGCAGGGCGGCGAGCTGGCCGGCGAGGAAGTGGCGCATGACGTCCGACATGCCGTCCTCGCCGTCGCCTGCCATGGCGTTGGTGCCGTCCGCGTCCGCGAGCGAGAGGTGGATGTGGCAGGAGTTGCCCTCGCGCTCGTTGTACTTGGCCATGAAGGTGATCGACATGCCCTCCTGGGCGGCGATCTCCTTGGCGCCGGTCTTGTAGACGGCGTGCTGGTCGCAGGTGACCAGGGCCTCGTCGTAGCGGAAGGCGATCTCGTGCTGGCCCGGGTTGCACTCGCCCTTGGCGGACTCCACGGTGAGGCCGGCGGCCGCCATCTCGTTGCGGATGCGGCGCAGCAGGGGCTCGATGCGGCCGGTACCGAGGACCGAGTAGTCGATGTTGTACTGGTTGGCCGGGGTCAGGCCTCTGTAGTTCGCGTCCCAGGCCTGTTCGTAGGTGTCCTTGAAGACGATGAACTCCAGCTCGGTGCCGACCTGGGCGGTGTAGCCGAGTTCGGCGAGGCGCTCCAGCTGGCGGCGCAGGATCTGGCGGGGCGCTGCGACCACGGGCGAGCCGTCGTTCCAGGCGAGGTCGGCGTGGAGCATGGCCGTGCCCTCGTTCCAGGGGACGCGGCGCAGGGTGCTCAGGTCCGGGTGCATGGCGAAGTCGCCGTAGCCGCGGTCCCAGGAGGACATCGCGTAGCCGTCGACGGTGTTCATCTCGGTGTCGACGGCGAGCAGGTAGTTGCAGCCCTCCGTGCCGTGCTGGAGGACCTCGTCGAGGAAGAAGCGCGCGGCGAACCGCTTGCCCTGGAGCCGCCCTTGCATGTCGGGGAAGGCCAGGACGACAGTGTCGATCTCACCGCCGGCGACGAGGGCGTGCAGTTCCTCGACGCTCAGCGGGGGTGTGCGGTCTGCCACGGGAGGGCCTCCTTGGCTCCTTGGGTCCGCCGGAGCCCATAAGGTATTGCGGAGAACCATTGCTTGGGAAGGGGGTACGGCCACATGCCGGAGGAAGCTGGCGGCGAGACGCGGGACGGGCTGACGCCGGTGCTGCGGCCGGTGCGCGCGGGCAACGGCTTCGAGGAGGCGCTGGAGCAGATCCTCCAGGTCGTGCGGCTGGGCCTCGTGCCGGGGGGCGAGCGGCTGCCGGCCGAGCGGGAGCTGGCGGAGCGGCTGGGGATCAGCCGGGTGACGCTGCGCGAGGTGCTGAAGGTGCTCCAGGACCAGGGGCTGGTGGAGTCACGGCGGGGCCGGTACGGCGGCACGTTCGTGCTGCCGCGTCACGACGCGGGCGGCGAGGACGAGCTGCGGCGCCGGATCGCCGAGGTCGACATAGAGGACGTGCTGCGGTTCCGGGAGGTGCTGGAGGTCGGCGCGGCGGGGCTGTGCGCGGCGCACGGGCTGGACGACAAGCAGGCGCAGCGGCTCCGGGAGGCCCTGGCGCGCACGCACGACGCCCCGCTCGCCGACTACCGCCGCCTGGACACGCTGCTGCACCTCACGCTCGCCGAGCTGTCCGGCTCCCCCACGCTCACCGCCCAGTACGCGGCCGTCCGCGCGACCGTGAACGAGCTGCTCGACTGCATCCCGCTGCTCGTGCGCAACCTCGAGCACTCGCAGCGGCAGCACACGGCCCTGGTGGAGGCCGTGATCGAGGGCGATGCGGACCAGGCGCGGGAGATCACGCGCGAGCACTGCGCGGGGACGGCGGCGCTGCTGCGCGGCTTCCTCGGCTGAGCCGGGACGGGTCCCGGCGTTGCGAGGATTTACTGGCGATTAACGCAGGGGTATTGCCTTCCTGTGGCGGCACGGCAAAGGTATGGATCCATTCCATTGAGTCGAGCCCTCTCGACCCCGTGTCCGCCTCCCGTGGGGAGTCTGCCCATGTCCCAGGAATCCACCAGCCCACCCGCCGCCGCGCAGGCGGACGACTATCTGGAACGCAGGGCACTGCGCCGCGGCAGCGCCGGCTGGGTGCTGCTGACCGGCCTCGGCGTCGCCTACGTCGTCTCCGGTGACTACTCGGGCTGGAACTTCGGCCTGGCCGAGGGCGGCTTCGGCGGCCTCGCGATCGCCATGGTGCTCATGGGCGCGATGTACGCGTGCATGGTCTTCGCCCTCGCCGAGCTGTCCTCGATCCTGCCGACGGCGGGCGGCGGCTACGGCTTCGCCCGCCGGGCGCTCGGCCCGTGGGGCGGCTTCCTGACCGGTACGGCGATCCTCATCGAGTACGTCCTCGCGCCCGCCGCCATCGTCATCTTCATCGGCGACTACGTCGAGTCGCTGGGGCTGTTCGGCCTGGAGTCCGGCTGGCCGATGTACCTGGTCTGTTTCGCGATCTTCCTCGGCATCCACCTCTGGGGTGTCGGCGAGGCGCTGCGCTTCAGCTTCGTCGTCACCGGCATCGCGGTGGCCGCCCTGATCGTGTTCGCGCTGGCGGCGCTGCCCGACTTCTCGTTCGCCTCGCTGGACGACATCCCGGTCGACTCCTCCGCCGCGGGGTCGAGCTCCTGGCTCCCGTTCGGTCTGCTCGGCATCTGGGCGGCGTTCCCGTTCGGCATGTGGTTCTTCCTGGGCGTCGAGGGCGTGCCGCTGGCCGCCGAGGAGACGCGGGACCCGGCCCGTACGCTGCCGAAGGCGATCCGCTGGTCGATGGGCATCCTGGTGGTACTGGCGGTGGTGACCTTCTTCGCGGCGGCAGGGACACGCGGCTCCGCGGCGATCCAGGAGGCGGGCAACCCGCTCGTCGAGGCGCTCCAGCCGGACGGCAGGGCGACGACCCTGAGCCGGATCGTGAACTACGCGGGCCTGGCCGGCCTGGTGGCGTCGTTCTTCTCCCTGATCTACGCGGGCTCGCGCCAGCTGTTCGCCCTGTCCCGCGCGGGTTACCTGCCCCGCTTCCTGTCCCTCACCAGCCGCCGCAAGGCGCCCTACCTGGGCCTGCTGGTGCCCGGCACGATCGGCTTCCTGCTGGCGGCGGTGTCCGGGAACGGCGCCCGGATGCTGAACATCGCGGTCTTCGGCGCGACCATCTCCTACGCCCTGATGTCCCTGTCGCACATCGTGCTGCGCCGCCGCGAGCCGGAGCTGCCGCGGCCGTACCGCACGCCGGGAGGGGTGCTGACCTCCTCCGTCGCCCTGGTGCTGGCCTGTGCGGCGCTGGTGGCGACGTTCCTGGTGGATGTGACGGCGGCGTTGATCGCGCTGGCGGTGTACGTCGTGGCCCTCGCGTACTTCGGCCTGTACAGCCGGAAGCGGCTGGTGGCGAAGGCGCCGGAGGAGGAGTTCGCGGCGCTGGCCGCGGCCGAGGCAGAGTTGACACGGGACTGAGACATCGAGTGTGAGGGAGTTTCTGTGGCCAGGCCGTTGATCGGGGTCAGCACGTATCTGGAGGCGGGTGCGCGCTGGGGGGTGTGGGAACTGGA
Organism: Streptomyces afghaniensis 772; assembly: GCA_000415505.1. Classification (GTDB taxonomy): domain Bacteria; phylum Actinomycetota; class Actinomycetes; order Streptomycetales; family Streptomycetaceae; genus Streptomyces; species Streptomyces afghaniensis. The sequence continues at coordinate 11,932 of KE354048.1, forward strand.
GGCCGCGCTGCTGCCGGTCGGCTATCCCCGGCTCGTGCAGCGGGCGGGCGGTCTGGCCGCGATGCTCCCTCCGGACGACCCCGCGTACGCGGCCGCGGCCGTGGCCCGGCTGGACGGGCTGGTCATCGCGGGCGGCCCGGACGTGGAGCCCGTACGGTACGGCGCCGAGCCGCACCCCCGCACCGGGCCGCCGGCGCGGGAGCGGGACGCCTGGGAGCTGGCCCTGATCGACGCGGCCCTCACGGCGCGCGTCCCGCTGCTCGGCATCTGCCGGGGCATGCAACTGCTGAACGTCGCCCTGGGCGGGACGCTGGTGCAGCACCTCGACGGGCACGCGGAGGTCGTGGGCGTCTTCGGCAACCATGCCGTCAAGCCGGTGCCGGGGAGTCTGTACGCGGGTGTCGTGCCCGAGGAGACGTCGGTGCCCTCGTACCACCACCAGGCCGTGGACCGCCTGGGCGAGGGACTCATGCCGTCGGCCTACGCGGAGGACGGCACGGTGGAGGCCCTGGAACTGCCGTCCGGGGAGGGCTGGGTGCTTGGAGTGCAGTGGCATCCGGAGATGGGCGAGGACGTCCGGGTGATGCGGGCGTTGGTGGAGGCGGCGATGGTGACCTGAGCCGGTGAACGCAAGGTCCCAGGGGGCTCCGCCCCCTGGACCCCCGGCCTGTGCCCACCCACCACCCGAATCGGTCGGCCAGGAGGCCGGGCCCCCAGCCCCCCAGCCCGTCCGGCGTTTGAGGACGAGGCCGTTCAGGCCGATGGGAGTCCAGGGGGCGCAGCCCCCTGGCGGGGTCGAAAGGGCGGAGCCCCTGGGATGGGACGGGTAGGGGCGGCGGGGGCGAGGAAACTACCCCCGCGTCAGCGACAGCAGATCCCGGGCCGGACCGGTAGGGCGATGGCCCGTCGGCCACACCGCCCGGAGGTCCCGCGCCAGCGCGACCCCCTCCACCGGCACCCGCACCAGCCGCCGCATCGCCAGCTCCTCCCCCACCGCCAGTTCGCTCAGCACCGCCGGCCCCGCCCCGCTCACCGCCGCCGCCTTGACGGCCGTCGTGGACGACAGCTCGATCAGCGGCCGTGCCAGCCCACCCAGCGCCGCGTCCAGGACCTGACGCGTACCGGAGCCCTTCTCACGCAGGATCAGCGGGGTCGACGCGAGTTCCTCCGCGGCCAGGGAACGCCGCCGCCGGGACCACGGATGGGCAGGAGCCGTGACCACTATCAGCCGGTCATGGGCGATGACCACCGAGTCCAGCCCCGTCGGGACCGTCAGCCCCTCGACGAACCCCAGGTCCGCCTCGTCCGCCAGCAGCCGCTCCGCGACCACCGTCGAGTTCCCGGCATGCAGGGACACCGCCGTGTCGGGCCGCTGGGCACGCAGCGCGAGCAGCCAGCCGGGCAGCAGATACTCGGCGATCGTCATGCTCGCCGCCACCCGCAACCGGGAGTCGCGCCGGTCGCGCAGCGCCTGCGCCCCCACGTCGAACGCCTCCGCCGCCTCCACGATCCGCCGCGCCCAGTCCGTCACCAGCGCACCGGCGTCCGTGAGCCGGGACCCGCGCGGTGAGCGGTCGACCAGCGCCACGCCGAGCTGCCGCTCCATCGACCGGATCCGGCTGCTGGCCGCGGGCTGGGTGATGCCGAGTTCCCGCGCCGCCCCGCCGAGGCTGCCGAGCCGCGCCACCGCCAACAGCAGCTCCAGGCCGCCCAGATCCGGCACCCGGTGTGCGAGAGACCCGCCGGCCGGGATCTCGCCCTGCTCTTCCGTCCTGCTCATAAACCCAGCTTATGTCGCCATAGAGACATGCTCCCTGGCGGCGGGGTGCCCACGGCCCGACCGTGGGAGTCATGGTCACCGCAGCCCAGCCGGCCCAGCCCCTTCCGTGCGCCCTCTCCGTCCGTCACCTCGGACCCAACTGGTACGCCACCGTCATGGGCACCGCCGTCGTCGCCACCGCCGGGACCGCCCTGTCACCGCACGTCCCCGGGCTGCGCGGCGCGCTGGCCGGTGTCTGGGCCCTCTCCCTGGTCCTGCTCGTCACCCTGCTCTGCGCCCGGGCCGCGCACTGGGCCCGCCACCGGGACCAGGCCCGCGCCCACCTCCTCGACCCGGCGACGGCCCCCTTCTACGGCTGCCTCGCCATGGCCCTGCTGGCCGTCGGGGCGGTGCCCTCACCGTCGGCCGGGACTGGATCGGCCTGCGGGCGGCCGTGGCGCTCGACGCGGTGCTGTTCAGCGCCGGTACGGCTCTCGGGCTGGCCGCCGCCGTCGCGGTGCCGTATCTGATGGCCGTACGGCACCGTGTCGAGCCGGGACAGGCCACGCCCGTCTGGCTGCTGCCGCTGGTCGCGCCCATGGTGTCCGCCGCCGTCGGGCCGCCGCTGGTGCACCAGCTGCCTCCCGGTCAGCCACGGGAGACGCTGCTCCTCGTCTGCGTCGCCCTGTTCGGGCTCAGCCTCCTGGCGACCCTGGTGATGCTGCCGCTGGTCTTCGGGCGGCTGATCACCGGTGGGCCGCTGCCGCTCGCCCTCACTCCGACGCTGTTCCTGGTGCTCGGGCCGCTCGGGCAGTCCACGACCGCCGTCGGCGCGTTCGGGGACGCCGCCCCCGGGGTCGTACCCGCGCCGTACAGCCAGGGCTTCGATGTGCTCGCCGTGCTCTACGGCGTGCCCGTGATGGGGTTCGCGCTGCTGTGGTTCTGCCTCGCCACCGCCCATGTGGTGCGCGCCCGGCGGCACGGGATGCGGTTCTCGATGACCTGGTGGTCGTTCACCTTCCCGGTCGGCACCTGTGTCACGGGCGCCGAGGCGCTGGCCCGGCACACCGGGCTCGTGGCCTACGCGGGGCCGGCTCTCGCGCTGTACGCGGTGCTGGTCGCCGCGTGGGGCACCGCCGCCGTGGGCACCGTGCGCGGGCTGCTCAGGGGCGAGCTGCTCGCAGGGCCCGGCCCAGTACCCGTGGCGCCTCCGCCAGCGACGGCCCGTACCACGTCAGGTGCCGTCCGCTGACGAGCGCGCAGGGCAGGCCGGGGAAGGCCTCCGGGCCGTCGTCCGCGGTGAAGCGGTAGGGCTCGTCGGGAAGGACCACCATGTCCGGTGCGGCGGCGCGGAGTTCCTCCAGCGGGACGCGCGGGTAGCGGTCGGGGTGCGCCGCGTACACGTGGTCGACACCCAGGCGGGCCAGGACGTCGCCCGCGAAGGTGTCGCGGCCCAGGACCATCCAGGGACGGCGCCAGATCGGCACGACCGCCGTCAGCCGGACCTCCGGGCGCGGCAGGGACGACCAGGTCTCCTCCGCCTCGTCCAGCCAGCGCGGGCGGGCCGCCACCCCGCAGGCGTCCAGGACCCGGGCCAGTTCCGGGAAGGCCTGCGGCACGTCGCGGATCTCCGTGACCAGGACCTCGACGCCCGCCGCGCGCAGGGCCGCGAGGTCGGGCTCGCGGTTCTCCTCCTCGTTGGCGATCACCAGGTCGGGAGCGAGGGAGACGATCCGGTCGGTCTTCGGGTTCTTCGTGCCGCCGACGCGTACGACGTCGAGGCCGGGCGGATGCGTGCACCAGTCGGTGGCGCCGACCAGGGCGCCGGGCGCGGACCGGGCCACGGCCTCGGTCAGCGACGGGACCAGCGAGACGACCCTCACCGGCGGGGCCGGTCCCGGACCGCCTCGATGTGCTCGGCCACGGCGACGACGATCACCCGGGTGTCGGACTCCGCAGCCCGCCAGCGGTGCCGCACACCGCCGGTGAGGTACAGCGTGTCGCCGCGGCCGAGCCGGTAGGCGCGGCCCTCCGCCTCGATCTCCACCGCGCCGTCCGCGACGTACATCAACTGGTCGTTGCGGTACTGGAATTCACGGCCGGCGTCATGGTCGCCGGTGAACTCGGAGGCGTGCATCTGGTGGTGGCCGCGCACCAGGGACCGGGTCCGGGGGTGGGGCAGCGGTTCGGTGTCGTCGGCGCGCACGACGTCCACGCTGCACGCCGGGTCGGCCGCGGCGAGGAGTTCGACCGCCGTGGTGCGCAGGGCGTCGGCGACCTTCTCGAGGGAACTCGTGCTGGGCCGCGCCCGGTCGTTCTCGACCTGGCTGAGGAACGGGACCGACAGGCCGCTGCGCTCCGCCACGACGGCGAGGGTGAGCTCCAGCGCGCGGCGCCGCCGACGCACGGCCGCGCCCACCCGCAGGGGCTGCTCTTTGTGGTCGCCCATCGCTCCGGCTCCCTCCTTCGCCCGTCGATCCGCTCCCGGTGCGTCGGTGTCCCGGCGCACTGCTTCTGTTGAGTTGTCTGCACCCTACGCATGTTCGGCAAACCGGTGCATGCGCCGGTCACATCGACGTCATACCGGGCGGTGTGAGACCTCACACTTCGCGCCAGGGGATCCGCCGCCCTCGGGGGCGGCGCGCCGATTCCTCCTACGGGAGGAACAGGGAGGGAGAAGGGGTTCGGGGGGTGGCGTAGCGCTCTGTGGTTGTCCGGATCCTGCTGGGTCCAGGCCCTGGGCGGGATACGGGTGAGGGTACGCGTACGGGGCGGGACGCGGTGTGTCGCGCCCCGCCCCGTACCGACCTCACTGCGGCGTCATGCGCTCCACCATGTCGGGGTGCTGCTTCAGCCACGCGGCGACGGCCTCTTCCTCATGGCCCTGGCCGCGGTTCTTGATCTCGCTCTCCAGGCTGCCGAGCTCGTCCTCGCTCATCTTGAAGTTCTTGATCCACTTCGTGAGCTGCGGGTACTCCTCGGGGAACTTCTCGTTGGAGATGGTGCGGATCGTGTTGCCCTCGCCGAAGGCCTTCTTGGGATCCTTCAGCTTGGTCAGCTCGTAGTCGCTGTAGGCCCAGTGCGGCGACCAGAGGGTGACGGCGATCGGCTCCTTCTTGGCGTACGCGCGCTTCAGCTCGGCCAGCATGGCCGGGGTGGAGCCGTCGACGACCTCGTACTCCTTGTCGAGGCCGTAGCTGGGAAGAACCTTGTTCTTCGCCAGATCCATCTCGCCGGTGCCGGGCTCGATGCCGATGATCTTCCCGTCGAAGGTGCCGGCCTTGCCCTTGAGGTCCGCCAGGGAGTCGACGCCCTTGACGTAGGACGGCACGGCGATCTCCAGGGAGGTCGGTTCGTACCAGGTGCCGAGGTCCTTGAGCCGGTCCTTGTTCTTGTCCCAGTAGTTCTTCTGGGCGTAGGGCAGCCAGGCGTCGAAGTTGAGGTCGAGATCGCCCGAGGCCAGACCGGTGTAGACGGGGCCGACGTCCATCTGCTTCAGGTTCATCGTGTAGCCGCGCCGTTCGAGGACGTTCTTCCACAGGTACGTGACGGCGATGTCCTCGTCCCAGGGGAACCACGCCACGTCCAGCGGCCGCTTGGCCTCGGCGGGCGTGCTGCCGCCGGCGCCCTTCACCGGGGCGAGCTTGTCGACGTAGCCGGGGTGCTGCTTCAGCCAGGCGCGGACGGCCTGCTGCTGGTTGCCCTTGCCGGCCTTGTTGATCTCGGCTTCGAGGCTGGTGAGCTCCTTCTCGCTCATCTTGAACTTCTTCAGCCAGCCGGCGACCGTCGGGTCGTCGCCCGCGAAGCCCTTGCGGGCCAGCGTGTGCACGCCGTCGCCCTTGCCCCAGGCGCCCTTGGGGTCCTTGAGCTTCGTCAGCTTGTAGTCGTTGTACGCCCAGTGCGGCGACCAGAGCGTGACGACGATCGGCTCCTTCTTGGCGTACGCGCGCTTCAGCTCGGCCAGCATCGCGGGCGTGGAGCTGTCGACGACCTTGTACTCCTTGTCCAGGCCGTACTCCTTGAGGACCTTGCTCTTGAGCAGGGCCATCTCGCCGGCGCTGGACTCGATGCCGGTGATCTTGCCGCCGAACTCGGACGCCTTGCCCTTGAGGTCCGCCAGGGAGTCGATGCCCTTCATGTAGGAGGGCACGGAGAGCTCCAGGGACGTCTTGTCGTACCAGGCGCCGAGGTCGTCGAGCTGCTTGCCGTACTTCTTCCAGTACTGGGCGTGGGTCGTGGGCAGCCAGGCGTCCGTCTGGAAGTCGACGTCGCCCTGGGCGAGGGAGGTGTACAGCGGGCCGGCGTCGAGCTGCTTGGCCTCCACCTGGTAGCCGCGCTGCTCCAGGACCTCCTTCCAGAGGAAGGTGGAGGCGACGCCCTCGTCCCAGGGGATGTAGCCGATGCTGATCTTCTTGCCCTGGCCGACGTCCTTGCTGCCGGCCGCGGCGGTGGAGGCGGTGCCGCCGCTGCCGAAGACGCCCAGGCCGCCGGAGACGAGGGCGAGGACGACGACGCCGATCACGGCGACCGCCGGGCGGGGCCGGTACGACCAGATCTTCAGCCCCTGGGCGGCGCGCAGCCGGG
>KE354049.1 GCA_000415505.1 Streptomyces afghaniensis 772
GCCGTCCCGACGGCACTGTCCGGGCCCCAGTCGGCGCCCACCGTCCCCCCGCAGTCCGCTGGGCCCCAGCCCGGCCCGGCCGCCTCCGCCACCCCCCTCAGCCCCGGCCCCGGGGGCGGTCAGTCCTCGTGGGCGCAGCAGGTGCACCGGCTGGCCGGAGCGGGCGGTGACGAGCAGCCCGTCGCGCCCTGGAAGCCGCCGACCGAGGACGTGTTCCAGGCCGCCGCCCGGCGCCAGGCGTCGGCCGCCCCGCGGGGCTGGGCAAGCGGCTGGCCGCCCGGCTGCTGGACACGCTCGTCCTCGCCGGCGCCACCGCCGGGGCCGCCGTACCGCTCGGCATCAAGGCGGTCGACCACGTCAACGAGAAGATCGACGCGGCCAAGCTCTCCGGCGAGACCGTCACCGTCTGGCTGCTCGACGGCACCACGTCGGTGTACCTCGGCATCGTCGTGGCCGTCCTGCTGCTCGTCGGCGTCGTCTCGGAGGTGCTGCCGACCGCCAAGTGGGGCCGCACCCTCGGCAAGAAGCTGATGGGTCTCGAGGTGCGGGACATCGAGGGCCACGACGCCCCGGAGTTCGGCGCGGCCCTGCGCCGCTGGCTGGTCTACAGCGTGCCCGGACTCCTCGTCGTCGGGATCGTCGGCATCGCCTGGTGCCTCTTCGACAAGCCGTGGCGCCAGTGCTGGCACGACAAGGCAGCGCACACGTTCGTGGCCGGCTGAGCAGTACGCCTGCGTCCGCCACGGGACGGCGTCGTACCGCTGCGGCACCAGGTGAATCCGTACCTCGGACGGCCGCCTGCCGGATGCGGAGCCGGGGGGTTCGCGGTCGACTCGGGCCATGAGCAGTGAACCGCCCCCCGGCTCAGGTCAGCAGCCCCCGGAAGACGATCCGTTCAGGAAGCGGCCCCCGGGCGAGCAGCCCGGTGAGGGCGCGGGCTCGCCCTACGACCCGCGATACCCGGGCGGCGGCCCCGGCGGTGTCCCTCCCGGTGGCGGCCAGGGCGGCGGCTCCTACGACGGTCCTCCCGGCGGTGGCCGAGGCGGCGGTCCCTACGACGGTCCTCCCGGCGGTGGCCAAGGCGGTGGCCCCTACGGCGGCGACTCCTACCCCACCGATCCCCTCGCCGGCATGCCCCCGCTCGCCGACAGCGGCAAGCGCACGCTCGCCCGCATCATCGACATCATCCTGGTGGGTGCCGTCGTCTGGCTGCTCACCTGGGGCTTCGGCGTCAACGAGTACGACGTGGACGGCGACCGCATCGAGGCCGGCAAGTCCTTCTGGCAGTCGGCGGTCGCCACCGTCCTCTACATCGCCTACGACACCTTCCTCACCGCGCGGAACGGCCAGACCCTCGGCAAGAAACTGCTGCACCTGCGTGTGGCCAACCTCGACAACGGCGCCACGCCCTCCGCGCAGAACGCGTTGATGCGCGCGGCGGTGCTGTGGATCCCGTGCTTCTTCTGCTGCTTCTGCGTCTGGCTCGTGATCTCGGGGGGCTGGAGCCTCTTCGACCGGCCCTACAAGCAGGGCCTGCACGACAAGGCGGCCAAAACGGTCGTGGTCAGCACCAATTGAGGCACCTCACCGATCGAGGCGCAGACGGGTCAGCCAGCGGTCAGGAGATCGCCCGCTCCCGCACCGGCTCCGGGGCCGGCGCGGCGACCGAGGCCCGTACGGGTTCCTCGGGCGCGGGCTGTTCCACCGCGGCCGGGCGCTTCCCGGGCAGCGGCACCGTCATGGCGACCAGCAGCCCGAGGGCGAGCGCCGCGGCGGCGATGATCGCGATCCCCACGCCCGAACTCGTCTGTGACAGCAGCAGCATGGCGAGGGTCGAGAGGATCACGGTGCAGGAACCGTAGGCGAGCTGTGCGGCAGTCGGACGGGGCATGGCCATCATGTCCTCGAAGTGGGGGTCCACGGGGGTGTCGGCCTGGCATTCCGCCAGCTTCCGGGCGTTCCGCCAATCGACTCTAATCGGCAGGGTGCCCGAGTGGAACGAACGGTAAGCGTGACCTAATCAACAGGCCCGGAGCACAGGGGGCGCACGGAGTCATGGCGTCCAGGTAGTGGACATATGCGCGCGCCCACCGGACGGTGGCACGTGCCTGCCGGACGTCGGCAGATGTCTGTCGGGCGCCGGATCGGTTGTCCGTAAAACGAACGTCGACTCCGCATAGTGCACTTGACCTGTCCAAGTCAAGGTCTGTCTTTTCTTCTAAACCTCTAGTCAAATGTCGTCACTTGACTACACGCGTTGATCACGCGCGCGCGGACCTTCCACGACCAGGACCCCTTCCTTCCGCGCGCTCGAACGCGGGGGAGGAACTCAAGTGACCAGTAGACCCTGGACATTCAGAGCGGCCGCCATCGGCGTGGCGCTCGCGGCGGCCACGGCCACCGTCTCCGTATACGGCGTGGCCCAGGCCGACGACACCTCCGCTCCCAGGCCCACCACCGTGGACCGGCACGACCCGGCGGACCGCCACCACGACGAGCACGACCTCGAAGGCCCGCTGAGCAAGACCCAGGAGGCCCAGCGGCAGGAGGCCCTGAAGCAGGTCATATCCGGCAAGTCCACGGTGAAGAAGCGTGACGGCTCGAACGTCGTCCAGCTCAAGAGCAAGAAGGGCGACAGCAAGTACGTCGAGCTCGGCCGCGAGAAGACCGACAAGATCTTCACCATCCTGGTCGAGTTCGGCGACAAGACCAGCGAGTTCGGCGGCACGCCCGGCCCGCTGCACAACCAGATAGCCAAGCCGGACCGCAAGAAGGACAACTCCACCGCCTGGCGGGCGGACTACGACCAGAAGTACTTCGAGAACCTCTACTTCGGCACCGGCAAGAACACCGAGTCGGTGAAGAAGTACTACGAGAAGCAGTCCTCCGGCCGCTACTCGGTCGAGGGCGAGGTCTCCGACTGGGTCAAGGTCCCCTACAACGAGGCCCGTTACGGCAACAACGCCTGCGGCAGCACCAACTGCCCGAGCGTGTGGAACGTCGTCAGCGACGGTCTGAACGCGTGGGTCTCCCAGCAGAAGGCGGCTGGGAAGACCGACGCCGAGATCAAGGCGGACGTCAAGCAGTACGACCAGTGGGACCGCTACGACTTCGACGGCGACGGCGACTTCAACGAGTCCGACGGCTACATCGACCACTTCCAGGTCGTGCACGCCGGTGAGGACGAGTCCGCGGGTGGCGGCGCCCAGGGCACGGACGCGATCTGGGCCCACCGCTGGTACGCCTTCGGCACCGACGCCGGCGCGACCGGCCCCGAGGACAACAAGCTCGGCGGCGCCAAGATCGGCGACACCGGCATCTGGGTCGGCGACTACACCGTCCAGCCGGAGAACGGCGGACTCGGCGTCTACGCCCACGAGTACGGCCACGACCTCGGTCTGCCGGACCACTACGACACCTCCGGCGGCGGTGAGAACTCCACCGGCTTCTGGACCCTGATGTCCTCCGGCTCCTGGCTGGGCACCGGCAAGAACGAGATCGGCGACCTGCCCGGCGACATGACCGCCTGGGACAAGCTCCAGCTGGGCTGGCTCAAGTACGACACCGCGAAGGCCGCGACGAACTCGTGGCACAAGCTGGGCGTCGCCGAGTACAACACGAAGCACAAGCAGGCCCTCGTGGTCGAGCTGCCCAAGAAGAAGGTCACCACCGAGATCGTGGCGCCCGCGCAGGGCGCGAAGCAGTGGTGGAGCGGCAGCGGCGACAACCTCAAGAACACGCTGGCCCGTTCGGTCGACCTCACCGGCAAGAAGTCGGCGGCCCTGACGCTCGACGGCTGGTACGACATCGAGGCCAACTACGACTACCTCTACACCGAGGTGTCGACCGACGGCGGCGCCAACTGGACCCCGGTCGACGGCACGGTGGACGGCCAGCCGCTCCCGCGTGACGGCAGCGACAAGCCGGCCCTGACCGGCACGTCCGGCGCGTACAAGAAGCTGGCGTTCCCGCTGGACGCCTACGCGGGCAAGAAGATCGACCTGCGCTTCCGCTACCAGACCGACGGCGGCGTGGCCCAGAAGGGCTTCACGGCCGACCGCATCACGGTGACCGCCGACGGCGCCGCGGTCTTCTCCGACGACGCCGAGTCCGCGGACGCGGCCTGGAAGGCCACCGGCTTCTCCCGCATGGGCGCGTCCTTCACCAAGGACTACGCGCAGTACTACCTTGCGGAGAACCGCCAGTACGTGTCGTACGACAAGACCCTCAAGGTCGGCCCGTACAACTTCGGCTTCTCCAAGACCCGTCCGGACTGGGTGGAGCACTACCCGTACCAGAACGGCCTGTTGATCTGGAAGTGGGACACCTCCCAGGCCGACAACAACACCAGCGTCCACCCGGGTACGGGTCTGCTGCTGCCGGTCGACTCGCACCCGAAGGCGCTGAAGTGGACCGACGGCACGCTGATGCGCAACCGCATCCAGGCCTACGACTCGCCGTTCAGCCTGTACCGCACGGACGGCATCGAGCTGCACAACGCGGACGTCGCGACGCGCATCCCGTCGTCGAAGGGGGTGTCGGTCTTCAACGACCGGGCGAACACCTACTACGACGAGACGAACAAGACCGCCGGCGTCAAGATCACTGACACCAACACCAAGATCAAGATCATCAAGGAGGCCAAGGACGGCTCGACGATCGAGCTCGAAGTAGGCCCCGCGGCGAAGTAAAACGCGTTTTCGCAGGTCAGAGCATGATCGGCGGCGACCCCCTGGCGGGTCGCCGCCGATCCGTGTTTAGGTGCGTCCTGTGGTTCTCTTATTGACACCGACCGACGCACCGACCGACACGGGGGTATGACCGCATGGCCGCAGGAGGCTTCTGCAAGCTGCCGAACGGCACCGTGGTGGTGGCGCTGAACCTGCCCAGCCCCGCCACCGACGGCCCCGGCTCCGTCCGCGTACTCGTCCACGCGGCGAACCGCGCCCGAGCCCTGACCAGGCTCCGCAACCTCGGCCTGCGCGCGGTCTACCTGCGCGGCAACGCCGCCCCGCCGTCCCCCGACGAGATCACGGCGGTCCTGCACCACCCCGACGGCCTGATATGGCGCACGGCACCTGACAACGGTGTCGTGGCCGGTCCGGACCTCGCCTTCGAACTGTGGCGGCCGATCAGGGCCCTCCTGCGACGCCCGACCGCCCAGACCTGACCCCTGGGGCGTGTCCGCAAAGTCCCGCCGGCCCCGCGACGCCCGGCACGCCCTCGGGCGTCACCGGGTCACTGGACGACCGGCTTGCCCGACAGCTCCACGCCGGCCTCGCGCAGCTCCTCCAGGGCCCGCTCGGTGGTCTCCTGGGCCACGCCCGCCGTGAGGTCGAGGAGGACGTGGGTGCGGAAGCCCTCCTTCGCGGCGTCCAGGGCCGTGGCGCGTACGCAGTGGTCCGTGGCGATGCCGACCACGTCGACCTCGGTGACCTCGCGGGAGCGGAGCCAGTCGGCCAGGGGTGTGCCGTTCTCGTCCGTGCCCTCGAAGCCGCTGTACGCCGCCGCGTACGCGCCCTTGTCGAACACGGCGTCGATGGATCCGGACGCGACGGCGGGGGCGAAGTTCGGGTGGAAGCCGACGCCCTCCGTGCCGGCGACGCAGTGCGCGGGCCAGGAGCGGACGAAGTCGGGGTTGGTGGAGAAGTGGCCGCCTGGGGCGATGTGGTGGTCACGGGTGGCCACGACGTGCTGGTAGCCGGACCCGGCCGCCTGGCCGATCAGCTCGGTGACGGCGGCAGCCACGTCGGCACCGCCGGCCACCGCGAGGCTGCCCCCCTCGCAGAAGTCGTTCTGCACGTCTACGACGATCAAGGCGCGGCGCATGGTCGGTGTCCTTCGGCTATGAGGTCGGCAAGCCCGGCCGGTGCACTTCCGAGCCTATTGACATGGGGGAGGAGACGGGAGGGGGCACGAGTCGGCGCATCGCGGCACACCGCAATTAGCTACCCGAAGCACCGTGCGCGTACTCCGTCGGAAGGACGGGCTCCCCGCGCGAGAGTTGCGTGGCCGACATCGGGAGCCCCGCACGCGCCGCCGTGTGCCGGTCCCGCGCCGCGTCCAGCGGCTCACGGGCGACGACCTCGCCGCTCTTGACCAGCTCCACCAGCAGCTGCCGGTCCGCCAGCTCCGCCGGCACCGGACCGGTGCCGACCACCTCGGCCTCGGCGACCCCGTAGGAGTCCAGCCGCCGCGCGGCCCACTTGCGCCCGCCCACGGACGTCTTGCCCCCGCTCGACTTCTTCGCCACCGGCACCAGCGGCGCGTTCGGCTCCGCGGACTCGGCCCGCGCGACCAGCTTGTAGACCATCGAGGACGTCGGGTGTCCGGACCCGGTCACCAGCTGCGTACCGACGCCGTACGCGTCCACGGGCGCCGCCGCCAGCGAGGCGATCGCGTACTCGTCCAGGTCCGAGGTCACGATGATCTTCGTGTCGGTCGCGCCCAGCTCGTCCAGCTGCTGCCGCACCCGGTGCGCCACCAGCAGCAGATCGCCGGAGTCGATCCGCACGGCCCCGAGCCCGGGTCCGGCGACCTCCACGGCCGTACGGACCGCCTCGGCGACGTCGTACGTGTCCACCAGCAGCGTCGTGCCCCGCCCCAGCGTGTTCACCTGGGCCTGGAAGGCGTCCCGCTCGCTGTCGTGCAGCAGGGTGAAGGCGTGGGCGGAGGTGCCGACGGTGGGGATGCCGTAGCGGAACCCGGCGGCCAGGTCCGAGGTGGTCGCGAAGCCGCCCACGTACGCGGCCCGGGACGCCGCCACCGCCGCCAGCTCGTGCGTGCGCCGGGCGCCCATCTCGATCAGCGGCCGGTCCCCGGCGGCCGACGACATGCGCGAGGCGGCCGCGGCGATGGCCGAGTCGTGGTTGAGGATCGAAAGGATCACGGTCTCCAGCAGCACGCACTCGGCGAAGGTGCCCTCGACCCGCATGATCGGCGAGCCCGGGAAGTACACCTCGCCCTCGGGGTAGCCCCAGATGTCCCCGCTGAAGCGGTAGCCGGCGAGCCAGTCGAGGGTTTCCTCACCGACGATCTCGCGCTCGCGCAGGAAGTCGAGCACGCCCGCGTCGAAACGGAAGTTCTCCACCGCGTCCAGCACCCGTCCGGTGCCCGCCACGACGCCGTAGCGGCGCCCGTTCGGCAGGCGCCGGGTGAAGACCTCGAACACGCTCCGCCGCTCGGCCGTGCCCGCCTCCAGGGCGGCCCGCAGCATCGTCAGCTCGTACTGGTCCGTGAAGAGCGCCGTCGAGGGAACATCCACCGGCAGCCCAAGGTCCGCTGTGTTCATGAGCGGGATCGTACCCCCATTTCGTCAGTTTGACGATTTGCATCAAGGTCCCCGGTTTCCAGGCCCGTTTGTGCGACTACCCCCCTCGGGTGGCAGCATGGGCAGTGTGACGTCACCCGCGCCCCTGGAGATCGAACGGACCGAGTCGGCGGAGGAGGTTTTCGCCGTACCGGAGCCGGACCTCCCCTGGGTCACCATCGTCCACAACGACCCGGTCAACCTCATGAGCTATGTGACGTACGTCTTCCAGACGTACTTCGGCTACTCCAAGGACAAGGCCACCAAGCTCATGCTCGACGTCCACCACAAGGGCCGGGCGGTCGTCTCCAGCGGCAGCCGCGAGGAGATGGAACGCGACGTGCAGGCCATGCACGGCTACGGCCTGTGGGCCACCCTCCAGCAGGACCGCAAGTAGCCAGCTCCCCGCCCAGCAGCGAAAAGGCGTTCATGCCCGGAACTTTCGAACCGCTTCCCGGCGGCGGCGCGGCCGTCGCCCTCGACGACGTCGAGATCTCCATCATCCGGTCGCTGGCCGTCCAGCTCCTGGAACTCATCGGTCCCGGCCCCGCCGAGGACGCTCCCGAGGACCCGCTCGCCGAGCTGTTCGCCGACGGCCCGAGCGAGCCGCCCGCCGACCCGGTGCTCAAGCGCCTCTTCCCGGACGCCTACAGCGACCCCGAGCAGCCCGCCTCGCCCCGGGACGCCGAGGAGCAGCGGGCGTACTCCGCCGAGTTCCGCCGCTACACCGAGAACGACCTGCGGGCCGGCAAGCGGGACAACGCCCTCGCGGTGATCCGCTCCCTGGACGCGCTCTCCTCGGCCTCGGCCGGCGAGGGCGGCGCGGTGCTGAAGCTGTCGGTGGAGGAGTCCCAGCGGTGGCTGAGCGCCCTGAACGACCTGCGGCTCGCGATCGGCTCGCGGCTGGAGATCACCGACGACGATGACACCGACCTGCTCTACCGCCTCCCGGACGAGGACCCGCGCAAGCCGATGGTGATGGCCTACCTGTGGCTGGGTGGACTCCAGGAGACGCTGGTCGGAACCCTTATGCCCTGATCCGTGCAGGTTCTGTGACCGCCGGGTGACCGATCGGTGTTCGCTCAGAGGACACTCAAATCCGGATAACGATCGCGTCACCGCACCCGCCTCCTATGGCCTCTTTCGGGTGCGCTTTGTCCGGTTTCCCTGTGTGGTGCGCCACATCGCGCCCCTGTGATCAGTATTGCGGCCGTGATAAATCTTCACGACCGCCCGGCCGACACCACCCGAATGTCCGGCCGGGTGCGCCACCGAGCCGACAACCGTCGGCCAGGCACCGCTCCATTTATCCGGGGGGATCGAGACCCGATCCGAGGCCGACGAAGGTCCGGGTCGGCATGGAGAAAGGCGCACCACACATGACCTCTGCGCAGGTCGACACGGAAAACGTGCCCGAAGAGGGGTACGAGCGCGGCCTCGGCAGCCGCCAGGTCCAGATGATCGCCATCGGCGGCGCCATCGGCGTCGGCCTGTTCATGGGTGCCGGAGCGAACATCGCCAAGGCCGGCCCCAGCATCATCCTCATGTACGCCCTCGCGGGCGTCGTCATCTTCTTCATCATGCGGGCGCTGGGCGAACTGCTCCTCTACCGGCCCGTCTCCGGCTCCTTCGCCGAGTACGCCCGCGAGTTCCTCGGCCCGTTCTTCGGGTTCGTCACGGGCTGGACGTACTGGCTCATGTGGGTGGTCACCGGCATGGCCGAGCTCACGGCCGCCGCGATCTACATCCACTTCTGGTTCCCCGAGATCCCGCAGTGGGTCAGCGCCCTGGTCTTCCTGGTGGTGCTCTTCGGCGTCAACCTGATCTCCGTCAAGATCTTCGGCGAGGTCGAGTTCTGGTTCTCGATGATCAAGGTCACGGCCATCATCGGCATGATCGTCATCGGTCTCGGCGTGCTCACCCTCGGCTTCTCCGACGCCGGTGACACCGCCACCGTCTCCAACCTCTGGTCGCACGACGGCTTCTTCCCGAACGGCATCGGCTCCAGCCTGATGACGCTCCAGGGCGTCATGTTCGCCTACCTCGCCGTCGAGCTCGTCGGCGTCACCGCGGGCGAGTCCGAGAACCCCGAGAAGACCCTGCCCAAGGCCATCAACACGCTGCCCTGGCGCATCATCGTCTTCTACGTCGGCGCGCTGCTGGTGATCCTCTCCGTCGTCAAGTGGACCGAGTTCTCCGCCGGTGAGAGCCCGTTCGTCCACGCCTTCGGCGAGATCGGCATCCCGCTCGCCGCTGGCATCGTCAACTTCGTGGTGCTCACCGCGGCCCTGTCGTCCTGCAACTCGGGCATGTACTCCACCGGCCGGATGCTGCGCGACCTGGCCGCCAACAGCGAGGCCCCGCAGGCGTTCGGCAAGCTCAACGCCCGCAAGACGCCCGCCGTCGGCATCACGGTCTCCGTGGCGCTCATGGGCATCGGCGTCGTCCTGAACTACGTCGTCCCGGAGAAGGCGTTCCTCTACGTCACCTCCGTGGCCACCGCGGCCGGCATCTGGACCTGGATGATGATCCTCGTCAGCCACATCCGCTACCGCGCCGCGGTCGACGCGGGCCGGCTGCGCGCCTCGTCCTTCCCCGCTCCCGGCGGTGCGCTCTTCAGCTGGGTCGCGCTCCTCTTCCTCATCGGCGTGACCTGCATGATCGCGTACGACAAGGACGCGCGGATCTGCCTGTACGTCGCGGCCGGCTGGGCCGTCGCCCTGGCCATCGGCTGGGCGATCCTCAAGAGCCGCAACCCGCAGATCGCCGAACGCCGCGACGCGGAGTTCGAGAAGGTCGGCTGACCAACCCGCCAGGACGTCCAGCCGCCGGGAGTACTCGTGGCGCCCCCGGCGGCTGCCGCTCAGGACGTCCGGCATGTGGGCCGTTCCGTACCATCCATCGGTACGGAACGGCCCTTCTGCTTATCCTGACGAGCATGCTGACCATCACCCAGGCCCTCGTCGACCAGATCGTCGCCCACGCGCGCAAGGACCACCCCGACGAGGCGTGCGGCGTGATCGCGGGCCCCGCGGGCTCGGACCGCCCCGAGCGCTTCATCCCGATGCTGAACGCGGCCATGTCACCCACGTTCTACGAGTTCGACTCCGGCGACCTGCTCAAGCTCTACCGCGAGATGGACGACCGCGACGAGGAGCCGGTGGTGATCTACCACTCCCACACGGCGACCGAGGCCTACCCCTCGCGCACCGACATCTCGTACGCGAACGAGCCCGGCGCGCACTACGTCCTCGTCTCCACGGCCGACACCGACGGGGCCGGGGAGTTCCAGTTCCGCTCGTTCCGGATCGTGGAGGGCGAGGTCACGGAGGAGGAGGTCGAGATCGTCGAGGCGTACTGAGCGCGTCTGCACTGGGCTGAACAGGGCAGTCTCACTCTCCGGCCCGAAATCGTCCGAGATGTGGGATCACATTCCAGTACCCGGACCGGGAATCGATACGATGAGCCCATGGTTTTCCACGACGTGAGCGACAAGACGCCGGGCATGCTGCTCGTTGCGCGGCTGCACGTCGACCTGTGCAGGCTCGCCAGCGCCATCTGTTGACGCCGATCCCTGCCGCCGTACGGCCGTGAGCCGCGGCGCTGCACACACGCACCATCCCGCTGTTCCTGCGCTGCCGCGCGCCCGACTGACTACTCCCGACAGGAGCCCTGAGCCATGGCCATCGAGGTCCGCATCCCGACCATCCTCCGCACCTACACCGACGGTCAGAAGGTAGTGGAGGGCAAGGGAGACACCCTCGCCGAGCTCTTCACCGACCTCGAGACGCGGCACGCCGGCATCCAGGCCCGCATCGTGGACGGCGACCAGCTCCGCCGCTTCGTCAACGTCTACCTGAACGACGAGGACGTGCGCTTCCTCGACGGCATCAACACCAAGCTGACGGACGGCGACAACGTCACGATCCTGCCGGCCGTGGCCGGCGGCATGGTCTGATCACCGATGCGATACGACTCACCCCTGGCCGCGGTCGGCAACACCCCCCTGGTGCGCCTGCCGCGGCTGTCGCCGTCCGCCGACGTCCGTGTCTGGGCGAAGCTGGAGGACCGCAACCCGACCGGGTCGGTCAAGGACCGCCCGGCCCTGCACATGATCGAGCAGGCGGAGAAGGACGGCCGCCTGACCCCGGGTTGCACCATCCTGGAGCCGACCAGCGGCAACACCGGCATCTCGCTCGCCATGGCGGCGAAGCTCAAGGGCTACCGCATCGTGTGCGTGATGCCGGAGAACACCTCGCAGGAACGGCGCGACCTGCTGGCCATGTGGGGCGCCGAGATCATCTCCTCCCCGGCAGCGGGCGGCTCCAACACCGCGGTGCGCGTCGCCAAGGAGCTCTCGGCCGAGCACCCGGACTGGGTGATGCTCTACCAGTACGGCAACCCGGACAACGCGGGCGCCCACTACGCGACGACGGGCCCCGAGATCCTCGCGGACCTGCCCTCCGTCACCCATTTCGTGGCGGGCCTCGGTACCACCGGCACGCTCATGGGCGTGGGCCGCTACCTGCGCGAGCACAAGCCGGACGTCCAGATCGTCGCCGCCGAACCGCGCTACGACGACCTGGTGTACGGCCTGCGCAACCTCGACGAGGGCTTCGTCCCCGAGCTGTACGACGCGTCGGTCCTCACCAGCCGCTTCTCGGTCGGTTCGGCGGACGCGGTCACCCGCACCCGCGAGCTGCTCCAGCAGGAGGGCATCTTCGCCGGCGTCTCCACGGGCGCCGCGCTGCACGCCGCGCTCGGCGTGGGCAAGAAGGCCGTGGCGGCCGGTGAGCCGGCCGACATCGTCTTCGTCGTCGCCGACGGCGGCTGGAAGTATCTGTCGACGGGCGTCTACACGGCGGCCACGACGGAAGAGGCCATCGAGACGCTCCAGGGCCAGCTCTGGGCGTAACCCGACGGCAGACCACACGAGAAGGGCCGGAGCGAGAACTCCGGCCCTTTTGCGTTTTCGGCCCTTCCGGGTTCGGGCTTCCGGGGCCGTGCCGTCCTGCGGCAGTCGGGTGGGCTCGCCGGCGAGTGCGGCGGCCGTGGCCGGGACCAATGGCCCGGTCCTCGCCGCGGGTCGGCGTGGACGTCCGTCCCCGGGGGCTTGCGGTCCTGGTGGGAGCCCGGGCGCGGTTCGGGTGCCGGTTCGCCTTGCGGTCGTCGGGAGGGCGCACCGGGTGCTGGCCGCGGTCCGCTGTCGTGCTGGTGCTGGTGCTGGTGCTGGTGCTGGTGCTGGTGCTGGTGGTGGTGCCCGGTGCTGGTGGTGGTGCCGTGGCCGCGGCGGCGGCGAAGATCGCGCCTACGGCCGGGCCACCACCCGGTCCTCGGCGCGGGCCGCCGGACCGGCCGCGGGCCGACTCGCCGGCCGTATCGGCGGTCGTCGTCGCGCCCGGCTGTCTCGGCGGTCGTCGTCGCGCCCGGCTGTCTCTCGGTCGACTGTCCCGCCCGGCCCTGCCCGGGCGGCCCGCCCGGACCGCGGCCGGGCCTGTGGCAGGTTCCCGTGCGGGCGCCGCGCAGGGAGACCCGGCTCTCAGCCGGTCAGATACCGCACCTGGTCCCACAGCGTCGGGTCCACCACCCCGACCCGTCGCCGGAAGCCCCACACCGGGACCTCCCGCAGTTCGTCCGTCTCCAGGAAGCTCGCGCGGCCCTGGGGGTCGCCGACCGTGCCCGGCGGGAGGGGGATCACGCCGGTCCGCTCGTGCCGGAACCTGGTGGTGATCTTCGCGACGGTCGCCCGCTCCCCGCGCACCGCCAGCACCAGACACGGCCGGTCCTTCGTACGCTCCTCGTCCTCGTAGGGGACGTCCGCCCACCAGATCTCCGCCGGCTGCGGCTGCCCCGCCACCGCGGCGGTCCCGGCCGCCGTCCGGCCCCGCCGCGCCGACGACCGCCGCCCCCAGCCGTCGACGAGCGTTGCGACGAGCGCGAGCAGTATCACCGCGGCGAGCGCCAGCCACCAGGACGTGTCCATACTGAGACGTTACCGGCGCCATCACCTCCCCCGCGCCCTTCTCACAAGGATCACACCCGGCGCTGCCAGCCGAACCGGTGACACCACAGGTGAGTTCGCCCACAACAGGCCTTGGCGGAGGAGCTACCGGAGGTTTTGCGCCTTACGCTCGACGAACCGCACGACCCCCGACGCCCCTCTCAGACATTCCCGCCAGCGGAGGTTTCTGCTTCATGAAGCTCACCGTCGTCGGCTGCTCGGGGTCGTTCCCGTCCGCGGAATCGGCCTGCTCGAGCTACCTCGTCGAGGCCGACGGCTTCCGGCTGCTTCTCGACATGGGCAACGGTGCCCTGGGCGAGTTGCAGCGCCACTGCGGTCTCTACGACCTCGACGCGATCTTCCTCAGCCACCTGCACGCCGACCACTGCATCGACATGTGCGCGTACTTCGTCGCGCGTTACTACCGCCACGACGGCGGCCGCTGCGATCCGCTCCCCGTCTTCGGACCGGAAGGCACGGAACACCGGCTGACCACCGCCTACGCGGACACCCCTTCCGCCTCCTCCATGAGCGAGGTCTTCGACTTCCACACGGTCAAGCCGTCCACCTTCGAGATCGGCCCGTTCACGGTGCACACCGAGCGCGTGGCCCACCCCGTGGAGGCCTACGGCATCCGCGTCGAACACGACGGCAAGGTCCTGACGTACTCCGGCGACACCGGCGTGAGCCCCGCCCTGGACGAACTCGCCCGGGACGCCGACCTGTTCCTGTGCGAGGCGGCGTTCACGCACGGCAAGGAGAACATCCCCGACCTGCACCTCAACGGCCGCGAGGCGGGCGAGACGGCGACCCGGGCAGGTGCCCGGCGTCTGGTCCTCACGCACATCCCGCCGTGGACGGACCCGCAGGCCAACCTCGCCGACGCCCGCGCGGTGTACGACGGTCCCGTGGACCTCGCGGCACCCCGGCAGACGTACGAGATCTGAGCACCCGAGCACGAAGAGGCCCCGGAACCGTAGCGGTTCCGGGGCCTTCACCATGTGCGGGCTACTTCGCCTCCGCCTTCTGGAGCTCGGCGAGTTCCTCGTCGGACTCGCGGCCCGGCGTCGGCAGGTTGAACTTGGTGATCGCGAAGCGGAAGACCACGTAGTAGACCGCCGCGAAGCACAGGCCCACCAGGGCCAGGCCCCACGGGTTGGTCGCGATGCCCAGGTTCAGGAAGAAGTCCACCGCGCCGGCCGAGAAGCCGAAGCCGTCCTTCATTCCCAGGGCCCAGGTCAGCGCCATCGAGACACCGGTGAGCACGGCGTGGATCGCGTACAGCACCGGGGCGATGAACATGAAGGTGAACTCGATCGGCTCGGTCACACCGGTGACGAAGGACGTCAGCGCGAGGGAGAACATCATGCCGCCGACGACCTTGCGGCGCTCCGGGCGGGCACAGTGCACGATCGCCAGGCAGGCGGCAGGCAGGGCGAACATCATGATCGGGAAGAAGCCGGTCATGAACTGTCCGGCGCTCGGGTCGCCCGCCAGGAACCGGGCGATGTCACCGCTCTTGCCCTCGTAGGTGCCGGCCTGGAACCAGGGGAAGGAGTTGAGCAGGTGGTGCATGCCGATCGGGATCAGCGCGCGGTTGGCGACACCGAAGATGCCCGCGCCGACGGCTCCGGAGCCCACCAGCCACTCGCCGAAGTTGTGCAGGGCCGTGCCGAGGACCGGCCATATGTAGCCGAAGACGATGCCGATGACCAGGCCCGCGAAGGCGGACAGGATCGGCACCAGGCGGCGGCCGCCGAAGAAGCCCGCCCAGTCGGGCAGCTTGGTGCGGTAGAAGCGCTGGTAGAGCAGGGCGACGACGAGGCCCATCACCACACCGCCGAGGACCTTGGCGTCCACCGGCGCGTCCGTCATGACGACCTTGCCGTCGACGGCCGTCGCCACCTGGGGCAGGTTCGGGTCGGTGAACGTGGCCAGCACGTTCTTGAAGACCAGGTAGCCGACGACGGCGGCGAGAGCGGTCGAGCCGTCCGACTTCTTCGCGAAGCCGATCGCGATGCCCACGGCGAACAGCAGCGGCATGTTGTCGAGGATCGCGTTGCCGCCCGCGCTCATGAAGCTCGCGATCTTGGTGATGAACTCCGGGAACGACTCCCGCCCGAGCATGTCGGTGTTGCCGAGGCGGACCAGGAGGGCGGCGGCCGGCAGTACGGCGACGGGCAGCATGAGGCTGCGGCCGATACGCTGCAGGACCGCCATCACCGCAGACCCCTTCTTCGGGCTCGCGGGCGCGGCTGTGGCTGTGGACATGAACTTCCTCCATGGGGCACGGCGCCGCCCAGGAAGAGTTCGACGGGGGACGGCGGCGTCTCAAAAGGGGAACGCGGTCTCCACCGCGCGACCTCCACCAGTGAGTGGTGTAGACCAGTTGTAGCACGGTAGGCCGAACGAGTGGAACCCGCGAATTCCGCCCGCTGTGACGAACTGGAGGCTGCGGCTCCCGGCCCCTTTGTGGAGAGGCGGGCTCGTGGTGTAGACCTGTTGCCCCAACTGTGGGTTACTGCGACAAAGCGGTTCGATCAGGGAGAACGAACATGGCCACCAAGGCTGAGAAGATCGTTGCCGGGCTCGGCGGCATCGACAACATCGAAGAGGTCGAGGGCTGCATCACCCGCCTGCGGACCGAGGTCGTGGACCCCGCCAAGGTCGACGAGGCCGCCCTGAAGGCCGCCGGCGCCCACGGCGTCGTCAAGATGGGCACCGCGATCCAGGTCGTCATCGGCACCGACGCCGACCCCATCGCCGCGGAGATCGAAGACCTGATGTGAAGTGCGGGGATCGTCCCGGGCTTCACCCCCTGACAGACCGCCGAGGTCGGTCGTGAGGGCCCCTTTCCACCGTGGGAGGGGCCCCTTCCGTATGTACGGATAGGCTCAGCGGCATGTCTCGAATCGACGGCCGCACCCCCAGCAACTCCGCCCGATCACCATCGAACGCGGCTGGAGCAAGCA
>KE354050.1 GCA_000415505.1 Streptomyces afghaniensis 772
CGCGGCGACGCCGAGCAGGTCGCGAGCGGCGTCGGGCACGGGCCAGGCCGACTCGACGGCTGACGCCGAGCAAGACGCCGGCGACGCCGATGACGCAGGCGCGGCCGACGCCGAGCAGGGTGCGAGCGACGCCGGCGACGAGAGCGCGGCGGCCGGCGCCGGGCAGGGCGAGAGTGGCGCCGGTGCCGAGGGCTCGGTGGTCGACGCGTCCCGGGAGTCTGCGGACGAGCCCGTGAAGGGCTCCGGCGGGTCTTCGCCGGCGGCAGGGGATTCGGCTTCCGCCGAGTCGTCCGAGCCCGGCGAGTCCTCCGACTCCGGCGAGGCATCCGGCTCCACTGGGTCTTCCGGCTCCGGGGAGCGCGGGGGTGACACCGCCAGTGACGGGCGGCTGCGGGATGCCGTGGCCGCGTGGGTCGCGTCGGCCGACCAGAACGAGGAGCCCGCGGCGGCCAAGGGCGCCGCCAAGGGCTCTGAGGACGGCCAGGAGGCGGCTGAGAGGGCGGAAGAGCCCGCAGAGGCCGCTGAGGCCGTTACGGACGCGCAGAAGGCCGAGAAGCCCGCTGAGGCCGACGCTGACGCCCGGGACGACCGAGAGGCTGCCGAGGCCGCCACCGACGTCCAGGACCGGCCGGAGACCGAAAGTGCGGACGACGCCGCCGAGGAAGAGGCCGACGAACCGGAGGCGGACCGTTCCGCCACCGGTGGCACGGGCGATTCCGGGGCCGCCTCGGCGGACAGCACCCCCGCCGACGACACCGACGGCACCCCGGACAGCCCTGACAAGGCCCCCGAGTCGGACGACACCGACACCGACACCGACAAGGGCGACGCCAAGCCCCCCGTCGACCAGCCCACCGCCGTCTTCAAAGCCGTACGGCCCCCGGTCGATCAGCCCACCACCATGCTGAAGCTCGGCGGGGCCGCCAAGGACGCCAAGGACGCGCCCGAGAAGGACGCCGAGCGGACCAGTAAGTTCGTCGCGCTCAAGCCGCTGGACGATCCGTCGACGCGGAAGCCGGCGGCCGGCGCACAGGCCGGACAGGCCACTCCGCCTGCTCCCGCCCCCGCCGACGCCACCGCCCCCGTGCCCACCGTCGGACCCGAGCGGACCACCCAGCAGCCCCTGCCGCCGCGGCCGCCGCTGGATCTGCTGGCCGAGCTGACGAACACCCCGCCGCCGCCGGACACTCCGCTGCGGACGGCCGTGCGGCGGGTGAAGATCTGGACGCCGCTGGTGCTGCTGCTGGTGGTCGTCCTCGGCGTCGTGCAGAGCGTGCGCCCCCTGCCGGCGCCTACCCTCGAACTCACCGCCGAGGACAGCTACACCTTCGAGGGCGGCAAGGTCGACATCCCCTGGCCGGCCAAGGGCCAGGCCGCGCTGGACGTGCAGGGCATCGGCACGTTCGGGTCGTCCGGCGAGCAGAAGCCCGTGCCGATCGCGAGCGTCGCCAAGGTCATGACCGCCTATCTGATCCTGCGCGAGCACCCGCTCAAGAGCGGTGAGGACGGGCCGAAGATCGAGATCGACCAGGCCGCCGAGGACCAGTCCGACGCCGGCCAGGAGTCCACCGTCGACGTCACCAAGGGCGACAAGATCAGTGAGCGGGAGGCCCTGGAGAGCATCCTGATCGCTTCCGCGAACAACGTGGCGCGGCTGCTCGCCCGCTGGGACGCAGGTTCCGAGAAGGCGTTCGTGCAGAAGATGAACGACGCCGCCAAGGACCTCGGCATGAAGAACACGACGTACACCGACCCGTCGGGCCTGAACAACACCACCGTGTCCACGGCCGTGGACCAGGTGAAGCTCGCCAAGGCGGCCATGGAGCAGCCCGCTTTCCGCGAGGTCGCGACGATGATGTCGTACGTCGACTACAAGGGCACCAAGCACGACAACTGGAACCGCCTGGTCGGCTACAACGACGTCACCGGCATCAAGACCGGCACCACCACCTCGGCGCTCGGCAACCTCGTCTTCTCGGCGAGGAAGGAGGTCAACGGTGAGACCCGCCGGATCGTCGGCGCCGTCGTGCGCCAGCCCGCCGGCGGCCCGGACAACACCATCCTGGGTGCCGCGCTGCACGAGGGCGACAAGCTGATCAAGGCCGCGCAGGGCGCGCTGGAGTCGGCGACGATCCTGAAGAAGGGCACGGTCGTCGGGTACGCGGACGACGGTCTCGGCGGCCGTACGCCGGTCGCCGTCACCGAGGACGTCACGGCGGTCGGCTGGGCGGGCCTGTCCGTCAAGCTGACGTTCGCCGCGGACGAGCTGCCGCACACGGCGAAGGCCGGCACGAAGGTGGGCACGCTCACCGTCGGTGACGGCAGCACCAACGCGGTCAAGGTCCCGGTCGCCCTCCAGAAGGACCTCGTGGAGCCGGGCTTCGCGGACAAGCTCACCCGCCTCGGCTGAGGCGGCCCGCCGACCGCAGGACCGCACACGACCGCACCCCGCCGGTGACGGCCCGTCCGGGCGCCGCCCGGCGGGGTGCGTGCTAGCGTCGCGAACCGGGCAGGCCGCCGCCCACGGCGGCGACGGCCGTGAACCGCTGACCAACGGGGCACGGCCGGGAAGAGAAGACGAGAACAGAAGACGGGACAACGGGGAGTGCCTTCGAGTGGCCACTGCGGAGCCGACACGCGCCGACGACGCCGATCCGGGCCCGGTATCCGCCGGCCCGCGAATACGCCTGCCCGCAACCGGGGAAGGCAGCAGCCAGGGCGGCCGTGAGGACCGGCTGCGGACCCTCGTACTGACGCTGCGTGAGCGCATGCTGCGCCACCCGGTCCTGTCCGTCACGGGCCTCGCCGGAGCGCTCCACGTCCTCTGGTTCTTCACGTTCGCGAACAGCGGCGGCGATCTGGCCGCGCAGGACGCCTGGGCCGAGTTCGTCGGCCGGCACCCGGACTCGGCGTACAACCTCGCCTGGTACGGCGGGATGCACCCGGTGTCGTACAGCGTGGTGTCGCCGTACCTGATGTCGGTGCTCGGCGTGCGGACGACGATGATGATCGCGGGGACGGTCTCGGCCGGGCTGCTGACGCTGCTCCTCCTGCGCAGCCGGTCCGTCCGCAACCCCCTGTGGGCGTCGCTGGCGGGCGTGTTCGGGCTGTTCTGCAACGCGGTGTCCGGGCGGGTGACGTTCGGTCTTGGCATGATGTTCGCGCTCGGCGCGGTCGCGGTCGTGTTCTGCTGGCCGTACCGGTGGCGTTACAAGCGCTGGGCGAAGGCCCTGTCCGCGGCGCCGCTGGCCGCGCTGGCCACCATGGCGTCGCCGGTCGCGGGTCTGTTCGTGGGTCTGGTCGCGGTGGCGTTGTTCCTCCAGAAGCGGCGGCCGGGCGCGTGGGCGCTGGGGCTGGCGCCGAGTGCGGTGGTGGCGGTGTCGGCGTGGCTGTTCCCGTTCTCGGGGACGCAGCCGATGATGATCGGCTCGGTGCTGCTGCCGCTCGCGTTCTCGGTCCTCGTCTTCGTCCTGGTGCCGGAGGACTGGAAGACGGTCCGGCTGACGGCCGCGGTGTACGGGCTGGGTGTCGTGCTGGTGTGGCTGGTCAGCTCCCAGATCGGGTCGAACATCACGCGGCTGGCGATGCTGTTCGCCGGGGTGGCGCTGGTCGCCGCGCTGCCGTTCACGGTGCCGCGGAGCCGCAGGTGGTACGCGGCCGTCGTCGCGCTCGTCGGCTTCGCCGGGTGGATCGGCTTCAAGACGGTCGACGACATCGTGCACACGGCCCCGGCGGCGTCCTGGTCCCGTGAGCTGGCGCCGCTGGTGAACGAGTTGCAGGAGGTCGGCGCCGAGAAGGGCCGCGTGGAGGTCGTTCCCGCCCGCTCCCACCGCGAGGCCTCGGCCCTCGCCCCGTACGTCAACCTGGCGCGCGGCTGGAACCGCCAGGCCGACATGGAGCGCAACCCCCTCTTCTACGACGACACGCTCAACTCGGCGAACTACCACGAGTGGCTGAAGCGCTGGGCGGTGCACTACGTGGTGCTGCCGAAGGACGAACCGGACGGCGACGGGGGGCAGCGGGAGCGGGCGCTGGTGCAGCGCGGGCTGCCGTATCTGACCCAGGTCTGGGGCGACGCCAACTGGCAGCTGTTCAAGGTGACCGATCCGACCCCGATGGCCGGGCCGAACGCGGTCGTCGACCGGGCCGAGCAGGGCGAGATGATCCTCCAGGTGAGGAAGGCGGGCCGGATCCTGGTCCGTATCCCGTACTCGCCGTGGCTGAGCATCGTCGACGCCGAGGGCAAGAGCCTGAAGCCGCCGCAGGAGACGGAGGAGTCCGAGAAGCGTCCCGAGGGCGAGCCGAGGACGTACGTCAACGTCAACGGCTGCCTGGCGGAGACGGAGGAGGACGAGGACGGCGACCGGTGGACGGTGCTGGTCGCGCCGAAGCCGGGCACCTACCACCTGGCGGCGCCCTACCAGCTGCCCCGGGGTACGCCGTGCCCGGAGGAGCTGCGCTGACCGACGCGGGCTGTCAGCGCAGCCGGTCGACGTACCGGTCCGTTCCCGGCACCGTCGGGACGAAGGGCGCGACCAGCTCGACCCGCCCGAGGCCGGATTCGCCGACGGCCGTGTCCAGGCCGGTGAAGAAGGCCTCCCAGCACTCGCGCGGGTCCGTCTGGAGGAACCACAGCAGGGTCAGCCGGGTGTCGACGCCCTCGACCTGCTTGACGTAGGTCATGCGGTCGCCGGGGAGCGGGGTCGGACGGAAGACGGTCACCAGCGCCGCCGGCGAGCCCGCGAGCCGCTTGGGCAGGTGGCGGGAGCGCAGCCACTCCAGGAGCTGCGGGCGCTGCTCGGGGGTGCCGGCCTCGACGACCTGGAGGACCAGGCCGGCGTAGGGGTGATCGAGGGCGTGGACGTCGCGCGGGCCCGCCGCACCGTCCCGGTAGACCGTCGCCTCGTGGTCCTGGAACGCCGTGAGGACGTGGGTGCGGTCGTGGTAGACGCGGCCGTCGCGGCCCAGGCGCTTGTTGATGGCGACCGTCCAGCGCATGTGGTCGTCGTAGCGGCCGTCGGTGATCCAGTACGTGGACAGGTAGCAGCCCGTGGTGACGGGCTGGGCGATCGCCGACTTCTCGGGGTAGCGCAGGAGTTGCAGGTCCCGGGTGGCGACCCAGCGGCGGCCGGCGTACATCCAGGGCATGGCCATCGCGCCGGCGTAGTAGTGGTCGTCCTCGTACCAGCGGTTGTAGGCGTACTCGTGGCCCGGGTGCGGCTCGACCATGGTGATCAGGGCGTGGCCGGGGTGGGTGCCGTAGGGGCCGACGGCGGCCAGTTCGGCGTACAGCTCGCTGCGGGTGTCGTCGCTCATGCCCTTCCCCTCTCTTGGCGGCTGGCTCATACTCTGACGCCCCGTCAGATAATGCGCCAGGGTTCCGGGGAGGCTTCGATGTCACTGCTCGCGGGGAAGACGGTCGTCGTGTCGGGGGTCGGGGCCGGGCTGGGGCGGCAGGTCACGGCGGCCGTCGTACGGGACGGCGGACGGGCCGTGCTCGGGGCCCGTACGGAGGCGAATCTGGCGAAGACGGCGGCCGAGCTCGATCCGGACGGGTCGCGCACGGCGTACCGGGCGACCGACATCGCCGACGAGGAGCAGTGCGAGGCGCTGGCGGGGCTGGCGCGGGAGCGGTTCGGGCGGATCGACGCGGTGGTGCACGTGGCCGCGCTGGACGGCCACTTCGGCGGTCTGGAGGACGCGGACTTCGAGGCCTGGCGCTGCGTCCTGGACGTGAATCTGCTGGGCACGCTGCGGATGACCCGGGCCTGCCTGCCGTCGCTCAAACAAGGCGGCGGGTCCGTCGTGTTCATCGGGACACAGTCGGCCGTGGCGGCTCCGTCGCAGGTGCGGCAGGCGGCGTACGCGGCGTCGAAGGGGGCGCTGACGAGCGCGATGTACTCGCTGGCGCGGGAGCTGGGGCCGTACCGGATCCGGGTCAACACCGTGCTGCCGGGCTGGATGTGGGGGCCGCCGGTGGAGGCGTACGTACGGTTCGCCGCCGGCTCGGAGGGTGTGTCGGAAGCGGAGGTGCTGGGCAGGCTGACGGATCGTATGGCGCTGCCGGAGCTGGCGACGGATGCGGACGTGGCGGACGCGACGGTGTTCCTGGCGTCGGACCGGGCGCGGGCGATCACGGGCCAGTCGCTGCTGGTGAACGCGGGTGAGCTGATGCGCTGAGGGCGATTTCCAGCCATGCGGTGCAGTTCACGTACATAAACACAAGTCATCTCACCGAACTTTTTTACGGTCTCTTGACCTTCCTCTTCCTTGCCGTGCGCACGTCACCGAAACCAGAGTTCACATGCCTGACCCTGGCGGCGCACCCGTGGAAGGGGACTCATGAACGGTCTCGACTGGGCCGTGCTCATCGGCTACTTCGCCGTGATGGTCGCGATCGGCGTCTGGTCGCACAAACGTGTGGACAACGTCAGCGACTTCTTCACCGCCGGCGGCAAGATGCCGTGGTGGCTCTCCGGCATCTCGCACCACATGTCGGGCTACAGCGCGGTGATGTTCACCGGGTACGCGGGCATCGCCTACACCTACGGCGTCACGTCCTTCGTCACCTGGTCCTTCCCGATCGCCCTCGGCATCGCCATCGGCTCGAAGCTGTTCGCGCCGCGCATCAACCGGCTCCGCTCGCGGCTCCATGTGGCCTCCCCGCTGGAGTACCTGAAGAACCGTTACGACCTGAAGACCCAGCAGGCGCTGGCCTGGTCCGGCATGCTGCTGAAGATCGTGGACGTGGGCGCGAAGTGGGCGGCGATCGCGACGCTGTTGTCCGTCTTCACAGGGATCTCCCTCAACCAGGGCATCCTCATCACCGGCGGCATCACGGCGGTCTACTGCACCATCGGCGGCCTGTGGGCGGACGCGCTGACCGAACTCGGCCAGTTCGTCATCCAGTTGCTGGCCGGCATCGCGATGTTCGTGGCGGTGTTCGTACGCCTCGACGACCACGGCGGCTTCTTCGGCGTGTGGGACTCGCCCGAGCTCCAGGGCCACGAGAAACCGCTGGTCGGCCCGTACGGCACGGTCTTCCTGCTGGCGTTCCTGTTCATCAAGCTCTTCGAGTACAACGGCGGCATGCTCAACCAGGCCCAGCGCTACATGGCCACCCCGAACGCCAAGGAGGCCGAGCGGTCGGCCCGGCTGTCGGCGATCCTCTGGCTGGTCTGGCCGCTGGTGCTGTTCTTCCCCATGTGGATGTCCCCGCTGCTGGTCGAGTCGCAGAAGGCGGACGGCTCCGACTCCTACGCCCTGATGACCGAACAGCTCCTCCCCCACGGTCTGCTGGGCCTGGTCATCGTCGGCTTCTTCTCGCACACGATGGCCATGTGCTCCTCGGACGCCAACGCCATCGCGGCCGTGTTCACCCGGGACTGCGCGCCGGTGATCTGGGCACGGGCCCGGGCCTGGAACCAGAGCCAGGGGCTGCGGGTCGCCCGGGTCGCGACGGTCGTCTTCCTCGGTCTGTCCATGGCGGCGGCGACGCAGGTCAACTCCCCGGCGTTCAAGGACATCATCACGGTCGTCATCAAGTGGGTGGCCGGCCTGATGGGCCCGATGGCGATCCCGATGATGCTGGGCCTGCTGCGGGCGTTCCGCCGCTCCGGCCCGACGGCGGCCCTGGTCAGCTGGTCGATGGGCCTGCTCGCCTTCTGGCTGGTGAACTACCCGATCCACTGGAACGTCGAGGGCGGCGTGCCGCTGCAGTACCAGGTGTCGATCCCGCTGGCGGTGTCGCTGGTCCTCTACATCCTCGTCGGCTACATCAAGCCGGAGGACACCCCGGAGCGGCTGGCACTCATCGAGAAGATCAACACGGACGGGGACGGGGCGGCGTCGGCCGCGATCCCGACACCGGCCGGGGCGGCGGACGGCGTGGTGGGGGCGGCGCGCAAGGAGTAGCGGCGGCGTACGTACACCGGGAGGGGCGGCCGTCCTGCGGGGCGGTCGCCTTCCGGTTCACGAGCCGCCTTTCGGCTCATGCCCGGGGGTAGCGCGGGTTCACGCCCGGGGATAGCGCGCCAGCCATCCGGGGGACGCGCCCGCCGGGCTGTGCAGGGCCGGGCCCTGGGTCATCTCCATGGCGAAGTCGTCGGCCAGCTCCAGGATCGTGGGGCGGCCCTCCAGCTCCGCCAGCCAGGCCGGGGGGAGGGCCGTCTCGCCGTGCAGGGCGCCCAGCAGCCCGCCCGTCAGTGCGGCGGTGGCGGCGGAGGGGCCGTCGTGATTGACGGCGAGGGTCAGTCCGTGCCGGACGTCGGCGGCGACGAGGGCGCAGTACACGGCGGCACCGACGAGGCTCTCCGCCGTACCGGCCCCGCACAGCTCCGCCACGCGCTCGGGCCCGGGCAGCCCCTGCCGTACGGCACCGAGCGCGCGCTGGAGCGCGTCCGACACGGGCTGGTGCCCGGGCCGGGCGGCCAGCAGCGCGAAGCCCCGCTGCACGGCGGCGTCGAGACTCTCCCCGAGGGCGAGGGCATGCACGATCACGGCGTACGCACCCGCCGCGACATACGCCGTGGGATGACCGTGGGTCTGCGCCGCGCACTCCACCGCGAGCTGGGCGACGAGCTGCGGCTCCCAGCCCACGAGCAGCCCGAACGGGGCGGACCGGGCGGCGGCCTCGGGCCCGAGCTCGCCGGGGTTCTTGGGCGCCTCGGGCGTCCCCATGGTCGTGTCGGCGAGCCCGAGGAGCAGCGCCTTGCTCGGGTCCCTGCGCGCGTACAGCCACTCCTCCCGCGCGAGCCACCCGTCGTCCTTGCGCCGCAGGTCGGGCCCCCAGTCCCGCTGGGTGGCGGCCCAGCGCAGGTAGGCCCGGTGCAGGTCGGTGGGCGGGTGCCAGGCGCCGGTGTCCCGCCGCACCTGGGCCCGGATCAGCCCGTCCACGGAGAACAGGGTGAGCTGGGTGAGATGGGTGACGGCACCGCGTCTGCCGTAGGCGGGGGCCAGATCGACCAGCCCCTCCGCCCCGTACGCCTCCCTGATCCCGTCGATCCCCAGACCGTCCACGGGAGCGCCCAGCGCGTCCCCGACGGCCAGCCCGAGCAACGTGCCGCGCACCCGGCTGCGAAAGTCCTGCTGCTCCGTACGCCCCCAGACGGCACCGGCAGTCGCACCCACCTTGACCTCCCAGGGACCGTCCACACGTACGACAGCTCAGCACTGTAATCGAACGGGGGCGACGGGCCGCCCGCGGTGCGTTCACTTTCCATCCATTGCAACGACCACTCTCGGGTCGTTGCTTTGATTTCCGAGCCATTGCAACGATTTTGTGGCTCTGACCTGCACTTAACGCACTCACGCGCAACGAAGTCGTTGCCGAATCATCGAACGCAACGTAGCTTTTCCATCGTTCGAAACAACGAGTCAGAGGAGAGCACGATGCAGAAGTTCGACACTCCCGCCCCGGTCACCGCCGTCCTTGACATCCCCGCCGGACGTGTCCAGTTCATCGCCGCGGACCGCGCCGACACCACCGTCGAGGTGCTGCCCGCCGACGCTTCCAAGAGCCGCGACACCAAGGCCGCCGAGCAGACCGCCGTCTCCTACGCCGACGGTGTCCTGCGGATCAGGGCCTCGGCCTCCGCCGGCCGGCTCCTCGGCCCTTCCGGAGCCGTGGAGGTCACCGTCCGGCTGCCCGCCGGCTCCCGCGTCGAGGCCAGGGCCGACAGCGCCGAGCTGCGTGGCGTCGGGCGGCTCGGCGACATCGTCTTCGAGGGCGCGTACCACCGGATCAAGATCGACGAGGCCGCGGGCGTCCGGCTCACCGCGATCGACGGCGACGTCGAGGTCGGCCGGCTGGGCGGCCCCGCGGAGATCAGCACCGCGAGGGGCGACATCCGGATCGCCGAGGCCCTGGGCGGCACGGTCGTGCTCCGCACCCAGTCCGGTGACATCTCGGTCGCCGCCGCCGACGGCGTCTCGGCCGCCCTGGACGCGGACACCGGCTACGGCCGTGTCAGCAACTCCCTCAAGAACGACGGCACCACCGGACTCGACATCCGGGCCACCACCTCCCACGGCGACATCACCGCCCGCAGCCTCTGAACGAGCAGCGCCAGAACTGTCCGGCCGAGCCCACCACCAGGGGGAACACATGACGAAGAACAGCACGTCCGCGTCCGGTTCGACATGGACCGGCATGGTGCCGGTCGACGACACGGCCCTGGCCGTCACCGACACCGGCGGTCCCGGGATCCCGGTGGTCTACCTCAACGGCCAGTTCGCCACCCAGGGGTACTGGCGGCGGGTCATCGCCGAACTGGGGACGGGGTGGCGGCACATCACCTACGACGAGCGGGCCCGGGGCAAGTCGAAGCGTTCGGCGGACTACTCCTTCGAGGCCGCCGTCCGGGACGTCG
This sequence comes from Streptomyces afghaniensis 772, assembly GCA_000415505.1. Taxonomy (GTDB): domain Bacteria; phylum Actinomycetota; class Actinomycetes; order Streptomycetales; family Streptomycetaceae; genus Streptomyces; species Streptomyces afghaniensis. The sequence goes on from KE354050.1 coordinate 10,371, forward strand.
ACGCCGTTCTCGCGGCCAGGGGTGTGGACCGGGCGCTGGTGATCGGCTGGTCCTACGGGGCGGTCGTCGCGGCGCACTGGGCCGACCGGAACCCGGAGCGTGCCGTGGGGGCGGTCCTGGTCGACGGCGCGTTCCCGTACGACTGGCTGGACGAGGCCATGGAGCAGCGGATCCGGAAACTGTTCCGGCGGCTGGGCTGGTTCATGCCGCTGCTGCGCCCGACGGGCCTGACCCCGCGGATGACCGCCGCGCAGCAGGCCGAGAGCAACATCGAGCTCGGCAGACTGTCCCGGGAGCGCGAGCTGGGCCCTGTCCTTGACGGCATCACCGTCCCGGTGCGGTACGTGGTCGCTTCGGAGACGTCCTTCGGCAGCCGGGGTGACGAGCAGGAACGGATCCGCACCGGCCTCGACGCGGTGACCGCCCAGAACCCGAACATCCGGATCGCCGCGAAGGTCGCCAGCAACCACGGCGCGATCCTCAGGAAGGACTTCCGGGCCATCGCCGATGCCACCCGCGAGATCGCCGCCCTCGACGGCGGGGGGCGCTGAAGCCCCGACGCCCGCCTCGACCACGTCCGTCCCGCACAGGGTCCGCAGTCCCTCGTGCGGGACGTTTCACGCGCCGGCGTCCTCGCTCGGATCCGCAAAGTCCCGCAGCAGGGCGTCGGCGTCCTGGGAAGAGCGCAGCCGCACTCCGGGGTCCCCCGCCACGCCCAGATCACGGCGCATGGCTTCCCTCATGGCGGCTATCAGTGTCCAGACGCCATGCTGTGCCTCGGCGGCCGACCGCATGCTTTCGCCGGGCCGTGGGTTCCCCTGCTCCAGGCGTTTGACCTGTCCGTAGACCAAGGTCAGAGCGCCGTTCACCTCGCCGGCCGGGGCGATCACCGTGTCAGGCGCGATCATCAGCGCCTCGGACCAGCGATCCCGGTGGGCGTCCTTGGCGACTTCCAGCGCCTGTATGTCCTCGTCGCCGAGCGCACGGTCGCGCAGGACGTACAGATGGCGGCTCAGCGCCGTGCAGAACTGTCGTGCGTCGCGGTGCAGTTCCGAATAGCAGCGTCGCCGCAGCTCCCGATTCTCGCGGGCCTCCTGGATGGCCTGGGTCATCTCCAGCTCGCGCCGCTTGGCCCTCTCGGCACCCTGCTGGGTGAGCAACGCACCCCCGAGCGTGCCCGCCACACCGGCCACGGCTATCAAGACCGCCCCAACATCCATCGGATCACCTTAGACGGGAGGCATCGCGCAAGTCCCCGTACGTCATGGGCAGTTCGGCCCACACCGTCTTGCCGTGGGCCGGTGCCTCGGCCACGCCCCAGCGGTTCGCGTACGCCTCGACGATGCGCAGGCCGTGTCCTCCTTCCGCGTCCTGCTCCACCGGGGCCGGGAGGCGCGGGACCCGGTCGCCCCGGGCGTCGGTGACCTCGATACGGACAGTGTGATCGGCCCGTAGCGTCAGCCGCAGCCGGAAGTCCCTGCCCCGGACCCGTCCGTGCAGGACGGCGTTGGACGCCAGCTCCGCGACCACCTGTGCGGCGGCCTCGTACGGCTCGCCCCACTCGTCGAGTTGGCGTTCGGTGAGCAGACGGGCCAGCCGAGCACCTCTTCGAGTAGCGGACAGTTGCACCGCGAAGTGGCGGGCGGGGGTGGCGATCCGGGCGAGGGATTTCTGACTCATGTCACCCAGCGTGGTCGCAGCTCCCTACCCTGAACAGCAACGACCCCGGTACGGAGAGTGACTGTCCGGACGCATGACGGGGTCGTACGGCTCGTACGTCAGGAGGGGAAGGCGTGGAGGACGAGGAAGCGGCGGCCGTACTCAGGACGGTCGGGCGGCAGATCAAGATGTGGCGCGAGGCCGCGGGGCTGAAACAGACGGAGCTGGGTGCGGCGATCGGGTACGGCGAGGAGATGGTTTCGTCCGTGGAGCGGGCGAGACGGATCCCCAAGCCGGACTTCCTGGACAAGGCCGACGAGGTGCTCGGCGCCGGGGGCAAGATCTCGGCGATGAAGAAGGATGTGGAGGAGGCTCGGTATCCGAAGAAGGTGCGGGACCTGACGAAACTGGAGGACGACGCCGTCGAGCTCGGCGCCTACGCCAGTCTCCACATTCACGGCCTGCTCCAAACGCCGGAATACGCCCACGCCTTGTACGCCATGCGGCGGCCGGCCTACACCGAGGAAGAGATCGAGCGGCTCGTCGCCGCCCGCATGGCCCGGAAGGCCGTCTTCGAGAGGGTGCCCCGACCGCTCCTCACCTTTGTCCAGGAAGAGGCAACACTGCGGCGGCCCATCGGGGGCAGAATGGTTCTGCGACGCCAGCTCGAACGCCTGTTGGAGGTCGACAAGTTGAGGCATGTCTCGATCCAGGTCATGCCGACGGACCGGGAGGACCATGCGGGCTTGATGGGCCCCTTTCGGGTGCTGAAGCTTCTGGACGGCAAGACTCTCGGGCACTCGGCGGGCCAGTTGCACGACAGAGCATCAGCGACCCAAGAGACGTTCAGGTCCTGGAGATGCGCTATGGAATGATCCGAGCGCAGGCTCTCTCACCCCGGGAGTCACGAACCTTCATCGAGAAAGTACTGGGAGAAGAGACATGACACCCACCCCGCCGAAGTGGTTCAAGAGCAGCCACAGCGGCAACGACGACGCCGATTGCGTCGAGGTCGCCATATCCCCCGCCCACCACCCCACCATCCACATCCGCGACTCCAAGAACAAGGAAGCCGCCCGCCTGGAATTCACCGACGGCGCTTGGTCGGAATTCCTGGAGTTCGCGGTGGGGCGCTGAGTCTCAGTCCTGGGCGGGGGCCGCTTCCTCAGCGGCGTTGTCGTTCTCGTCGGCCTCCGCTCGCTCCTTCTTGAGAGCGAGTTCCCGGGCCAGGGCCTCCGAGTAAAGCCTCATTTCCGCTTCTTTGCGCTCGTCAAACACCAGTGCCTCCTTTGATTGCAGGGGTGCTGAGGGTGAAAAGAGGGGAACCGGTCAGGCGGAAGCGCGCTGGAACCGGGGACGACTGTGGTCCGGGAGTGAGTGTGCCGACTGGTGGCAGGGTTCATCGGGGATCAGTCGCCGCACCATCGTCATCGCACACCTCCCAGAACAACTCGACCAGACCACAAGCCTCTTGTTTCAAATATTACCCCGCCACCCCCCGGCAAGTCACGGTCGAATTACATCCGCACACAGCTCATTCGCACGCTGTTCACCCGGCGAGCGCCGACCCAAGTACCGCACGGTCGGTATCCGAAAAGCGTTCCAGTGCCCCGGAGTCCAGTTCGCGGATCCTTTCCACGTCGGCCCGTGCCTCCGTGAGCCGCTCCATCGCCGCGAACAGGACGGCCCGGCGGCACAACGCCCAGACGTACCCCGGCCGGAGTCCCACCGCCCGGTTCAGGTCGTCGAGGGCCTCCGTGTGGCGGCCGAGGTTGGCGAGAGATGCGCCCCGGCTCGCGTACGCGGAGATGTAGGCGGGGTCCAGGGACAGCGCACGGTCGAAGTCGGCGACCGCCTCCTCGTCGCGGCCCGCGGCGCGCAGCGCGTCGCCGCGTTCGCAGCGGGCCCAGGGCCAGTCGGGGTTCAGGGCGAGGGCCTGGTCGAGGTCGGCCAGTTGGCGCCGGGGGTCATCCAGACCGCGCCAGACCCGGGCGCGGCGGGCGAGCGCCCAGGCGTAGTCCGGCTTGAGGTCCAGTGCCCGGCCCAGGTCGGCAAGGGCGGCGTCCAGGTCTCCGCTGCGTTCACGCGTGGCTCCCCGGGAGGCCCAGGCGAACTCGTTGGCCGCATCGAGGCGGATCGCCTCGCTCAGGTCCCGGACGGCCTCGGCGTCGTGCCGGGCGAGCCGGTGGTGTTCGCCGCGCAGGGCGACGTACCAGGAGTTGTCCGGCTCCAGCGCGACGGCCCGGTCCAGGTCGGCGAGCGCGGCGTCGTCGTCGCCCAGTTCCCTGCGGATCCCGGCCCGGTGACGGTAGGCGACGGCCAGCTCCGGATCCAGGGCGACGGCCCGGTCGTACTCGGCGAGGGCCTGCGGGTAGGCGGCCCGGCCGCGCAGTTCGTCACCCCGTACGACCCGGGCCCGGGCCTGGGTCGGCGCGTCGAGCACCGCGCGGCGCAGGACCAGGCCGAGTGCGGCGACGACTCCCTCCGTGTCGAGGGCTGCCGTCAGTTCGGTGCCCCACTCGGCCACCGCCGCCGTGTCCGCGTCCTGTCCCGCGTCCACCAGCAGGCGCGCCCACTGCGCGGCCACGCCCGCACCGGCGTCACAGGCGGGGACGAAGTCCCGCAGGGCCTGCGGCAGCGCGTCCCGCTCCCCCGCGCAGAGGAGGTGGTACACCTCGGCCAGGCGCAGGCTGCGCCACGTCTCGTCGGCCCACGGCTCGTCCCCGGCGGCTTCGGTCTCCTCCCGCCAGCCGCCGAACGTCCACGCCAGGCGCCGCTGCCGCTCGGCCCACCCGCGGGGCGACCGGCTGCGTTCCGCGCGCAGCATCGGTGTCCGTACGACGTCGTGGTAGCGCAGGCGTCCCCCGCCGCGCTCGCCGACGAACGGCATGCCCCGCAACCACGCGTAGAGCGGCTCCAGTTGCTCCTGAGGGCAGTCGGTGACCGCCCGGAACACGTCCGCGTCCAGCCATCTCGGCAGCGCGCAGGCCAGTGCGGCCGCTCGTCGTGCCGGGTCCCGCTCCCACTTCAGGAAGCGTTCCACCGCCGTGGCGCTCGGGTCGCCCACGTCGTCAGGGTCGGCGGGGCGGGATTCGGCGAGGGTGGAGACCAGGACGGGGAGGCCGCCGGTGAGGCGCAGGACCTCCTCGACGACCGGTTCGGCGGTCACGCCCTTTCCGGCCAGCAGGCCGCGCGCCTCCGCCTCGGTGAAGGGGGACAGCGGGACGTCCGTCACGAAATCGCTCAGGCCGCCCCACAGAGCCGTGTCCAGGGGGCGTTGGCCCGCCGTGACCACGACGGTCGTGGCGGGCATGGCGCCGTGGCGGTCGGTGGTCATCGTCTCGTGCAGCCAGTGGTCGAGGTACAGGCCCGTCCGCTCGTACGTGTCGAGGAAGAGGGCGATCCAGGGAGCCGAGGCGGCGGCCTCCGAGAGTTCGCGCAGGAGCACCGGCGTGAGGACCTGCTCCGGGGCGAGGACCAGCCGCACGTCCTCGTGGTCGCGGAAGCGGGCCAGCACCCTTTCCCGGAACCGGTCCACTCCGCCCGCGAGTTCCTCGGAGTCGAGCATGCCCGCGAAGGGGCCCACGACCGGGACCATCCCCATCGCGACCACCCCGGCCCGGGCCACCGCCCGCCCGCCTACCGACGGGCCCGCGTCCTCCGCCTGCGCGTCCAGTGCGGCGAGCGCGGCCAGTTCC
>KE354051.1 GCA_000415505.1 Streptomyces afghaniensis 772
AGTCGGAGGCGACGCCCGAGGGCCCTGACGAAACCGCCGAGCGCGCGCCCCACGGCATGCCCGACTCGTCTCACAGCCTTGCCGACCCCACTCGCACCCCCGCCCCCTCAGCCACCCGACCCGAGACTCCTCGGATTTCCCACTCCATGGCCGCCCCCGACCGCGACACCGAGCTCCGCCGTACCTTTCCCGCCTTCCCGCCCCGGGACCCGGACGGCAAGGGCTTCGCCGAGAGCTGGTGGGGAAACGCGTGGGTCGCAGCGCTGGAGCAGGGCGCGCTGGACGCCAAGCGGCTGGAGCGCGGGAGGGGTTATGCCGGACAGGGGCATGTCGACGCCATCACCGTGACGCCCGGCCTGGTGCTGGCGTACGTGCGGGGCAGCCGTCCGCGCCCGTACCGCGTGCAGGTGCGGCTGCGCACGCTCGACGACTCCGACTGGGAGCGGTTCCTGGACGCCGCCGCCGACCGGCCCGGGCACATCGCGGCACTCCTCGACAAGGGAATGCCCCAGTCCCTCGCGGACTGCGGCGTGCCCCTGCTGCCGGGACCGGGCGATCTGGAGCCGCGGTGCAGCTGCCCCGACCGGGGCCACCCCTGCAAGCATGCCGCCGCCCTCTGCTACCAGACCGCGCGGCTGCTCGACGCCGACCCCTTCGTCCTGCTCCTGCTGCGCGGCCGGGGCGAACGCGAGCTGCTCGACGCGCTGTCCCGGTTGAGTGCCACCCGTGCGGCGCGCGCCGCCCAGGACAGGGGACCGGCGCCGCTGCCCGGAGTGCGGGCCGGTGATGTTCTCACGCCGCGCGCCCTCCCGCCCCTGCCGGCGCCGCTGCCCCCGCCCCCGCACCCCGAGCAGCCCCCGGCCTACCCGGCGGCCCCCGGCGGCCCGGACCCGTTCGCGCTGGACCAGCTGGCCACGGACGCCGCCGCCCGGGCCCACGCGCTGCTCACCACGGGCCGTGACCCGGTCGGGCAGCTGACGCTCTGGGAGGACGCGGTGCGCCTGGCCGCGGCCCGCCCCGGTTCGGGGCTCACCGCGGGCACCCGGGCGCTCTACTCCTCCCTCGCCTCCGCAGCGGGCCGCACCCCGTCGGAGCTGGCCCGCGCGGTCGCCGCCTGGCGCCAGGGCGGACCGGAGGGCCTCGCCGTACTGGAGGAGCCGTGGGATCCGCCGGCCGGCCGGTTCGACCGGGCCCGTCCGCTGCTCCTCGCCGCCGACCTGCCCGCCTTCCGCCCCTGGCGCAACCACCTCACCCACCCCCAGGGCCATGTGCAGCTCCGCCTGGGCCGCGACGGCCTGTGGTACGCCTACGAGTCCGAGCCGGGCCACGAGGACTGGTGGCCCCGGGGCACCCCCGACCTGGACCCGGTCGGCGCCCTGACGGGCCTGGGCATACCGAGCGACCTCTGAGAGCCTGACCGGACTCGACCATGGTGCACACGGCGCGGTGTCAGGCGTGTCGTCGGGCCCACAGCGGGGTGACGAATCCGATGAGGACGGCGGCGATGCCGATCTGGAAGACGTGGCGGATCCAGTCGATGCCGCCGGTGTCGCGCACACCGAATGCGGTGGCGAGCGCGTTGCCGGCGACGGCGCCGACGATGCCCATGAGGACCGTCAGCCACAGGGGGATGGGTTGACGTCCGGGGAGGACGAGCTTGGCCAGCAGGCCGATGACGAGCCCAGCGATGATCGCCCACAGGAACGACACGACAACTCCTTCCATTCGTTGCCCTTTTGGGCACGACTCCGTGTTCCCGTCGAAGGCCGCCATAAGCGTCGTCTGTCACACGGACCTGCACGCCGGTCATGGGAGGCAACCCGAGCGGCCGCGGCCGGATTCTGTCGGCCACCGGAGTGAAGTGCTGGACCGGCGTGAGGTTGTGGGTGCGGGCGTGGCAGGTATCCGTGCTGGGCGGTGAGCCGGTGGACACCCGGCCTCGGGACGACAAGGAGTGGAGAACCCATGGGACACGGCGGCAACGTCATCCAGGAACTGACCGCGGATCACCGCGAGGTGGAGGACCTCTTCTCGCAGATCGAAGCACTGCCCGAGGCCGATGAGCGGCGGCGTGAACTGGCGGACCGGCTCACCATGGAGCTGATCCGGCACTCGGTGGCCGAGGAGGAGTACCTGTACCCGACGGTGCGCCGGTACGTCGACGGGGGAGACGACCTCGCCGACAAGGAGATCGCCGACCACAGCGAAGTCGAGCGCATGCTCAAGGAGCTCGAAGACTGCCGACCCGGGGACGGGCGTTTCGACACGCTGATCCTGCGGCTGAAGAACTCCGTCACGGCGCATGTCAACGACGAGGAGAACCGGCTCTTCCCGATGCTGGCCGACGTCTGCTCCGCCGCCGCCCTGGAGGAGCTCGGTGAGAAGGCCCGATCGGCCAAGGAGCATGCTCCGACCCGTCCGCACCCGTCCGCGCCGGACACCCCGCCGCGAACAAACTCCTCGCGCCCGGCACAGGCATGGTCGACCGCCTGCGCGACATGCTCACCGGGCGCGGAAAGCAAGACCCCGGGGCCGGCTGACCGGCGGAGCCGGATGGGTGAGGGCAACCGGCTGTGCCGCCCGGCCGGCCGGCCCCGCTCCGAACGAGGTCGGCTGTCGCCCACCACTTCCTCATGAGCCTTCATGGTGTATGCGGATCACCATGTACGTCTCTCCATCCCTGGGCGGCCGCGTCCAGGAACGGGTGGCGAACGTGTGCAGCCGCCCGTTCACGATCGCGTGACGCGGCAGATGGGCACCGAACTCCCCGGCCACCGCTTCCAGCAGCGACCGTTCCGTCCCTACGCCGTCCGCCAGGTCACCGAAGAACCGGCTCGGATCCAGCGGCCGCGGTATCTCCCCGCTTGACCGGACCTCTCCGTCCGCGTACGTGAAGGCGTACTGCTCGGCACCGTCTCGCGCCACCGAAAGGTGGACGAACCGCTCCCCGTGACTCTTCCTCAGCCCGCTCCACACCACCACCGCGCGCGTGCCCTCACTGGCGGCGGCGGCCGGGGAGACGAACCGCCGCTGGTCGAACGGGGCGGGATCGCCGTCGAAAGCGAAGCTCCAGCCGGTGCCGGCCCGGCCGACCGCCATGAGAGCCCTGTCGTCGTAGGACGAGAACTCCCGCCGCTCGTGCAGCGATCTGCGGCGCGCCTCCCAGAAGGTAATGGGTTCGTTCAGCACGGTGCCGTCCCCGTCCGCGAGGCGTCCGGGCAACTCCTCCGGCTCCACCCCCTCCACCAGGACGAACCGGTAGGACGTGCGGTTGTTGCCGGGGTCCGGCTCCGCGAGCCACGCCAGGTCACCCGGGTCGAGCCCGGCCGTCGGCCCCGGGACCTCGCCGGTCTGCCCGCCTCGTGGCGTGGACAGCAGCTCGCGACCCCGCTCCGGGGTCAGCAGCGGCCCGAGTACGGGGTCGGCCACCCATCCCAGCGGCGCCAGGTGATCAGGTCCCAGCGGCTCCCACAGCGGCAGAGCGTCCCGCAGCGTCCGCCATGCCCCGTCGGTGTCTCCCCACCGAGCGAGCTCCCGCGCCCGCTCGACCGCTTCCCCGAACGGTCCAGCCGCCGTGTACCGGTACGTGCCGTTCCGCACCTGATCCAGCGTCGCGTAAGCCAGCGACACCAGCCCGTCGTCGGCGCCCCGCAGATGGAACGTCAGCGTGGAGTCGTCCCGGTACGAGTGCGCCGCGTGCTCGGCGACCAGCGGTGGCAGCAGCTCGGCAGCGTACTGCGGGTCCGTGACCAGCCCGTCGAAGTACACCATGTAGGTCTCTCCGAGCAGGCGGCGTATCTGGTCGCCCAGCCCGGCGGCCCGTGGTCTGCCGTACTCCTTGGCCTCGTCCAGGACCTCCCCGGCCCGTTCCCAGCCGCCGCGCAGCGCCTCCAGCCGGGCCTCCTCCACCATGGAGTCCAGCTCTTGTGTCGTGTCGTTGACGAACACCGGCTCCTCGTCACTGCCTTGTGCGCGCAGGCTGTGGAACTCCCGGTACCTGTCCCGCATGAACTCGAGGAAATTCGCGTGGCGCTGGGGTGGCTCGGCGAGCCAGCTCGCCCACGTGTAGACAGCCCACTCACCGTCCTCGTCCACGTCCTCGGGATCCAGGAGGACGTGGGTGGCGTCGGACTCGACGTCGAGCTGCAGCCCGCGCCGCCAGATGTCCGCCTCCCGTCGCTCCTCCGGGTCGGCGTCCTCGTCCAGGTACTCCTCGAACATGTCGGCGAGTCCCGACTCGTTGTCGTGCCAGTGCGCGTCCTCGGTCCCCGCCAGCAGCCACACGAACCCGCCCGCGTGCCGCCACCCGTCGCTGACCTCGAGGAACTCCCGGTACGACGGGGGCATCCGTCGGCCGAGGCGCTCTTCCATGGCTGCGATCCGCTCCTCCGGCGCGGCCGGGAACCCGAGCCAGCGCGCCCGCCACGCGGCCTCGTCGTCCGCACTCCGCGTCTCGCCGTCCGGCAGGGAATCCGCCCACTCCCCGCTCCACCTGAGCAGGAAGGACCGCCAGTCGAATGCCGTGGTGTCCGTCATGTTCCCGATGCTGCCACCCACCACTGACAACGCTCCGCTGCGCGGCTGTCCGGCTACGCGAGTGCGTCCGCGCCTCCTTCCAGCCACAGTCGCAGGTGGGAAGGGCGCCCCGCATCCATGTGCACCGTGTTCGTGGCCACGGCGGTGCGGCGGGCTGCTGCCTCCGGTTCGCCGGTGTTGGTGTTGACGTCGAAGCGGGGGAAGTTGCTGGAGGAGACGTCGAGCCGGATGCGGTGGCCTGCGGCGAAGCGGTTCGCCGTGTCCGGGGCGGTGACCTCGATCTCGTAGACCTCGCCCGGAATGAGCAACTCCGGTCGCTCGTAGGAGCGGTGGAAGCGGCAGCGGACGATGCCGTCGGTGAGATTCATGGCGAAGCCGTGCGGGTAGTCGGCGTTGGGCGGATGGACGTCGATCAGCTTGATGGTGAAGTCGGTGTCCGGGGCCGTCGTCGAGATGTGGAGCCTTGCCGACACCGGGCCGGCCAGCACGACGTCCCGCTGGAGTGGCGGGGTGCTCAGGCTGATCACGTCCGGGCGGGAGTCCAGCGGCAGGTACGGCTCGCGCGCCCCGTAGACCCGGGCGTCCGGGGCGTTCTGGTCGTACGCCCCGCCCGTCATCACCGGTTCGCCCGAGGTGACTTGGCCCCCCATGGTGGGGACCGGGCGGCGCGGGTCGAAGTCGTAGGCCACCGCCGCCGTGGCCACGGTGGGCGGGGCGGTGGTGAGGGCGCCGTCGGTGGTGAGGTACAAGGCGACGGGCGCCGTCGACGCCGGCGGCCACCGGGTGTCGGTGCGCCATGCGCCGCCGTGCCGCATCCGCCCTGCCGCATCACGTCGGCCGTCGCCGCCGCCCATCAGGAAGTACTGGACGGCGGGGAGGTCTCGGCTCCCCGGATCTCCCTCCCGGCCCAGCGCCCGGTCGAACCAGCGGCGGCGGAACTCCAGGTACGACGGGGCGAGGTTGCCGTCCAGGGTCGCCCGCGGACCGAAGTCCACGTCTCCGGCGTACGTCTCGCAGTGGTGCCCGTGCGTCCACGGTCCCATCACCAGGTAGGACGGTGCCGACTTCAGTGCGCGCAGGGCGGTGAAGTTCTCGATGGTGGAGCGGACGTACGGGTCGTACCAGCTGCCCATGTGCAGGCTCGGCGCGTCCGGGAAGCGCTCGTAGAAACCTCGCCCGTATATCGCCGGGTTGCGGTAGTAGTCCCCGAAGGCGTCCTGCCGCCACTGCTCCAGCAGGAAGTCCTCGTACGCCGACAGGTGCCGCAGCGGCGTGCAGCCCCGCCGCCACGGCATGGCGCCGAACCAGCCCGTCAGGTCCACGCGCCGCAGTTCCTCGGCCAGGACCGGATCCGCCCCGGCCTCCGGGCTGTGCACCGCGTGCCGCAGTGCCCAGGTCACCTGCTTCAGCTCGAAGGCGCCGCCCATCCGCATCCCGGCGTCGTACGCGGAGGAGAAACCGCCCGAGTCCTGGAACATGGCGGCCAGCCCCGTCGTCCCTTCGGCGGCCGCGGCTGCCTGGACGTGGGCGGAGTAGGACACCCCCGTCATCACGACCCTGCCGTCACACCACGGCTGGTCCCTGAGCCAGGCGATCGTGTCCGCCCCGTCCGGGCCTTCGCCGAGGTACTTCACGAACGTCCCCTCGGAGTCGCCGCGTCCCCGGCAGTCCTGCCGTACGACGTGGTAGCGGGCGTCGGTGAAATGCCGGGCGATGTCCTCGGGCCGCGGGACCGGCGCGTCGCTGCGGTCCTGGTCCGAACCGCGCTGCGCGCGCCGCCCGTACGGGGTGCGCTCGAGGAGCACGGGAAGCGCGGTCGCCTCCGGCTCGGCTGAGGCGGAGTACAGGTCGGCGGCGAGACGGACGCCGTCCCGCATCGGGATGCGCAGGGTACGGCGCCACAAGGCACCGCCCTGGAGGGGTTCGGCCGGGGGGCGCGGGAGGTGTCGTACGAGGTCACTCCCGTGACGCTAAGCAATGGCCCAGATCATGGCGATCACTTGACGTCATCAGGTCAACTGTTCCGCAGGACGGTGACGGGGCCGGACACGGGACCTACTGTCGGCGCAACCCGAGAGCGCCCCGCGTGCCATCGCGACGGAACGTGACCCCGCGCGGCTCTGGGGCTCATTTCGCACCGCTCGCGGCGCAGCCGCGCCACGCCTTCGTTTCCCCGCCCTCTCCCCGCCCTCTCCCCATCCTCACTGGAGACCGCCATGAGCACACCCGACAGCCGCGCCGAGGATGTGCAGGCCACCGAGCCCGACGAGGGGGGCCGTGGCTCCCGGCTCCTCGACCTGGTCGAGCGCGCGGGCAACGCACTGCCCCATCCGTTCTGGCTGTTCTGGATCCTGTGCGGGATCGTCGCCCTCGTCAGCTGGGCGCTGAACACCTCCGGCCTGCAGGTCGAGGACCCCTCCTCGGGTGATCCGGTGGGCGTACGCAGCGCCCTGTCGGCGGACGCCGTACGGGACCTGATCGCCGGCGCCGAGGAGTCCTTCGTCACCTTCGGACCGCTCGGCACCGTGCTGATGGTGATGCTGGGTGTCGCGGTCGCCGAGCGGTCGGGACTCTTCGAAGCACTGGCCCGCCGCATGCTGTCGGGCCTGTCCCCGCGCACGGTCGTCCTGGGCGTGGCTCTGGGCGGCGTGCTGGGGAAGTTCCTGTCCGACTCCGCGTACGTCGTCCTCATCCCGCTCGGGGCGGTGGCCTTCCGCGCCGTGGGCCGCTCTCCCATGCTCGGCATGATCGTCGCGTTCGTGTCCATCAACGCCGCGGGCGACGCCAACCCGCTGATCGCCCCCGGTGACGCGCTGTTCGCCTCCGTGGCCACCGAGGCCGCCCAGCTCGTCGACAAGGGCGTGGTGGTCCGCGCGACGGACAACATGTACTTCACCACCGTCTCGGCGTTCGTGCTGGCCGGCACCATCGCCCTGGTCGTGGACAAGATCCTCGCCAGGCGCGAGCACCACCTGACCCCCGACGCGGACCTGGAAGCCGCCGCGGCAGGGCGGGTGGCTGCCGCCGGTGTCGACGACGCCACCGAGCTGCGGGCCCTGAAGCTGACCGGGCTGGCCGTGCTCGGCTACGCCACGCTGATCGTGCTCGCGATGCTGCCCACCTCGTCGCCCCTGCGCGGTGAGGGGGGCGCGATCGTGGAGTCGACCTTCATGAACGCCATCGCCGTCTTCCTCACCGTCTTCTTCCTGCTCATCGGTGCCGTGTACGGGCGGCTCACCGGGCGGATCAGCGGGAGCCGCGCGATACCGGAGTTCATGGCGGAGGGCGTGCGCTCCATCGCACCGCTGCTGGTGCTGTTCTTCGCCGTGTCGCAGTTCCTCGCCCTGTTCAAGTGGACCAACATCGCCACGGTCGTCGCGGTCGAAGGCGCCGATCTCCTCCAGCGGTTGGGCGCGCCCACACTGGTGCTGTTCAGCCTGTTGATCGTCGTGGTCGCGCTGATGAACCTCCTCATCACCTCGGGCTCCGCCCTGTGGACCCTGGTCGCCCCGGCACTGGTGCCGATGCTGATGCTGCTCGGCACCAATCCGGCCACCACCATGGCGCTCTACCGCATCGCCGACTCCTGCACGAACTCCATCACCCCGATGAGCACCTCGTTCATGCTCTGTGTCGGCTACCTCCAGACCCTCCGCCGCGAGGCCGGCATCGGCACCCTGGTCTCCTTCACCCTGCCGCTCGCCATGATCATGCTGATGGTCTGGGTGTCGCTGTTCTTCGCCTGGTACCTGCTGGGCATCCCGCTCGGCCCGGGCGCACCCGTGCGGTGAGCGCCGGCCGTACGCTGACGGCGTGAGCATCGTCCTCGACCTCGGAGAGCTCGGCCCCGCGGACCTCACGGTCGGGCCCTCCGCGCTGTCGGAACTGATGGCGAGCCTGCACGTGCTCGCCGAGCCCGAGCACCACCCGGAGGCCGCCGGCTGGACGGCCCGGGCCGCCGCGGCGGGACCCGAGCTGCGCGACGAGTTGTCCGTGTTCGCTCCTCTGTGGGCCCGCTACCGCTGCCGCCTGTTCTTTCCGCGTACGTTGCCGCTCGCGTCGAGCCTGGACGAGGAGCTGGCGGCCATCGCGGCGCTGCCGGTCGAGGACTTCGTCGAGCTGGTGGCGCCCGGGGTCCTCGGCACCAACGCGCAGCCCGTTCCGCCGGCCCGTGAGCTGCGCGCCGGTACCGCCGCGGCGGAGGACTACGCACGCCGCTGCCTGCGCCGCTCCTATGCCCGGGGTGAGCTGGCGCGACAGTTGGTGGCGGCCCCGCTGGAGCTGCGGGACCGGCTGCTGGCGGTGCTGCGGACCGCCGACAGCGCGTTCTTCGCCGAGGACTGGCGCTCCCTGCGGCCGCCCCTGGAGGACCACGCGCGGGAGGTACGTCGCCGGCTGACGATCCTCCCCCAGCCTTCGGCCGGGGGGACTCCCGTCTCCCTCCGCTCGCCCGCGGATGTACTCGCGGAGCTGCTGCCGACCGCGGCCCGGGTCGGGCCGGGGCAACGGATACGCCTGGACAAGCTGCAGACCGACGAAGTGAAGGTGTCCCCGCGCCCCCTCGTCCTCGTCCCGTCCGCGCGGGTGTGGCCGCACCTGACGGTCAAGAACGAGCTCCCGTCGTGCGTGGTGGTGCAGTACGCGGCGCGTGGAAATGCCCCGGCCGGACAGCTGACCCTGCGGGATCTGCACCACCGGTTGATGGCGCTGACCTCGCCCGCCCGGATGGAGCTGTGCCGCCATCTGCTGGGCGAGCCCATCACCACCTCGGAGCTCGCCGCCCGCCTCGGCTCCAGCGAGCCACAGGTCTCCCGTGCCCTGCGCACCCTGCGCGAAGCGGGCCTGGTTCGCTCCACCCGAGACGGCAAACTGGTGCGGCACCGGCTCGCCACGGACGTCATCCAGCGGCTGGGCCACGACGTCCTCGCAACCGTGGCACGGTGAAGCCGAAACCGGGCGAGAAGGCTCCGGCAAGCCGATAATCGGTGGACATCGCTCGGGCCGACGGCGAAGGCTGGCGGTATGGAGCAGGAGAATCTCTGGGACGCCGATGCCGCCCGTCGCTATGACAGCCCGGGTACGGGCATGTTCGCGCCCGAGGTCCTCGGGCCGACCGTGGACCGCCTCGCGGAAATCGCGGGCGACGGAGCGGCGCTCGAGTTCGCTGTCGGCACCGGCCGGGTGGCCGTCCCGCTCGCCGAGCGGGGAGTACCGGTCGCCGGCATCGAGTTGTCGCGGCCGATGGTCGACCGACTGCGCACCAAGGCAGACGAAGCGACGATCCCCGTGGTCATCGGTGACATGACGACCTCCACGGCCCCGGGGGAGTACACGCTGGTCTACCTCGTCTACAACACCATCTCCAACCTCCTCACCCAGGCCGAGCAGGTCGAATGCTTCCGCAACGCCGCCCGCCACCTCACGTCCGGCGGCCGGTTCGTGATCGAGCTCTGGGTACCGGAGCTGCGCAAGCTGCCACCGGGGCAGGCGGCCGTGGTCTGGAACTCCGAGGCCGGTTACATCGGACTGGACACCTACGACGTTCTGAACCAGCACGTCGTCTCGCACCACTTCCGATTCGACGAGACAAGACGGGCCCAGCTGTCCCGCAGCCCGCACCGCTACATCTGGCCGGCCGAACTCGACCTGATGGCACAGCTGGCCGGATTCGAGCTGGAGAGCAGGCACGCGGACTGGACCGGCGCCGAATTCACCGCCGAGTCGCGTTCTCACGTCTCCGTCTACCGATACCGGCCGGACCACTGACTTCGTCACCACGAAACGCTGGTGTGTGAAGCCGGACGTGGAGGATCCTCGTCCGGGGGCGGATGGGGAGGTCTGGCGAGTGTCTCCGCCCCCGCTCCCGCGGAGCATGTGTGATGTGGGAGCGTGATCGGGTGAGTCAGAAGAACGTCGAAACCCTGCAATACCGCTTTGACGGGCCGGAAGAGGCCCCCGTCCTGATCCTCGGTCCCTCACTGGGCACCACCTGGCACAGGTTGTAGAGACCGTCTGTGGGTGTCCATGCGAGTCCAGCACGAGCGCATAGTGCCAGGTCAGAGGCATCGATCCATGGAAGTCGACGTAGTTGGTGACAGGCGCGTGACAGGGCTTGTGACAGCGCCGTGTGATGGCGACGCCCCGCCGGTCACCCGGCGCGGCATCGTTGCAACTGGCCTAGGACGTCGGCTGACGTCCGATGCGACCATGGCTGTACTCCGGATCTCCGCTCTCCAGCACACGGAGCAGGGACGCCGTGACGACACGCGTTTTGCGGCCGATCTGTAGCACGCGGCACGGAAACTGGCCGCTGTGGATCAGGCTGAACCCTTTGCTCTTGAGAATCGTGGGGCGGGCTGCGGCGAGATCCGCCGCGCGGGTGCGTCGGAGACGCTCGCATCGAGGCTGTGACGGCGGATCGCGTTCGGATCGATCAGCGGTGACGTGCGGGTGGAGCGCGCGGACATGGGCGATGAGCGGCCAGGCCGTTTCCGACCTGGGGCTGGCTCAGGAATCTGTACTGAGCCAGGATCGGGAGATCGCCCGGCGCACGGTCGCCGACTCACGGCCGCGGCCAACAGCGTCGAGGAGGTCGGCATAAGCACGACGAGTGTGGTACAGCTGCTGAGTGTGGGTTGGGTCCACTTCCACCAGCCTCTCGAAGATCTGCAGCGCCTTCTGGACGGCAGCCAGGCCGTCGTCCAGGTCACTTCCCCCCTGCGCACACACCCGGGCGTAGCCGTACAGCGAGCTGGCCAGGCGAGGCAAGTACCGCACGTCTTGCTCAGCAAGCCGAGTCCGGAAATACAGAGGCCGTGCCTGGCGAAGGGCTCGCGATCGGCTACCGAAAGGCGCTCTTCGACGCCGGGGCAGTGGCTGAGCTGCTTCAGAAACGGGGAATGGGGACGCACAGGTCGTCACTACTCAGGTTGTATCGGCGATGTCCGGGCGGTCGTGACGAGTGGTAATCCCTGCGGTAGGACGGCCTCATGCGGTATGCGCAAGGGGGCGGGCTGACGCCCCGCGGAGCAGGAGAAGCGGGAGGCCGTGCGAGTAAAGGCGGCCAAGTGGTTCGAGGCCGGGGCGGGCACGGCGCAGATCGCGGCGGAGCTGCGGGTGACGGACCGGTCGGTGCGCCGGTGGCGGGGGCCTGGCGAGGGGGTGGTGTGGCGGCGCACCGGCGTCGGCGGGGCCGATGGCGGTCGAACGGTTATCGCTGGCGCAGTGGCAGAAACTGAGCCAGTGCTTGGCGCCCTCGCCACCGTCGCCCGCCCAGATGCCGAGGATGTCGCGGGGGCCTTCGAGGGCGAGGATCTGATGGCACAGTTCCCCGGTCATGTAAACGCCCCGTTCTTCACCAAGATCGACCGCACCGGCCTGCCCTCTTCCTCGACCGACTCGCAAGCCTGACGCTGGAGCGACGGGCCACCGGCGGCGAGGCCGCAGAGCTGTGGGCGCCATGGAGGAGGAGTTCGAGGAGCTGTGCGAGACCGCCCAGGTCCTCCTCGATCCCCAGCGGGCTCCTTCACCGACGAAGTCAGCGAACGACTGGAGTAAGTCGGCTCAGCGCTGCTCGTCATGGATCGAGTGACGCTGGATCCCCCACGGCGGGGGCACGGCCTGGTGGCCGTACTCGCGTGTGAGGCGATCACCCGGCTCATGGCCGGCTACCGGGTCATCGCCTGCTCGCCTGGCACCACCGACCTCAGCAGCCGCCGTACCGTACGCGGTCGCGGGGACAGAGTCGCGGGTGTCACCCCCGGGGGCGCTGGCCTCGTCGTCTCCACCATGGTTGCCGTATCCGCCGCCGGCAGTCGTCGAGCGCCGTGCGCAGCCCGGAGATGAGGGGGGCGTACGTGGTTGGGTCCACGTGTATGTACGCCTCCGCCAGGGCGAGCCCGCCTTCCAGCGCGCCGAGCGCGTCCGCCCAGCGCTCGTCGTCCGCCAGGTACCGGCCCATCTGGTCGAGGACCCGTGCGAGGTCGAAGGCGTACCGCACCGGGTCGGCCTTCCACGCGGCCTCGTACTGCCTGACGGCGCCAGCAGCCACCCCGTGGCGTTCCTGCCGAAGGCCGGCCGTGTTCAGGCAGACGGCCAGGATCGACAGGCACCGGCCGAGGTCGGCCCGGTGAAGTTCGGGCGCTTCTGCGTGGCGGAGTTGCATGAGCTGGACGGCTTCCGCGGCGGCGGGCAGTGCCTGGGTCGGCGGGTCCGCGAAAAGGCGGAGGAGGGCGAGGTTGGAGAGAGACTTCGAGAGTTCGGCGGAGTGGGCGGCTGGGTTGTCCCGGGCGAGGCGGCGCCAGACGGCGATGGATTCGGCTGTCGTGTCTATCCCTTCCATCAGCTGTCCCGCCTCGGCCAGGTCGGCGCCGAGGGCCTGCAGGGCGTGTGCAAGACCCGCGTCGTGGGCGGTGGGGTCGGCCCGGGCCAGGGCGCGCATGCTTTCCACCGCTTGCTGAGAGCACGCCAGAGCCTCCGCCCTCCGTCCCTCCCTGGCCAACTGCGCGGAAAGGGTGAGGAGGGAGGCGGCGAGGCCGGGCTCGTGCCCCGCCGCGTCCTGTTCGGCAAGTGAAAGCCGGAGGGAAAGTGCCTCGCGGGAGACTACGACGGACTCGGCCTGAAGTCCTTGGTGGGAGAGCTGGCGGCCGTGAGCGTGTAGGGCGTCGGCCAGTCGCGGCTCGTGGGCGGGGTCGGCGGCGGAGAGCTGGCGCCAGGCCGTCGCCGCGCGTTCGCCAACCTCCAGGGCGTCCTGATGTCGGCCGGCCTCCGCAAGCCGCACGGCGAGGCCCGCGAGGATACCGGCGTAGAGAGGCTCATGCCGGGCACGCTCGGCTTCGGCGAGGGGCTGGGCGAGGGCAGCGGCCTCCTCGGTGGCCCGCAGGGCCTCGGCCGGGCGCCCATTGTGGGCGAGGCAGTCGCCGAGTCGGCCCAAGGCAGCAGCGAGCACCGGGACGTCGTCATCGAGCTCCCGCGCGGCGGTCACGCCCCGCCGGGCGACCTCCAGGGCCTCGGCGTCGAGCCCGGCGTTCAGGAGGCGGGTGCTCAGGTGTTGGCAGCCGACGGCGCGGGCGACGGGGCTGTCGTCCAGGGCGAGCAGTTCGGTGACGAGCCGCCGGGTCACGGCCGCCATCCCGGCGTCCAACTCGACGTGGCGGCCGACGGGGAACCGCTCCTCAAC
This sequence comes from Streptomyces afghaniensis 772, assembly GCA_000415505.1. GTDB lineage: Bacteria > Actinomycetota > Actinomycetes > Streptomycetales > Streptomycetaceae > Streptomyces > Streptomyces afghaniensis. The sequence goes on from KE354051.1 coordinate 13,715, forward strand.
AGCGGCGAGCAGCCTGATGGGGACGTCCTCCAGGGCGGCGAGCGCGCTGAGAGCGGCGCTCCCGGCGGCGAGTGCAAGGCCCGGCGCGGCTGCGAGGATCGGGTAGAGATGGTCAGGTCCGACGTGCGGCCAGCGCTGTGCGGCGGCGGCCAGGAAGGTGATGCCCCGGCTGGCGTGCCGACCGAGGAGCGCGTCGATGACCTCCTCGGCCCATTCCATGGCCGGGTAGTCGGCCTGGTGACCGGGGAGGGTGAGGGCGAGGAAATCCTCGGCGAGCCGGTCCGGATAAAGCGGTTCGAGGACGGTGTCCCCGCCGTCCGGCTCGGGCGGGTAGCAGTGGGCGTGATCGTCGAGGACGCGGTCGACGGGGGTGCCGAGCCGTAGCGCACGCACGACCTCGACGCCGTGCGGGCGGTCGGCTGCTCCGGCCAGGGCGGCGGCGAAGACGACCTTGTTCATGGCGGCGGGCGGAGTGGCGCCCGCATCGCCACGGGCATGCAGTGTGGCCCAGTGCAGGTGCTCCCGGTCCAGGAGGTAGACAGTGAGTCCGGCCAGGTCGGTGGGAGCGCGACGGCCGTGCACCTGGGCATCGACGACGACGAGCGCGGCCATGTGGAGGGCGAGGGTCAGCTCGTACGGCGGCGCCGAGCCAGGGACGGAGCCGGCCGGGAACCCATACCGTACGGCAAAGGCGTCCCGGGCCGCCCGGTACATGGCGGGTCCGTCGGGCGGGGCATCGAGGGCTCTGCTGGAGGCAGTGGCCCGGTGGTTGGCGAGCGAGGCGCGGACGGCGGGCCAGGCGTCGGCGGTACGGGCGAGCAGCAGGATCCGTGCCGGCGGGTCCTGGTGCAGCAGGGCGTTGCTGAAGAGCCAGGTGAGGTGGGTGAGCGGCCAGCGGTCCGCGTAGTCGACGACGAGGAGCACCCCGCCGTGCCCGTCCAGGGTCAGGTCCTGGCTGCCGGGCGGGGGCTGGACGGAGCCGGGGCCGTGAACGGCGGTGACCACCTGCCAGCCGCCGTCCCGGGTCTCGTCAGCGAACCGGGCCGCGAGGCGGGTCTTGCCCTGCCCGCCGGGGGCGTGGATCCAGCGCGCGGCGAGCCGCGGTCCGCCGTCCCGCCAGGCCCTCAGCTCGGACAGCTCGGTCTCCCGGCCGGTGAACGGCACCACTTCAAAGCGGGAGTTGAGCATCCGGCTCGGCAGCTCGCGGAGCCACGCAGGGTCGGCGGGGACGGCGGGTTGCCAGTTCTGGAGCAGATAGACCGGTGAGCCGTCGCCGAAAACGTGGATGTCGGCGCCGATCGCACCGTACGCGAACCCACTGACAGCCGTAACGTTTTGTACGAACTGCGGCTGTGGGCCGTCTGTTGCGCTCACGCTCTCCTGCCCTGCCTATCCTCGGCGGCGCTGTCCGCCCCGCTGCCCGTAGCGGCGGTTACCGAGAGGCTGCCAGAGTGGTTGATGATGTTGCCGTACGCGCCCTGGGCAATGGACCCGGGGGCGGATGCAGTGATGTTCTGCACCCATTGCTGCTGGACTTGCGGCAGGCGCGCCTTGACCTCGCGGACCAGAGCCCGAAGGTCGTCCGCAGCGTCCGGGTATTCACTCAGAAGGTCTTCCAGGTCGTCCCGCCAACGAGTGACCTGGCCCTCCCGGGCAGCTTCGGTCCCTTCACGCGTCACGCGCGCGACGCTGCGGTCCAGCTGGGCTTCAATCTCCTGCGGGTCACGGCCACCGCGCTGGAAGAGCCGCACGGTCCGGACGCGGGCAGTCTGCCAGGCATCGGTGACCATGGCCGCGACGATCGCTGCGCTTCCGGTCTGGACGAGGTCGTTCAGTGCTTCCGGGTCCATCGGGTCTCCGTAAGTTGTTGGGGAGTGGCCGTCCGGCTCGTCCTGGGCACCCTGGCTACTGATCGAAATCGTCTTCGGCAGAGTCCAGTGCTCAACCAGCTCGTCAAGACCCATCGGCACCCGTGCCACGGTCACCGATCGTCCCGGGGCGGCCTCAACCGCCGCAGCGGGATGACTTTCCGTTCACCCGAACGGGTGGCATGACGGCTGAGGTTGATCCCCGGGAGTGGACACCGGGTTTTATGCGACGAGAGACAGCGTAGGTGACGTGATCAGTTGCTGTTCGAACTCGGCTGGTGTGAGGTAGCCGAGCGCGGAGTGCCGACGGTGCTGGTTGTAGTACGACAGCCAGCGGAACAGCTCCAGCCGGGTCTGTGCCTTCGAGGTCCAGCGGCGGCTCAGGCCGGGCGGGTGTCAGTCCGAGAAGTCGAGGCTCTCCTGCCCAGGGCCGGGGGTGCGTCGAGACTTCCGCGGCGGTTTCGGTTCCTTGGTTGCGTAGGCAGGTACGGGCAGGATGCCCTCGCCCCGTAGGTCGTCGGTGCTGATGAGCGGGCCGCTGCTCACGGCGTCCAGCAGCCGGGCCTGGCGGGGTTCGAGGGCTACGAGGAGCCCGAGCGCGTTGATGAGGTCAATAAGGTCAACGGTCCACCGAGCAGGCCAGGTCGGGGGCAGGATGTCGTTCAACGGGGTCTGTCGTTCCACGTCTGGCCTGCGCTTGCGGAAGCTGAACCACTTGCGGATCACCTGCACCCCGCCGATCCGATAGTCCCAGACTTCCGGCGCCACCGGACGTATGCAGCCCTTGCCCACCGTGAGGGTTCGCGTGGACGCGTCGTAGGAGATGTCCTCAGGTAACCCGTCGTGCTCTCCGATCACGACGACGCATTCCGGTTGTTCCTCCGGGGGAAGCCTCGGGGACGAGCCAGGTGAACTGTCGTGGTGGGAGGCGAAGCGCTGGCCGTACGTGTGGATCCACACCGTGCGCCTGCCCACTTCCACGAGCTCCGCCCATAGAGCCGGGTCACGTGTTATAGGGATACGGGCACCGCGCTCGGCGAGGTTCGCGGCGAAGCGGCGGGTGTAGCCGCTGTGGCCGGCTGTTCCCGCGATGTACGCGAAGAGGTCCTCGGCGGTGACCGTCACGCCGTGCGTCTTGGTGAGCAGCCGCAGCAGGCCAGGGGTGACGTTTGGTTCATCCTGGTGGGGGTGGCGGTAGAGAGGGGCGACGCGGCGCCTTCTGTGCCTTTGAAGTGATGAATGTCGGGCGAGAAGGGCGGTGAAACTCACCGCCGGCCCGGACGGCCTGATTCCGTGTGGAGTTCGGACAGGTAGATCTGACGCTGGTCGTTGTGGGCGAACCACAAGGCCGGCCGCGGTCGGTCGATCACTCTTCGGTCCGCGATGATGTACTGCCGGTTGAACGTCATCCGTCCGTACTTGACGATGACCGGAACCGTCTCTTTCTCTGCGGCAAGACTGCCCGTCTCCTGCTGGCCGGGCAGTGGTGGTTCCAGCTTGTCCGGACGGCGGTCTCCGGTGCTCTTCATCAGCTCCGCTTTGGCGTCTGCCGGAGCCTGGACGAGCCTGTGCCAGCGCCTCTCCAGAACGTCCCGGCTGGGTGAGACGGGCCAGTTGCGGTTGTTCTTGTTGCCGGAGCTCGTCCAGGGCAGCAGGGCGTCCACCGGTGGCATTGCCGACCACTCGGAGTCGGACGTGACGTGTAAGGGCGCGGTCCACTGTGTGGGGCAGAGCTGCCAGGAGGTCCCTCCGCGATGGCCGTCGAGGCCAAGCCCTTCCAGCCAGTCGAACTTTTCCTCGCGTGTGCCCGCGGGGACGTCGAGTCGCCAGACCCGCGCCGCTGTACTTGCGTCCGGGGCGCCATGGCGAACGAAGACGGCGATGCAGATCTCCCGCTTGACATCCTGGATGACACGGGTGCGCGTGTCGGAGTAGGCGCCCTCGGGGGAGAGTCCGATGACCCAGCCCTCGTCGGCGACCTCGCGCAGGTAGTGGCGCATGCCGGCCGAGCCCTCGCTGTCCAGGTATCCGGAGTTGGTGATGAGGGCGACGATCCCGCTGGGGCCTTCGGTGCTCCCGAGGCGGTCAACTGGTCGAAGACCTTCCAGGTGGACCACGCCCAGAAGTAGACGTAGAGGTTGTCGAGGGCGTATCCGACGCGTCCGTTGTCCTCTGGGTGGAAGCGGGCGAGGATCGGGCCCTGGCCGTTGGGGTTGCCCTCGGTGACCCAGCGTCCGACGCCTGACTGTCTCGCACCCCGCAGGTAGGGCGGATTGCCGATGACCACCATGACCTTCTCGTCCGCCTTGATCTTGTTCGCCATTCGGCGGTGGCGGGCGATCGCCTCGTACATGAAGCCCAGGTGGTGCTCGACGGCGGGATCGTCGAGTGTGTCGGCCACCAGAAGCCTCGGCGGGCGGCGCGTGATGTCGGCGTCGTGGGACCGGAAGGCGTGGTGTACACGGAGTTCGGCGACGGCGTACGGGCCGGTCTGTTTCTCCAGCCCGACCAGTCGGCCCGAGAGTTCTCGGAGAAGCCCGGATTTGAGAGTCCTGCCGTACTTCAGTGACAGGGACTTGGCGACGTGGTCGATGATGTTGATGAGGAAGGTCCCGGTGCCCATGGCCGGATCGACGACGGTGACGTCCTCGCTTCCGTACCCGTCCTCCTGGCCGAGCCGGTCTCGCAGCACCTCGTCGGTGAAGCCGACCATGAAGCGGACGACCTCGCCGGCCGTGTAGTAAGTACCCGTCCGCCGTCGCAGTTCCGGGTCGTAGGCGCTCAGAAAGCCCTCGTACAGGTGGAGGTAGGCGTCTCCGGTCTCGTCCTTGAACATTTCGGGGTCGACGGCCGATAAGACGTCGATCAGCGGGTCGATGATGCCCCGCAGATCGTCGAGGGCGTCGTCCGTCAGCACCGCGAGCGCCTTGCCCATCAAGGAATGCCGCTTGCCCAGTCGGATTGCGACCTCGGGGAGCGTGAGCCTGCCCAGATCGATGTGCTCAAGACGAGCCAGCAGCATGGCAAACGTCAGCGTTTGACTGTATTGGTCCGCGAACTCCTCCGGGCGAGCATCGGGAAAGAGCAGGTCCTTCCAGTTGTCGGCCAGGATCGAGAACGCAGCGTCAGCCTCCCCGTGCTCCTCGCGGATGAGGCGTTCGGTGACCTCGTCACGCAGCAGGGCGCAGATTCCCGCGATGCGCTTGACCAGTTCGTTGATGCTGTCGTGGACGATGGGCGCCGGCAGGAAGAAGTGCGTGAGGGCGCGCTCGAACCCGGTGTCCGCGACGACGACGTTGCCGGCTACCGGAAGTCAAGGTCTCCGACCACGGATTCCGGTCGGTCCGACCTGTACGCCGAAACGGTAGACCGCCCACTGGTATCCGTCGGTGTACAGCACATTGTGGAGTGCCTTGATCTTCTCCCACTGCTTGCGGTCGTGGCTTTTCACCGACCACTTCTCCGGATCGGCCCCGAACCCGGCTGCTTCAGCTCGACGTGCCCTATGGTCCTGCCGCCGCAGGCGATGGCGAAGTCGGGCCGGATCCCGAGTTCCTTGATGCGACTCTGACCGTGGACGATGAGCTTGAGGCGTTGCCGCGAGGCCATGCCGCGCAGCAGATGCTC
>KE354052.1 GCA_000415505.1 Streptomyces afghaniensis 772
GCCTTCTCGGCGGGGGCCTCGGAAGCCTGCTTCGCGTCCGCCTTCTTCTCCGCCTTCTCGGCGTTGTCCCCCGTACGGGTCCGGGAGGTGGCGCGGCGCTTCGGCTTGGTCTCGGCGGGGGCCTCGGCCTTCGCCGCCGGAGCGGCGCCGCCGGACGCCTGCGCCTCCTTGATGACCTCGATCAGCTGGCTCTTGCGCATACGCGCGGTGCCCCTGATACCGAGGCCGGATGCGACCTGTTGCAGCTCGGCCAGCACCATGCCCTCGAGGCCGGTACCGCGGCGCCGCCGGGAGCCGGCACCGGTGGCAGGCGCGGAGGCGTCCGTGGCGGGCGCGGCAGCGGTCTCCGTCGACACG
>KE354053.1 GCA_000415505.1 Streptomyces afghaniensis 772
GGGTCGCCGTGGGGTGTGGTCGGCTGTCCCGGTGGGCTGCTCGGGGCCCGGGGTCGTCGCTTGTGAAGGCGTGAGCGGGTGGTCGGCGTGGGGTCGCCGTGGGGTGTGGTCGGCTGTCCCGGTGGGCTGCTCGGGGCCCGGGGTCGTCGCTTGTGAAGGCGTGAGCGGGTGGTCCGCGTGGGGTCGCCGTGGGGTGTCGTCGGCCGTCCGGGTGGGCTGCTCGGGGCCCGGGGTCGTCGTGTGCGAGGGCGTTCGCGGGGCGGCGTCGGCCGCCCGCGTGGGCGCGTCCGTGTGTGAGGGCGGCGTGGGCCGGCCCTCCGCGGCGGGGCCTCCCGGCGTGCCCTCGTCCTCAGGGGACCGTATGGGCGTGTCGGGCGTGAGTTCGACGTACGGGCGGATGCGGAGTGGGTCGAAGTCCTCCGCCGCTGCCGCCTCCGTCGTGCGGGCGTTGCGGAGGGCCTCTGCGGCGCGGTGCGTACAGGTGCAGGACGGGGTGTTGTCCGGCTTTCTGGGCGTGCCGCACTCCGGGCACGGGTGGCCGTTCGGCTGTTCCACGCGTTCCTCCCTCCCCTCGCGAACTCCAGCTCCCCTCGCGAACTCCAGAGATTATCCAGATCTTCTCCACAGTGCGGACGGCCAGCTCCCGGAATGAAAGCTTCCAAAAGGACTCGGCGGGCCATACCGCGTCACACCGGTCACGATGGAAAATGTCACAGGACCCTCGGGAGGTCTCATGGCCGGGCATGCGCACGTCACGAAAGCATCGGACCAGGGCGCCGCAGTCCAGGAGCAGGTGCCCGGGAACGTCCTGGTCTCCATCGGCGCCCTGCTCCTCGGGATGCTGCTCGCCGCCCTCGACCAGACCATCGTGTCGACCGCGCTGCCCACCATCGTCAGCGACCTCGGCGGCATGGACCACCTGTCCTGGGTGGTCACCGCCTACCTGCTGGCCGCGACCGCCGCGACCCCGCTGTGGGGCAAACTCGGCGACCAGTACGGCCGCAAGCGGCTGTTCCAGACGGCGATCGTGATCTTCCTCGTCGGCTCCGCGCTGTGCGGCGCGGCGCAGGACATGACGCAGCTCATCGCCTTCCGGGCCGTTCAGGGGCTCGGCGGCGGCGGGCTGATCGTGTTGTCGATGGCCATCGTCGGGGATCTCGTCCCGCCTCGTGAACGCGGGCGTTACCAGGGGCTGTTCGGGGCCGTGTTCGGCGCCACCAGTGTGCTCGGGCCGCTGCTCGGCGGGCTGTTCACCCAGCACGCGAGCTGGCGCTGGGTGTTCTACGTCAACCTGCCCGTCGGGGTCGTCGCGCTCGCCGTGATCGCGGCCGTGCTGCACATCCCGCGCCGGACGCAGCGGCACGTCATCGACTACCTCGGCACGTTCCTCATCGCGGCCGTCGCCACCTGCCTGGTGCTCGTCGCCTCCCTCGGGGGCACGACCTGGGGCTGGGGGTCCGCGCAGATCGTCGCGCTCGCGGTGCTGGGCGTCGTCCTCGCCGTCGCCTTCGTGGCCGTCGAGCGGCGGGCCGCCGAACCCGTCCTGCCGCTGAAGCTCTTCCGCGTGCGCACCTTCACGCTCGCCGCCGTGATCAGCTTCGTCGTCGGCTTCGCCATGTTCGGCGCGATGGTCTACCTGCCGACCTTCCTCCAGGTCGTGCAGGGCATCAGCCCGACCATGTCCGGTGTGCACATGCTGCCGATGGTGCTGGGGCTGCTGCTGGCCTCCACGGCCTCCGGGCAGATCGTCAGCCGGACCGGCCGCTGGAAGGTGTTCCCGATCGCCGGCACCGGCGTCACCACCCTCGGGCTGCTCCTGCTCCACCAGCTCGACGAGCACAGCTCCACCGCCGAGCTGAGCGGCTTCTTCTTCGTCTTCGGACTCGGCCTCGGCCTGGTGATGCAGGTCCTCGTGCTCATCGTGCAGAACGCCGTCCCGTACGAGGACCTGGGCGTCGCCACCTCCGGCGCCACCTTCTTCCGCTCCATCGGCGCCTCGTTCGGCGTGGCCGTCTTCGGCACGGTCTTCGCGGGCCGCCTCGGCGACCAGCTCACGGACGCCCTCCGGGGGACGCCGCTGCCGCCCGGCGTCTCCGTGGGCGCGCTGGAGGCCGATCCGCGCGGCATCGCCGCCCTGCCGCCCGGCCTGCGCCCGCCGGCCCTGCACGCGTACTCCGTGGCCATCACGGACGTCTTCCTGTACGCCGCCCCGGTCGCGCTCCTCGGCTTCGTGCTGGCCTGGTTCCTGAAGGAGGACCGGCTGCGCGGCTCGGTCACCGCGCCCGACGTGACGGAGACCCTGGCCAGCAACCCCGTCGAGCGGTCCTCGTACGACGAGGTGTGCCGTGCGCTGTCGGTGCTCGGCACCCGCGCCGGGCGGCGCGAGATCTACCGGAAGATCACCGCCCGGGCGGGCTACGACCTGCTGCCCGCGGCGAGCTGGCTGCTGCTGCGGATCAGGCGGTACGGCTCGGTGGAGCCGGCCGTGCTGGCCGAGCGGGTGCCGGTGTCGCTGCCCGTGATCATGGAGGCCGTACGGCAGGTCGAGGAGCGCAGGCTCGCCGTGCGCACGGGCCTCGACATGGTCCTGACCGACCGGGGACGCGAGGTCGCCGAGCGGCTGGCACAGGTGCGTGAGGAGTCCCTGGCCGAGCTGCTCGGTGACTGGTGGGGGCCGGACCGGCCGACCGATCTCGTCCAACTCGTGCGGGAGTTGAACGGCGAACTGTGCGGCTCGCGGCGGGAGCGGCCGGACGCCGAGCGGGCCTATGCCGGGCGCCCGGCCGAGCGGGTGGGCTGAAAGAGGACGTTGGGTCAGGTGAGGTGCTTGGTGAACCAGTGCTCGGCGTACGTGTCGTCGTTGTGCGGCGCGGTCTCCTCGTAGCCGAGCCGGGCGTAGAGGGCGCGGGCCTCGACGAGGTCGCCGCGGGTGTCGAGGATCATCCGCCGGGCACCGAGCGTGCGGGCGGCGTCCTCGGCGGCCCGGACGAGCAGCGCGGCACCGCCCTTGCCGCGCATCGGCTCGCGCAGGAAGACCCGCTTGAGCTCGGCGGTCGTGCCGTCCAGCAGCCGCACGCCCGCGGTGCCGGCCGGCTCGCCGCCGTACCGGGCGACCAGCAACTGCCCGCCGGGTGGGGCGAGATCGGCCCCCGGCTCCTTGGCGATCTCCCGCTCCAGCTCGTCCGGGTCGGTCCGGCGCCCCTCGTGCAGCAGGTACCAGCGGTCGCTGACCTCGGTGTAGTACGCCCGCCACAGGGCGGCGGCGACGGGGGAGTCGTACGGTTCCGGGGCCACGGTCCAGGTCATGACCGGCATTCTCCGCGAGGGCCGTAGCGGGGCCGCAACCCGATAACGCCGGGGGCCTCCGGGCCCGGACGCCGTTTGGGGCCCTGCTTCCGGGCTACCCGGTCGGCGAACCGGCTCGCGAGGAGAGCCGGTTGGGCCGAGAACCCGGAAGGCATTCATGTCCACTGGCCTGATCATTGCTCTGATCGTGATCGCGGCGGTCGTCGTCATCATCGCGGCCGCCATGACCCTGCGCGCCCGAGGGGCTCGGCGCGGCCCGAGCCTGAAGCGGCGCTTCGGACCCGAGTACGAACTGGCCGTCGCACGGCACGACGGTGACGCCAAGGCCGCCGAGCGCGAGCTCGCCGAGCGCGTGGAGCGCCACGGTGAACTGCGCGAACGCGCGCTGGAGCCGGCGCAGCGCGAGCAGTACGAGGCGCGCTGGACGGCCGCTCAGGAGCGGTTCGTCGACTCGCCGCGGGAGGCGGTCGCCGAGGCGGACCGGCTGCTCGCGGAGCTCGCCGGTGCCCGGGGCTTCCCGGACGGCGGGCAGTACGAGGAACAGCTCGCCGCGCTGTCCGTGCACCACGCCCACCACGTGGACGGCTACCGGCGCGTGCACCGCGCGGCGCACCTGCGCGCGGACGACGCCCGGGACGGCGGCACCGGTACGGAAGACATGCGTGAGGCCATGGTGGCGGCCCGCGCCCTGTTCGAGGAGCTGGTGCGTCCGGCCCGCCACGACGGCGGAGACCACGTCGCCGGCCCGCACCTGGGCGGCCGCCATGAGGGCGGACGGCACAAGGCCGGGCTGAACGGCGGCCGCAAGACAACGGCCGGCCGCGGCGGGCACATGCCGTGGGCCCTGCACCGACGTCAGGCGAAGGAGAGTTGAGATCGATGTCCGACATGACCCGACCGCCCGGCGACGACACCCGCGACGCGCAGGTCACCTCTGACACTCGCGTCACCCCCGTCACCTCCCACACCCCCGGCACCCGTGGCTCCTCCGCCGACCCCGATGCCCGCGGTGAGACCGCCCTGGGCACCGGCCACGGCACAGGCCTCGCCGGTGCCAAGGAACGGGAAGGCACCTCCCAGGGCTCCCACGGCACCCCCGCGCACCTGCTCCCCCACGACGAGTCCGACAAACTCACCTCGCAGTTGCACCACGCCGTCGCCGAGTTCGTCGACGCGCCCCGGGCCGCCGTCGAGGAGGCCGACCACGTGCTGGAGGAGATCGCGGCCCGGTTCACCGAGGCCGTGACCCAGCGCCGCCGCACCCTGCGCCACTCCTGGCAGGCGGTGGAGGGCGGCGAGGGCAAGCCCGTGTCGAGCGGCGACACCGAGCAGCTCCGGCTGGCCCTGAAGGACTACCGGGAGCTGGCGGAACGGCTGCTGCACGTGTGAGCTGCCCCGCTCACCGGTCCGCCCGGCGCTCCCGCCATTGCCGTACGACGTCCTCGACGTCGTACGGCTTCTTACCGAGCGGGGGCCCGGGCGGCGGCTTGAACATCATGTCGCGGATCTTGTCGTTGATCTCGCCGATGATCTTCCTGACGGCCTGCTCCGAGGGCGCCGCGTACGCGGCCAGGAGCGCGTCCTCCGCCTCCTTGCGCAGCGCCAGTGTCGGCGGCAGGACCGAGAGGCCCTCGCGGGCCATCTTCCGCTTGACCCACCACAGTTCGTCGTAGGTGGCGTCCACATCGGCCGGCAGCGGTTTGCCCGCCCCCGGCAGCCGCTCGAACTCCCCGCGTGTCTCCGCGTCACGGATCTGTTTGTCGACCCAGGACTCGAAGTCGACGCCGGGTGGCTTTCGCTCGGTCATGAACCCATTGTGCCGGACACCGTGCAGCCGGGCGTTCTATCATGCGGCGGGCTTGCAGTCCCACCAGGACGTCTCAGGAGGAGCGCACGTGCTCGAACTCACCATGGCCGCCGTGTCCGCGGCGGAGGAGGGTGCCACGGCCGGCATGCTCATGGCCGACGCGCCCAGCGAGCCGGGCGCCGTGCTGCGGGTGGGCCGCGACAAGTCGGTGTGCCGGCTCTCCACGCCGGACGACTGGCTGTTCGTCTCCCGCGTCCATCTGGAGTTCCTGTGCGGGCCCGACGGGACCTGGCAGCTGACCTGGCTGCGCGGTTCCCAGCCCGACCCGTCCTCCGAAGTCCGGCTCACGGTGGGGGAGTACGCCCAGCCCCTCGCCTACGGCGGCACCGTCCCGCTGCCCAGGGGCGGCAGCGGCGAGGTCATCGTCCAGGACCGCACCGCCCCGCGCAGCGTCAACGTCGGTTTCTTCCACGAGGTCTGACGCCGGTCAGGCCAGCACCCGGGCCAGCGCGAACCCGTCGTACCCCTTCATGCCGACCGTCTGGATCGCCGTGCCGCTCAGCCGCGGGTGGCTGCCGATCAGTTCGATCGCGGCGCGGGTGCCCGTCACGTCCGGTGCCGTGCTCGCCACGTCGGTGACGCGGCCGCCGCGGACGACGTTGTCGAGGACGATCAGGCTGCCCGTGCTGGTGAGCTTCACGGCCCACTCCACGTAGTGCGGGTTGTTGGCCTTGTCGGCGTCGATGAAGACCAGGTCGAAGGGGGGCGGGTTCTCGTCGGCCAGCTTGGGCAGCGACTCCAGGGCCGGGCCCACCCGGACCTCGACGAGCTTGTCCAGGCCGGCGCGGGCGATGTTGCGGACGGCGACCTCGGCGTGCCTGGGGTCGTACTCCAGGGAGACCAGCCGCCCGTCGTCGGGCAGGGCGCGGCCCAGCCAGATGGTGCTGTAGCCGCCGAGCGTGCCGATCTCCAGGATGTGGCGGGCGCCCTGGATCTGGGCCAGGAGCTGGAGGAGCTTGCCCTGGTTGCCCGCGACGTTGATGTGCGGAAGCCCGGCGGCGTCGCTGTCGCGCAGGGCGGCCGCCAGGGCTTCGTCGTCCGGGGCGAGGTGGGTGGTGAAGTAGGCGTCGACCTCGTCCCAGACGTGCGACTCGCTCATGCACCTCTACCTTTCGTACGCATAGTTAGCATCCCTAACTACTGGCGTGACGAAGATACGTGGTGCATCGCCTCGGTGTCAGGGGGATTCCCCTCGGCGTGTCTCATCCGGCCACGGAGGCCGTGGATCAGCCGGCCACCGACGGCGCCGAGCCCGGCAGCGGACGCCCGGCCGACTCCGCCATGCGCCACACCGCGAAACCGCCGATGACGGCCGCGGCCATCATGTAGTAGGCGGGCATCATCATGTTCCCGGTGGCGCCGATCAGGGCCGTGACCACCAGCGGCGTCGTGCCGCCGAACAGGGACACGGAGACGTTGAAGCCGATGGACAGGGAGCCGTAGCGGACCTTCGTCGGGAACAGCGCCGGGAGCGCCGAGGGCATAGCCGCCGTGAAGCAGACCAGCAGCAGGCCGAGGGCGCCCATGCCGAGGGCGACCGCGAGCAGGCTGCCCTCGCGGATCAGCAGCAGGGCGGGGACGGACAGCAGCAGGAAGCCCGCGCAGCCGGTGGCGATCACCGGGCGGCGGCCGACCCGGTCGGTCAGCGCGCCGGCGAACGGCTGGACGATCATCATCAGCGCCATCACGCCGAGGACGACGAGCAGGCCGTGCGTCTCGTCGTAGTGGAGCTGACCGGTCAGGTAGCTCGGCATGTACGACAGCAGCATGTAGTCGGTGACGTTGAAGACCAGCACCAGGCCGACGCAGAGCAGCAGCGCGCGCCACTGGCCGGTGATCATCTCGCGCAGCGGCACCTTGGGGCGGTTGGTCTCGGCCTTCTCGACCTCGGCCGCGAACGCCGGGGTCTCCTCCAGCCGCAGCCGCAGGTAGAGGCCGATGATGCCCATCGGGCCCGCGATCAGGAACGGGATGCGCCAGCCCCAGGAGGTCAGGTCGTCGGTGGACAGCAGGGCCGTCATCACCGTGACCAGGCCGGCGCCGCCGATGTAGCCGGCGAGCGTGCCGAACTCCAGCCAGCTGCCGAGGAAGCCGCGCCGCTTGTCGGGGGCGTACTCGGCGATGAAGGTGGACGCGCCCGCGTACTCACCGCCGGTGGAGAAGCCCTGCACCAGGCGGCCACCAGCAGCAGGATCGGCGCGCCGACACCGATCGTCGCGTACGACGGGATCAGACCGATCGCGAAGGTGCCCGCGGCCATCATGATCATGGTGAGGGCGAGCACCTTCTGGCGGCCGACCCGGTCGCCGAGCGGGCCGAAGACCATGCCGCCGAGCGGGCGGACCAGGAAGGCCGCGGCGAAGGCGCCGAACGTGGAGAGCAGCTGTGCGGTGGGGTTGCCCGAGGGGAAGAAGACCTTGCCCAGCGTGACCGCGATGTAGCTGTAGACACCGAAGTCGAACCATTCCATCGCGTTGCCCAGCGCCGCCGCCTTCACGGCGCGCTTGACGAGCGCGGGGTCGGTGACGGTGGTGCCGGGGGTCTTCGCTGCGCGGCTCTTCAGGCCGGACGCGGGAGCGACGACTGAGACAGTCGACAAGACTCGCTCGCCTACCTTTCGACGGGGACAGGGACGCGGTCCGCGCGGCGGCGCTGTCGTACGGGCCGAAAAGCGACGATAGGCGAAGAAAAGCCCATTACGGGCGGTACGCCTTTCGTTGCAGGATGCATCTAAACACCGGCTGTGCAGGCACGTATGCCCGGCTGGGAGCGGTTCCCACGAGATCTTGATGTGATCCTTCTCGCGCCACGAGAGGCAACCGCCCGTCTCGCGCACTATCGTCAACCGGACGAAGAGGGGCATACCGGGTAGAAGGCCGACGAGGCGTGGCGAATGCGGAGCGCAGCGGACGACCGACGGAAGCCTTCGGAGCGACAGCCGTCGGCGGGACCCGCACACGTCTGCGCGTGGCCTGTCTCGGGCTGTGGCTGATCGTCGCGGCCCTCGCCGCACGGCAGGTGGCCGCCGTTCTCGGCACCCCGCGCGGCGAGCGGCTGACGGATCTGGAGACCTGGGTCGGGCCGAACGGCGTCCTGCACGTGACCGGCTCGCTCTACGACTCGACCCGTTTCACCGGCACCCCCTTCGGCGGGCTCGCCCTCAAACCCCTCACCCGTTCGGCCGAACAGGCCCTCGGCTGGGGCTGGACCTTCGGCACGCTGCTGCTGGTCGTCGCCCTCGGCCTGATCGCCGCCCGCGCCCTGCCTCAGCCCATCGGCCGCCGCACGGCCCTGCTGGCCGCCCCCGTCGCCATCGGCCTGCTCATGCTGTCCCTGCCGGTCCGCAACACCCTGTGGCTCGGCCAGACCAGCATCGTCCCGGTCCTGCTCGTCCTGCTGGGCTGCTTCACCGCCCGCGGTCAGCGGACCAGCGGCCTGCTCATCGGCGTCGCGGCAGCGCTCCAGCCCACCCTGCTGCTCTTCACGCCCCTGCTGTGGTTCACCGGCCGCAGACGCGCCGTGCTCTCCACCGGCGTCACCTTCGCCGCCTGCACCGCACTGGCCTGGGCGGCGATGCCGCACGACTCCCACCGCTACTGGGTCCACCACATGGCGGGCGTGGGCCTCGGCGGCCCGGCCGACGACCTCGCCAACCAGTCCCTGCACGGCGCCCTGCTCCGGCTCGGCCTGACCGGCCCCCTGGAGGTCGCGCTCTTCCTGACGCTCGGCGCGGCCGTCGCCGTCCTGGCCCTGCGCCGCGCCGTGCGCTGCTTCGGCGACGGCCAGCTCCTCCTCGCCGTCGCGATCACCGGCTGCGCCGCGATCGTCGTCTCGCCCACGGCCTGGCAGCACCAGCTGCTGTGGGTGCTGCTCGCGGTCGTCGGCCGGGCCGGCAGACGCGCCGGTGACCGGTACGTCTGGCCGGTCACCGTCGTCCTGGTCATGACCCTGCCGGCCAGGATGATGCTGCCGGACATGCCGGTGCTGGACCCACTGCGCACCAACCTCGTCCTGCTCGCCGCCCTCGCCGCCGCCACGGCCGTGCCGTTCCTCTCCCGCACCTCCCCGCACTACCAGTCGCCGCTCCCGCCCGAGTACGCCCCCGCCGCCCCGGCCCGCTTCCGGCACCTCCCGCTCGCCCCCTTCCTGCGCCGGGTCCTCACCAGGCCGAACCTCCTCCTGGAACTCCTCCTCCTGCGGGTCACCTACGCCGCGTACGCCCAGGTCCGGCTCGCCGCGACCGGCGGCAGCATCTCGGCCGGACGGGCCGAGGCCGAGGAGAACGGCCGGCAGATCCTCGGCCTGGAACGCGCCCTGCACATCGACGTCGAGCACTGGGCCAACCACGCCGTCGTCACGATCGGCTGGCTGCGGGACTTCTTCGACCATTACTACACGTCGATGCATTTCATCGTCCCGCTGACCGTCCTCGCCGTCCTGTACTGGCGCCGCCCGGCCGACTACCGCTGGGCCCGCTCCGCCCTGGGCTTCGCCACCCTGCTCGCCCTGATCGGCTTCTGGCTCTACCCGCTGGCCCCGCCCCGGCTGATGCCGACACTCGGCTTCATCGACACCGTCCACGGCGTCCAGGACTTCTCCCAGCCCGACTACGGCACGCTCACGTCCCTGACCAACCAGTACGCGGCGATGCCGTCCCTGCACTTCGGCTGGTCACTGTGGTGCGGCGTCGTCATCGCCGTCCTGGCGCGCCGCTGGTGGATCAAGGCCCTGGGGTTGCTGCACCCGCTGCTCACCCTGTCCGCGATCGTGGCGACCGGGAACCACTGGGTGCTGGACGCGGTGGGCGGGGCCCTGGTGGCCGGGGCGGGCTTCGGTCTCGTGTACGTACTGACGGGCCCCAGGACGGCCGCCGCCGCTCCTCGACGCATTCCGTCTGAAGTCCGCGCCTAGACGAGTGGTGTCACGGGCGGTCGGTGGCTGTCCTGGGCGGCCCGGCCACGCCGACGCACGCCTCGTTGCCCTCGGGGTCGGCCAGCACCCAGTTCGACGGCGCGTCGGCGTCGCTCACCAGGCGGCCGCCGGCCGCGAGCGCTGCGGCTATCCGGATTTCGGCCTGGTCGTACGGCACCCAGACGTCCACGTGGACCCGGTTGCGCTGCGGGCGCGGTGCGTCCATCTGCTGGAAGTAGAACGGTGCTCCGCGGCGGCGCGGGTCCATCAGGTCCTCGCCGCTGTTCGCGCGGTCCTGGTAGCCGAGCAGGGCACGCCAGAACGCCACCACGTCGGGACCCGCGAGGGCGTCGATGGTGACCTGGACGGTCTGCACGGCGGACGGGTCGGCCGGTATGCCCAGCGCGCGGGCCACCGCCGAGATCTTCCGGGCCAGCTCGACGTGCCGTTCGGTCAGCCCGTAGTAGTCGTCCGTGACCGTGATCAGCCGTACGGTCACGCCCTCCCGCCGCACGTCGACGTCCGGGTGATCGTCCCCGACTCCCGGTATCTCACTGATCGCCTGCAAGAACTCGGCGCCGGCCGCGAACGATCCGGCGCGGAAGTACGCACACGCCCCCTCGCCCACGACGCGCCAGTCCTCCACGCCGACGGTCTCGTGGAACTGCTGCGGCCTCACGTGCTCCGTCTTGCGCTCTGGGTAGGTCATGCGCTCAACGTAGCTTGCAGGTCCGACAACTCCCTTCCAGCGGCTGCCGTACCCGGCCGCTGTCCGCGCGGGGTCACGAGCCCCGATGCGTAGGCGACGCGCATTCGAACCACACGGTCTTTCCGCCCCCGCGCCACAGCGACACGCCCCACTTGTCGGCCATCGCGTCGAGCAGGAGCAGCCCCCGGCCGCCCTCCGCCTCCGGGTCCAACCGGTCCGGGGAGACCGGCAGTCGATCACTGCCGTCCGTCACCTCGACCCGCACCCCGGCCGGCTGCCGCAGCAACAGCAGCGCACAGCGGCGGTCCGGGACGTGCTGTACGACGTTCGCCAGCAGCTCGGTCACGCCCAGCTCGACGGCGTCCGACAGCTCGGGCATCCGCCACTCTTCGAGGAAGGAGCGGACGATGCGGCGGACGTGGCGGGGGGCATGTTCACCGACGGTGAGGCGCATCGAGTACTGGGCGGGAATGTATTCGTTCACGGGACGAGGCTGACGTGCGGTGACTACCCTCGGCTACGGAACGGATACAACCCGTCCGGTGGTGGACGGAGTTGCGTGAGAGGGGCTCTGCGTGACCAACATCAATGCCCTTGACCCGGGTGCTTCCCCGCTCGATTACTACGGCTACGAGCTGCGCAGGCACAGGGAGGCGGCGGGGCTGACGCTGAAGCAGCTCGGGGGAATCCTCAACTACACCGGCTCGCTGGTGGGTCAGATCGAGACAGCGCGGAAGGTTCCGACGCCGGAGTTCAGCGAGCGGGTGGATGCGGCGCTGGGCACGGACGGTTTGTTCTCCCGGCTCGTCGAACTGGTGCTGCGGAGTCGGCTTCCGGCGTGGTTCCAGCAGGTGGCGGAGCTGGAGATGCGGGCGACCGAGATCTGCTCCTTCCAGACGCACATGGTGCTCGGGCTGCTTCAGACCCAGGGATACGCGCAGGCTGTGCTCGGCGCGCTCGACCGGAGCGACCTCGAAGACCGCACGGCAGTCCGCCTGGCTCGTCAACGCGTCTTCGAGAAGGGGGAGCCGCCGGTCTTCTGGGCAGTCCTGAGTGAGGCCGCGTTGCACTTGGAGATCGGTGGCCCGGAGGTGATGCGGGAGCAACTCGCGCACCTGTTGTCGTTCGAGAGCAACCCTCGGCTCAACATCCAGGTGCTGCCGTTCTCGGCGGGTGCGCACCCGGGTCTGCAAGGCTCGTTCGACGTCTACCGCTTTTCGACCGACCCCACCATCGTCTACACGGAGGGGTATGGCAGCGGGCATCCGACCGCGAACCCGGACACGGTCAGAGAGTGTTCGCTCCGTTACGATCACCTCCGGGCCGCCGCGCTTTCCCTCACCGACTCGGCGGAGCTCATCCGGCGCGTAATGGAGGATCGCTATGGAGATGCAGTGGCGTAAGTCGACGTACAGCGGCGACCAGGGCGGCCAGTGCCTCGAAGTCGCCGAAACCCCCCACACCACCATCGCAATACGCGACTCAAAGAACCCGGCGGGACCGATCCTCACGCTCGACCCCGCCACGTTCACCACGTTCATCAACTGGACGACGACTACAACCGCTGAATGATCGTGCCGGTGGCCAAACCGCCGCCCGCACACATCGTGATCAGCGCGAACTCCTTGTCCGCGCGCTCCAGTTCGTGAAGTGCCGTCGTGATGAGCCGGGCCCCGGTGGCCCCCACCGGGTGCCCGAGCGCGATCGCGCCGCCGTTCACGTTCACCTTCTCCAGGTCCTGCTCGAAGACCTGCGCCCAGCTCAGTACGACCGATGCGAACGCCTCGTTGATCTCCACGAGGTCGATGTCCTTCAGGGACATCCCGGCCTTGCCCAGTACGGCCCTGGTCGCGTCGATCGGGCCGTCGAGGTGGAAGTGGGGGTCGGCGCCCACCAGGGCCTGGGCCACGATCCGGGCCCGGGGCCGCAGCTTCAGGGCGCGAGCCATCCGCTTCGACGCCCACATGATCGCCGCCGCCCCGTCGGAGATCTGCGACGAGTTGCCCGCCGTGTGGACCGCCGTCGGCATGATCGGCTTCAGCGCGGCCAGCCCTTCCGCCGTCGTGTCGCGCAGGCCCTCGTCCTTGTCGACCAGGCGCCACATGCCCTGCCCGGCATGCTGCTCCTCCTCGGTCGTGGGGACCTGGACCGCGAACGTCTCCCGTTTGAAGCGCTCCTCCGCCCAGGCGTGGGCGGCCCGCTCCTGGGAGGCGAGGCCCAGCGCGTCGACGTTCTCGCGGGTCAGACCACGGTGGCGGGCGATGCGCTCGGCGGCCTCGAACTGGTTCGGCAGGTCGACGTTCCACTCGTCGGGGAACGGCTTGCCCGGCCCGTGCTTCGAGCCAGACCCGAGCGGCACCCGGGACATGGACTCCACCCCGCAGGAGATGCCGACGTCGATCACGCCCGTGGCGACCATGTTGGCCAGCATGTGGGAGGCCTGCTGGGAGGACCCGCACTGCGCGTCCACGGTCGTCGCGGCCGTCTCGTAGGGGAGCCCCATCGTGAGCCAGGCCGTGCGCGCGGGGTTCATGGACTGCTCGCCGGCGTGGGTGACCGTACCGCCGACGATCTGCTCGACGCAGTCGGCCGGGATACCGGTGCGGCCGAGGAGTTCGCGGTACGTCTCGCCCAGGAGGTAGGCGGGGTGCAGGTTGGCGAGCGCGCCGCCGCGCTTGCCGATGG
The DNA here is from genome assembly GCA_000415505.1 of Streptomyces afghaniensis 772. Taxonomy (GTDB): domain Bacteria; phylum Actinomycetota; class Actinomycetes; order Streptomycetales; family Streptomycetaceae; genus Streptomyces; species Streptomyces afghaniensis. Next base: position 13,479 of record KE354053.1, read on the forward strand.
GGGTGCGTACGGCTTCGACGATCACGGGTTCGGCAGCCATGGGTGCGGGTCCTCTCCGGGAGGCTACGCGGAACTAGTACGCGTTCTAGTTCTGACTGCAGTGTGCTGAGGGTCACTTACTCACCGCAAGGGTCGTGCGGGCAATTGAGGGGCCCGTGCCTCTTGCTACTTGTAGAACCCGTTACTACCGTCACCGCAACTCCGCACAGCTGATGGGCCGTCAGACTCAGAGTCGGTACGAGTGGTGGGAGCCGCCCATGTCCTGTCCCGCGCTGCCCGACGGGTTCGACTTCACCGACCCCGACCTGCTGCACAGCCGCGTGCCCCTGCCGGAGTTCGCCGAGCTGCGCCGGGTGGAGCCGGTCTGCTGGGTGCCGCAGCCGGCGGGTCTCGCCGGCTTCCAGGACGAGGGTTACTGGGCGGTCACCCGGCACGCCGACGTCAAGTACGTCTCCACGCACCCGGAGCTGTTCTCGTCGTATCTCAACACGGCGATCATCCGCTTCAACGAGCACATCGACCGCGACTCCATCGACGCGCAGCGGTTCATCCTGCTGAACATGGACCCGCCGGAGCACACGCGGGTCCGGCAGATCGTGCAGCGCGGGTTCACGCCCCGGGCGATCCGCGCGCTGGAGGAGCGGCTGCGGGCCCGTGCCCGGGCGATCGTGGCGAACGCCCGCGCGCACACCGGCCCGTTCGACTTCGTCACCCAGGTCGCCTGCGAACTGCCCCTCCAGGCGATAGCGGAGCTGATGGGGGTGCCGCAGGAGGACCGGGACAAGATCTTCGACTGGTCCAACAAGATGATCGCGTACGACGATCCCGAGTACGCCATCACCGAGGAGGTCGGCGCCGAGTCGGCCACGGAGATCATCGCCTACGCGATGAACATGGCCGCCGACCGCAAGCAGTGCCCCGCCCGCGACATCGTCACGCAACTGGTGGCGGCGGAGGACCAGGGCAACCTCAACTCGGACGAGTTCGGCTTCTTCGTGCTGATGCTGGCCGTGGCCGGCAACGAGACCACCCGCAACGCCATCACCCACGGCATGCACGCCTTCCTCACCCACCCCGAGCAGTGGGAGCTGTACAAGCGGGAGCGGCCGTCGACGACAGCGGAGGAGATCGTGCGCTGGGCGACCCCGGTCGCCGCCTTCCAGCGCACCGCCACCCAGGACACCGAGCTGGGCGGCAAGCTGATCCGCAAGGGTGATCGGGTGGGGCTGTTCTACGCCTCCGCCAACCACGACCCCGAGGTCTTCGACGAGCCGGACGCCTTCGACATCACCCGCGATCCCAATCCCCACCTCGGTTTCGGCGGCGGCGGCCCGCACTACTGCCTGGGCAAGTCCCTCGCCGTGCTGGAGATCGACCTCATCTTCAACGCCGTCGCCGACGCCATGCCGGATCTTGAACTGGTCGAGGATCCGCGTCGATTGAGGTCGGCTTGGATCAACGGAGTGAAAGAACTCCGGGTTCGGGCCCAGTAGCGGTCACTGCGGTTGGCGCAGTCCCGCGACGAGGAGCGCGACCAGTCGGCGTGCGTCGTAGTGGGGGTCGCTGTCAGCGCCGACGCAGAGGTTTCCGATGCCGCGCATGAACGGGTAGGCGTCGAGGTCGGAGCGGATCTCGCCGGACGCGGCGGCGGCTTCGAGCAGTTGGGTGCACACCGGCAGGAGCTGTTCGAGGAAGTAGGTGTGCAGCGGTCCGAAGCAGGTGCTGTCCCCCTGCATCGCGGTGGCCAGGCCGTGCTTGGTGACCAGGAAGTCGACGAAGAGATCGACCCACCGCACCAGGGCGGCATGGGGTGTCGGACTGCTCGCGAGCAGGGCCGGGCCGGCTTCGGCGCAGGCGTCGACCTGGTGGCGGTAGACGGCGATGACGAGATCCGCCCGGGTGGGGAAGTGGCGGTAGATCGTGCCCACCCCGACGCCGGCCCTGGCCGCGATGTCACGCACCGGCGCGTCCACGCCCGAACTGACGAAGACCTCGGCGGCCGCGTCCAGCAGGGCCTGCTGGTTGCGCCGGGCGTCCTTGCGCTTGGACCGGGCTGAGCTTCCGGCGCTCTGGCCGCTGTCGTTCACCGTGTCGTCCTTCCGTGCGGGTGCGTGCTGTTGCGGGCGGTTGTAAAGCGGAACCATGTTCCGTATCGTGAGCTCGTAATCGGAACGGCGTTCCGTTTCATTCATGATGACAGACCTGACCGGAAGGCACCCCCATGCCCGGCACTTCCCTGTCCGACTCGACCACGGTGATCTCCGCGAAGCCGGTGGTCCTGCCCGCCCCGGGCCGCGGTGAGGACCTCCAGGTCCGCGTGTCCGCTCCCGCGACCGGCGGCGATCTGCCCGTCGTCGTCTTCTCGCACGGCTTCGGCTGGTCGATGAACGGCTACGCCCCGCTGGCGGACCACTGGGCCGCCCAGGGCTTCGTGGTGGTGCAGCCCACCCACCTGGACTCCAGGACGCTGGGCCTGCCTCCCGAGGACCCCCGCACGCCGCGGATCTGGCGCTTCCGTATCGAGGACCTCACACGCGTGCTGGACGGACTCGACGTTCTCGAAGCCTCCGTACCGGGCCTCACCGGACGCCTCGACCGCGACCGCGTCGCCGTGGCCGGCCACTCCTGGGGAGCCCAGACGTCGAGCATGCTCCTCGGCGCGCGCGTCCTCGACTCCGACGGTGTTCCCGGCGAGGACATGTCCGACCCTCGTGTGAAGGCCGGTGTGCTGCTCGCCATGGCCGGCCTGGGCGACGACCTGACCCCGTTCGCCGTCGAGCACCTGCCCTTCATGAGGCCGTCCTTCGACACCATGACCACACCGGCGCTCATCGTCGCCGGGGACCACGACGACTCCGCGCTGACCACACGCGGACCGGACTGGTTCACCGACCCCTACACCTACAGCCCGGGGAAGAAGAGCCTGCTCACGCTGTTCGGGGCGGAGCACTCGCTCGGGGGCATCCCCGGCTACGAGGTGGCGGAGACGACCGACGAGAGCCCCGCACGCGTCGCACTGCTCCACGCGCCTCACCACCGCCTACCTGCGCAGCGCCCTCTACCCCGGGGACACCAGCTGGAAGGCGGCGGCCGTCGCGCTGGAGGAGGACCCGGAGCCGCTGGGGAAGCTCCAGAGCAAGTAGGCGAGGGCGCAGGGAGGGGCGAAGGCGACGGCCCCGGGGATCAGGGGGCCGCCGCCTTCGGTCTTGGGGGGCTCGGTTTTGGGGGTGGCCTGGCCAGAGAAACAGGCACGCCGGATGCCCGCAAGGAACCCGCTTACTAGGGGTGGCCGCATGTGCGCGGAAGGTCTGGTCGGTGACCGGGGGTTGTTCCTACGGCCCCACTTCGTAAGTGACGGGGGTCATGTGGGGGGCTTCACGTCCGGGGCGCGTCGAACGTGACCGGCGTCTCGAAGGCCGCCCGGCGGGTGGCCCGGCGCAGCGCCCGCAGGACCGCGGGGCCGAGCGTGAGGGTCAGTACGACCGTGACGACGGCCCGGCCCAGGTCCCAGCCCAGCGACGTGGCCAGGCAGTACGCGAGGAAACGGGCCAGGTTGGCGGCGACCGCCGCGTGCGGGTCGAAGCCGACGCCCGATGCGAGGGCACTCATGAAGGGCCAGCCGGCCAGGTTCATGATCGTGCCGTAGGCGAAGGCGGCGAGGAAGCCGTAGGACGCGAGCATCGCGAGCTCC
>KE354054.1 GCA_000415505.1 Streptomyces afghaniensis 772
CGCGAGGACGGACGGGGCGGAGAGGCGGCCGGCGTGGGCGGGCGAGTCTGGCCGGGCGGGCTTTCCGCTCGGGGACTGGGGGAGGCCGGCGGTCCTGCTGGACGAGCTGTACCGGTGGGTGGGAGCGCGGGGCGGCTGCAGACGGCGGGCCTGGTATCTCGAGGACCGGGTGTGGAAGCGCGGGGCGCGCGGATGCTGCGCCGTGGGGCCGGCGCCGGGCGGGTCACCCGGGTCGCGCTGCCGCTGCTGGATCTGACCGGGGCCGCGGGCGGGATCGCGCCCTGGGGGTGTCTGGCGCTGCTGCTGGGGGTGGCGTGTGTGGCCGTCGACCGGTACTTCGGGGTGACGTCGGGGTGGATGCGGGACGTGGCCACCGCGCAGGCCGTGCAGCGGCGGTTGCAGGCGCTTCAGTTCGACTGGGCGGCGGAGTGCGTGCGGGAGGTTCTGGGGCCGGCGGAGGGCACGGCGAGTGAGGCGGCGGAGCGATGTCTCGGGGTGCTGCGGAGGTTCTCCGAGGATGTGAGTGAGCTGGTGCGCGGGGAGACGGCGGAGTGGGTGGGGGAGTTCCGGAGCGGGGGTGCGCCCGTGGGGTTGCAGGCGGCGGTGTTCCCCGGAGGCGGGCGCGGGGCCGAGGCGGCGGGTTTCAACGGGCGGTTCTCCGTGCCCCCTGCGGGGGGCACGCGGCCGAACATGCCCCGGCAGCGGCCGCCAGAGCCCAGATGACCGGTGGGCCGGGGTTCAGTCCTGCGCGCACAGGGTCAGGCCCTCGGGTGTCCAGCACGGCAGGTGGCCGTGTGTGCGGATGACGTCCTGGCCGTTGCCGCGGGCGAGGTAGGTGAGGAAGCTCGACGCCAGGGAGTCGGCCGGGGGCCGGCCGTAGGTGTAGGCGTACTCGATCTCGCGGTAGGGGTAGTCGCTCGTGCCGTGTTCGATGGCGTCGGCGGAGGCGGGGTCGCCGTCCAGGCGCAGGGAGTGCAGGCCCTTGGCGCGGCCGGCCAGGTTGAGTTCGCTGTAGCCGATGGCGCCCGGCAGGTCGGCGACCGTGGTCAGCACCTGGTCCGTCGAGTCGAGTTCGCAGCGGATGACGGCCGCCGTCGGGTCGTCCTTGTGGACGCAGTCGACGGAGGAGTTGGCGATCTCGCCCCGTCCCAGCACCCGGCGCTGGAACACCTGTCTCGTCCCGGAGTTGGCGTCCCGGCTGACCAGGTGCACGGGCAGGTCGGGGCCGCCGAGCTGCCGCCAGTTGCGGATCTCGCCACGGTAGAGGCGCCGTACGTCGTTCGTGGACAGGTTCGTCAGGCGTACGTCGTCGTTGACCACGAGCGCGAAGACCGACACCGCCACCCTGTTCTCGCGCAGTTCGGGCAGGCCGGCCGGCTTGGGGCCGTCCGACAGGGCGACCACCGGCGGTGAGCCCTGCCCGTCCCGCCCCGCCTGCGCGCCGGCCGCCGCGAGCTCCCGTATCCCGGACGTCGAGCCGTGCGGGTCCACGTCGATGACCGGGTCGCCGCCGCAGTCCCGCTCGTACTTCGCGGCCACCTCGCGCAGTACGGGCGCGAACGCGGTCGAGCCGGTGAGGGTGAGCCTGCCGCCCGCGCAGCCGATCGGGGCGGGGTGTCGTCCTGGGCGACGACGATCGCCGCCAGGGTGACCACGCACAGCGTGAGCATGATGGTGATCAGCCGGGCGGCCCGGCTGAACAGCGGTGGTGTGTCGTCCGGGGCGGCGGCGCGGTTGGGGCGCACCTCGCCCTCCCGCAGACCCCCGGTCAGCCGCACCTCCCGGCCCACGTCGCCGCCGGACAGCAGCACGAGGAGTTTGAAGTGGTCGCCGCGGTTGAGCGGGACGCGCGGGATGCGCAGCGTGTTGTCCTCGTAGCCGAAGCCCCGGGCCGCGGTGAAGTGGTCCATGAGGTGCTCGGTGTCGGAGGGCTGGGTGACCGAGACCCCGCGGATGGTGCGGTCGGTGAACACCGCGGTGAGGCCGTGGACTTCGGGGCCCGTGTAGTCGTCGCGGTCGATGGCCAGTGAGCCGTCGTTCTCGATGCGCAGCAGGACCAGGGTCGCGTCCGTCATGTCGGGCGCCTCGTCGAACAGCCCCAGTCTGCGGTTGGCGCGGCCCGAGCGCACGTCGTCGCCGATGGGGTTGTCCATCTGGACGCGGTAGCCGATCCTCTTGCGGCGCGGCACCCGGCGTTCGTACCAGACCATGACGCCCGAGGCGATGATGCCGAGGACGGCCGTCGCCACGGCCACGAGGTTCTCCGCGCTCAGCCACTCCATCGTCGGTGCCCCCGCCGCCGCCCGGACGATTCGATCGTCTGGTCACCGTACGGCCGTGAGAGCGCCTCTCCGGTCTTCGTCGGCCGGAATTCGCCCAACGTTCAACCACCCCGTGCCCACGAGGAGTTGGTCACTGTCTCGTGTACGTCAGCCGCTCCCCGCTGCTGGTGTTCACACGCTGGAGCGTGCCGTCCGGCAGGAGGGTCACCTCGGTGGCCGCGCCCGGGCTGCAGGCGGAGCGCGGCTGCCCGACCTTCACGGTGGACGGGCCGATCCTCAGCGCGCCGTCGGTGCCGGGTTCCGCGGTCAACTGCCCCTCGAACACGCAGTGGTAGGTGCCGCCGCCCTTGGTCGGGCCGTCGGCCACGAGGGACAGGACCGTGTCGCCCGGGTCGCCCTGCTGGATGGTGAGCGAACGGCTGTGCTCACCGTCGGCGTTGTCGATGGTCGTGCTCCAGGTGCCGAGGTACCCGGTCGGGATCGTGCCGTCCGCCGGGGAGGGGGAGATGTCCGGCTGCGAGGTCGTCGGCGACGGGCCCGGGGTGGTCGGGGCCGCGTCCGTGCTGTGCGTGGGGCCGGGCCCGCCGTCGGCCCGGTCGTCGCCGCCCTGCATCAGGGCGTACACCGACCCGCCCGCGGCGAGCGCGACGACCAGGGCGATCACCACGAGCAGCGCGGTGGAACGGCCGTCCCTTCCCCGCTGCGGCTGCGGGGGGCCGTACGGCGGGGTCGTGCCGTACGGCGGCGGGCCGTAGGGCGGGGTGGAGCCGAGGCCGCCGTAGGCCGGGTAGGGCTGGGCGATGCCCGGGGCGCCGGGCTGGGGGTGCTGCTGGGGGTAGCCGTAGGCCGGGTGCGGTTGCGGGGGCATCTGCGGCTGCGCCTGGGACGGGACGCCCGGGAGTTGCCGGGGTGCCGGGGGCGCACTCTGACCGGCGACCATGGTGGGCAGATGGTTCACCGGCGGGCCCTCGCCGGGCAGGCCCGGCGGGGGCGGGCCGGCGGCCGCAGGTGCCGTCGCGGGGCCGGGGGCGAGCGCGGGGCGCGGCGACGACTCGTCGGCGGCGGGGGCGTGTTCGGGGTGGGCCGGGCCGGGGTTCTCGTCAGGGCCGGAACCCCGCTTCTCGGCAGGCGGCGGCTCGGGAGAATCCAATCCCTCGGCGGAGCCTGCTCCCTCCGGATCCTCCGCGTCCAGCAACCGCACCGCGTGCCGCCCGAGCTGGGCGACCAGGCCGCTCGGCAGCCAGGGGTCGAGGGCGCGGCCGTCGGAGACGGTGTCGTCCGCACCCGTGCGTTCCAGGACGCGGTCGAGGGACGGGCGTGCGGCGGGATCCTTGCGCAGGCAGTCGCGGACGAGGTCGGCGATGCCCTCGGGGACGCCCTCCAGGTCCGGTTCCTCCTGGGCGATGCGGAACATCAGGGCGTGCACGCCGCTGTTGGCGGTGCCGAAGGGCAGGGCGCCGGTGGCGGCGTAGGCGAGGACCGAGCCGAGGCAGAAGACGTCGCACGCCGGGGTGATGCGGTCGCCGCGCACCTGCTCGGGCGCCATGAAACCGGGCGATCCGACGAGCGCGCCGGTGCGGGTGAGCCCGCCGTCCGTCACGGTCTGCAGGGCCCGGGCGATACCGAAGTCGATGACGCGCGGGCCGTCGATGGTGACCAGGACGTTGGACGGTTTGAGGTCACGGTGGACGATGCCGGCCGCGTGGATGTCCTTGAGCGCGTGCGCGAGCCCGGCCGCGAGGATGCGGACCGTCCGCTCGGGCAGGGCACCGTGGTCGTGTCCGACGACCTGCTGGAGGCTCGGCCCGGCGACGTACCCGGTGGCCACCCAGGGCACCGCCGCCTCGGTGTCCGCGTCCAGGACCGGCGCCGTCCAGTACCCGCCGACCCGCCGCGCGGCCTGCACCTCCTGCCGGAAGCGCTCCCGGAACTCCTCCTGCGCGGCCAGCTCCTCGCGCACCAGTTTCACGGCGACCGTACGGCCCCGCTCCGAGCGGGCCAGATACACGTGCCCCATGCCGCCCGCACCGAGCCGCGCCAGCAGCCGGTAGGCACCGATGCGCTGCGGATCCCCGGGCCCCAGCTTCTCCATCGCTCAGCCGCCTTCCCCCCACACGCGAGCAATAGATCGAGAATAGTGCGGGGCCCGGGCGGGGCAGGCCCGAACGACCCCTACGGTTCCGTAACAGGCGGCCCCACCTCGTCGAGCACCTTCGACAGCCGTTCCAGCATCTGCACCGCCTCCGCCAGGTCCGCCTCTCCGAACGCCTCCGCCAGCCGGTCGGCGAAGGCCGCGTGCCCCGGGTCGATACGGGCGATCGCCGCGCGCCCCTGGCCCGTCGGTGCGAGGAGCTTGGCGCGGCGGTGCGCGGGGTTCGGCCGGTACTCGGCGAGCCCGCGCTCCACCAGCAGGTCGGCGATGCGCTGCACGCTCTGTCGTGTGATGCCCATGGCGCGGGCGATGCCGGAGACGGGCAGCGGCTCACCCAGGACCGCGCCGAGCACCTGCCACCAGGCGGCGGTGAGCCCCGCGGGCCGGGCCAGTTCCTCCGCCACGGCGAGGAACTGGCCGTTCAGCCGGAACACCCCGAGGGCGCTGCGGCTGAGCAGGTCCTGACGCTCCCGGCTCATGCCGCCCCGGCCTTCTCCAGCACGGCGTACGCCGCCGCGTCGGAGTCGTGGAACAGCCGGTACCAGGCGTCGAGCACCTCGCCCTCGTACACCCCGAGCAGCCGGAAGACCTCCCGGGCGAAGGCGACGGGCTCGGTCGGTCCCGCGGTGACCAGGTTCTGGTCGGTGACCGCGTCGGTCTCGACGTAGCGCTCGCCGCCCGCGTAGCCGGTCGCGGCCAGGTAGAAGGAGACCGCGCTCGTGTGGTCGCGGTCGTCGAGCAGGCCCTCCCGGGCGAGCCCGGCGGTGGCCCCGCAGATCGCGGCGACCGGCACCCCCGCGTCGAGGAACGCCCGGGCCTTGCGGGCGAAGGGCGCGAGGTCGCCGGATGTGTCCCAGAGGTCCGCGCCCGGGAGGATCAGCAGGGAGCTGTCCTCGGGCCGTACGTCGTCCAGGGCCGTGTCGGGCTGGATGCGCAGTCCGCCGATGCTGGTGACCTGGTCCGTGGACGGGCCGACCGTCCGGATCCGGTACCCGGCGCGGGCGAGATGGGCCGTGGCGTGGCCCGTCTCCCAGTCGGCGAGGGTGTCGTAGACGGCGAGATGGACGGGTTTGCGTTCTGCGGTGGCGTTCATGGTTCCTCCTCGGGCCCCTGTGCCATATGACAACATGCTGCCATCTCGACAGCACGCTGTCAATTGATTCCGCCCCGCCTGGACAACCTGTCGCGGAATGCCGCCGACGGCAGACAGGCCGCCGATTTCACCGCCCTCTCCCCCGCACCTACGCTCGCCCGCATGACCCCTCAGCCGAACCCCGAAGCCGGTGCCGCCGTCAAGGCCGCCGACCGTGACCACGTGTTCCACTCCTGGTCCGCTCAGGAGCTCATCGACCCGCTCGCCGTCGCCGGGGCGGAGGGGTCGTACTTCTGGGACTACGACGGCCGGCGCTACCTCGACTTCTCCAGCGGGCTCGTCTACACGAACATCGGCTACCAGCACCCCAGGGTCGTCGCCGCGATCCAGGAGCAGGCGGCGAGGATGACGACCTTCGCGCCCGCCTTCGCGATCGAGGCCCGGTCGGAGGCAGCCCGGCTGATCGCCGAGCGGACGCCGGGCGACCTGGACAAGATCTTCTTCACCAACGGCGGCGCCGACGCCGTCGAGCACGCCATCCGGATGGCCCGGCTGCACACGGGCCGCCCGAAGGTGCTCTCGGCGTACCGCTCGTACCACGGCGGTACGCAGCAGGCCGTGAACATCACCGGCGACCCGCGCCGCTGGGCCTCCGACAGCGGCACCGCCGGGGTCGTGCACTTCTGGGCGCCCTACCTCTACCGCTCCCGCTTCTACGCGGAGACCGAGGAGCAGGAGTGCGCGCGGGCGCTGGAGCACCTGGAGACGACGATCGCCTTCGAGGGGCCCTCGACCGTCGCGGCGATCATCCTGGAGACGATCCCGGGGACGGCCGGGATCATGGTCCCGCCGCCCGGCTATCTCGCCGGGGTGCGGGAGCTGTGCGACAAGTACGGGATCGTCTTCGTCCTGGACGAGGTCATGGCCGGGTTCGGGCGGACCGGTGAGTGGTTCGCGGCCGACCTGTTCGGCGTCACGCCCGACCTGCTGACCTTCGCCAAGGGCGTGAACAGCGGGTACGTGCCGCTGGGCGGGGTCGCGATCTCCGGCGCGATCGCGGAGACCTTCGGGAAGCGGCCGTACCCCGGCGGCCTGACGTACTCCGGGCATCCGCTGGCGTGCGCCGCCGCCGTCGCGACGATCAACGTCATGGCGGAGGAGGGCGTCGTCGAGAACGCGGCCCGGCTCGGCGCGTCCGTCGTCGGTCCGCAGCTGCGCGAGCTGGCCGCGCGCCACCCGAGCGTGGGCGAGGTGCGCGGTGTCGGGATGTTCTGGGCGCTGGAGCTGGTGCGGAACAGGGAGACGCGCGAGCCGCTGGTGCCCTACAACGCGGCCGGGGAGGCGAACGCGCCGATGGCCGCCTTCGCCGCCGCCGCGAAGGGCAGCGGACTGTGGCCGTTCGTGAACATGAACCGGACGCACGTGGTGCCGCCCTGCACCGTCAGCGAGGCGGAGCTGAAGGAGGGCCTCGCGGCCCTGGACGGGGCGCTGTCGGTGGCGGACGAATACACGCGGTAAACAGCTGTCATTCCGCCAGTAGCCGACCACAACCCGTCAGTAGCCGACCACCTCGAACCTCGTTCGAACGCGTAGGGTGGCGTGGCCGTAGACATATACGTGCACGCCACCCGAACGCGACGAGGGAGACGCCCTGACCATGCCCCGCAGCTCCGGCAACGGCGCCGTGACGCGCAGCACCCTGCGACAGCAGATCGCCGACGCGCTTCGTGACGAGGTTCTGGCGGGGCGGCTCCAGCCGGGGCAGGAGTTCACGGTCAAGGAGATCGCCGACCAGTACGGGGTGTCCGCCACGCCGGTCCGGGAGGCGCTGGTCGACCTCTCCGCGCAGGGGCTCCTCGACGCCGACCAGCACCGCGGCTTCCGCGTCCACGAGTACTCGGCCGAGGACTTCCGCGGCATGATCGAGGCCCGCGACCTGGTCATCGAGGGGATGTTCCACGCCCTCACCACCGGGCAGCACGCCTCCGGGCAGCCGGGCGACCCCCGGGTCGCCGCCGTGCTCGCCGGGGTCCGGCGCCGCGGCGAGGAGGCACAGCGGGCCGCCGCGGCCGGCGACCTCACCGTCCTCATCGGCTACGACCTGCGCTTCTGGCGCGAGCTCGCCGCCCTCTTCGGCAACCCCTACCTCGCCGACTTCCTGCACCGGCTGCGCGTGCAGACCTGGGTCTGCGCGGTGCAGCACCTGCGCCGGCTCAGGGACCTGCGGGGCGAGCTGTGGGCCGGCCACACCGAGCTGGTCGACGCCCTGGGCGCCCGCGACACCGCCACCGCCCGGTCGATCATCGCCGGCTACAACGCCCACTCCATCGCCCTGATCGAGCGCCTCGCCTCAGGATGACTGCGTCGCAGCTGTCCGTATGGGTATGGGACATGCACGGCAGGGGCCGCTTTCCGTGCCGCACCGATACCCTTCCCTGACCACCGCGCCACCGACCCACCGAGCTGAGCGAGGAGCCTTCTTTGGCCTGTGACCTGTGGCTGGTACCGCTCGTCGACGTGTTGTGCCACACGCCGGACAACCCGTTCGCCGAGGAACTCGCGCAATACAACAAGGTGCTCGCCGAGGCCGGGCTGCCGCCGGTGCCGGTGTACCAGTACATGCCGGGACTGTCGGGCGACGTCGCCCCGGTGGCGGGCTTCGACTACGACGCGCTGCACTTCCTGCGCCGCGCCTACCTGCTCCAGATGTGCGGCCTGCCGGTGACCCCCGTGGACGAACTCGGCGGCGACTACGAGCAGTTGCTGGAGATGTTCGAGTCGACGGCCCAGCAGTCGCACCTCGTCTGGCACTACGACCACGCGGGCGCGTACGTCCCCGTCGACTTCCCCAGCCCGCTCGCCGACGACGAACTCCTCGCGGGCGGCGGTCCGCTGGGCTCCTCCCACGCCCTGCTGCGGGAACTGGAGCTGGTCGCCCCGGCCATCGGCATCGACCCGGCCAACCCGCCGGCCGCGCCGCAACCGCCGCTCGTGCCCACGGAGCTGGAGGAACCCGCCGTCCCGCCTCCGTACGATCCCAGCCCCTTCGCCCGGGAACGCCACGTCTGGCTCGGTCTGCACGCGGCCGTGACGCGGAGTCTGGCCCAGGGGTCGATGATCGTGTTCAGCTGAGGGTCAGCGCAGCTGGGACAGCCCCTTTTGCAGGTCGTCGCTGTTCATGATCGGGAACACCTCGATCTCGGCACTGAGGTCGGTGAAGAACGGCTCCAGCGCGGGAGGCATCTGGGAGCTTTCCTGCATGTCGAAGACGAGGAAGCAGGTCCTGCGACCGCCCGCCGGGCCGAAGTAGGCCGCCTCCGGCTTGAGCTTCTCCATGGCCTCCTGCATGATCTGCGGCATCTTGCCGCCCCGGATCGCCTCGTTGCCCTTTTCCGTGTCCAGCGTCGCCTTGAGCATCACACGCATGGCTCTCACTCCTTGTGTCCCGTCGGGGTGTGACTGCCGCGTTCGGCAAGCACAGCGTATGACCCGATTTGCCCGATAAGCCTCCTTTGACTGCTCCATCGGGAGCAGACAGCAGAACGTCCCGGCGACCACGAGGGTCGCCGGGACGTAGGACGTATGCCGCTCGGTCCGGCTACAGGAACGAGTTGATCTGGATCGTCTCGTCCCGGCCCGGGCCCACGCCGATCGCGGAGATCGGGGCGCCGGACATCTCCTCCAGCGCCTTGACGTAGCTCTGGGCGTTCTTCGGCAGGTCGGAGAAGGACTTGGCCTTGCTGATGTCCTCGCTCCAGCCCGGCAGCATCTCGTAGACCGGCTTCGCGTGGTGGAAGTCGGTCTGGGAGTACGGAAGCTCCTCGACGCGCTTGCCGTCGATCTCGTACGCCACGCAGACCGGGATCTGCTCCCAGCCGGTGAGGACGTCGAGCTTGGTGAGGAAGAAGTCCGTCAGGCCGTTCACGCGGGTCGCGTAGCGGGCGATCACCGCGTCGAACCAGCCGCAGCGCCGGTCACGGCCGGTGGTGACACCGCGCTCGCCGCCGATCCGGCGCAACGCCTCGCCGTCCTCGTCGAACAGCTCCGTCGGGAACGGGCCCGCGCCGACGCGGGTCGTGTAGGCCTTCAGGATGCCGATGACACGGCTGATCTTCGTCGGGCCGACCCCCGCGCCCGTGCAGGCGCCGCCCGCGGTCGGGTTGGAGGAGGTGACGAAGGGGTACGTGCCGTGGTCGATGTCCAGGAGCGTGCCCTGGCCGCCCTCGAACAGGACGACCTTGTCCTCCTCCAGCGCCTGGTTGATGACCAGGACGGTGTCGGCGACGTACGGCGCGAGCTTGTCGGCGTAGTCCAGCAGCTCCTCGACGACCTGGTCGACGGCGATCGCGCGCCGGTTGTAGAGCTTGGTGAGGATCTGGTTCTTGACGTCGAGGGCCGCCTCGACCTTCTGCGTGAGGATCGACTCGTCGTAGAGGTCCTGCACACGGATACCGACGCGGTTGATCTTGTCGGCGTAGGTCGGGCCGATGCCGCGCCCGGTCGTGCCGATCTTCCGCTTGCCGAGGAAGCGCTCCGTCACCTTGTCGACCGTGACGTTGTACGGCGTGATGATGTGCGCGTTTCCGCTGAGGAGGAGCTTGGAGGTGTCGACACCACGCTCGTTCAGACCGCTCAGCTCGGAGAGCAGGACCGACGGGTCGACGACGACACCGTTACCGATGACCGGCGTGCAGCCGGGGGACAGGATTCCGGAAGGGAGGAGGTGCAGTGCGTACTTCTGGTCTCCGACGACCACCGTGTGGCCGGCGTTGTTGCCGCCCTGGTAGCGCACTACATAGTCCACGGATCCACCGAGCAGGTCGGTGGCCTTTCCCTTGCCTTCGTCACCCCACTGAGCACCGAGCAGCACAAGTGCGGGCACGCGCGTACACCCCTTCCGGGCGGGGCATGTCCATGGTCGAGGGCGAACGCGGAGGTAGCAAGCCGCGTACACCGCGACCGCCGTTGGCCGCCAACCGTCGGACCGGATGCCCCGGAATAGACGAAGCCCCTGGCGCAATAGCGCAAGGGGCTCTTGCACAAAGATGCTACCCGAGGAAGCGAGGCATGGCCGAGGTGGCGACTTCCGCGACGTCCGAGCAGCTGCTGGTGGTGGTCGACCCGGTCGCCCGTCGGTCCGACGGCGAGTCCGTACGGATCGCGAAAGACGTGCTCGGAGCGGGTGCGGCCGTGAAGCTGTGCCTGCCGGAGGGGCCGGAGGAGTTCGCCCGGGCGCTGGCCCGGCGGGGCTCGCGGCGCCCGGTGGTGGTGGGTGACGACCGGGCCCTGATCCGCGCGGTGTCGCTGCTGCACCGGCATCGGGAGCTGGCCGGATGTGCGCTGTCGGTGGTGCCGGTCGGGGGCGCGCTGTCCCTCGCCCGGTCGCTGGGGGTGCCGACGGGGACGGTGGCGGCGGCGCGGGCGGTGCTCGACGGGGTCGAGCGGCGGATGGACCTGATGGTGGACGACAGCGACGGGGTGGTGCTGGGCGCGCTGCGGATACCGCCGGTGACGGCCGACGCTCGGGCGCCGGATACCGAGGACGCGCCGGGCCGCCCCTGGCTGCGGACCTGCCAGTCCCTGGTGCGCACGCTGGTCCCGGCCGCCCGCCCGTCCCGGCTCGCCTCCGCACCGGAGCCCGGCCCCTCCCGGCTGCGGGTCGAGGTCGACGGGGAGACCCTCGTCGACCTGGACCAGCCGGTCGAGGCGGTGTCGGTGTCGCCCTCGGCCTCCGGTGTGGCGGCGGTGGAGGTCCGTCCGGTGTCGGTGGGCGCCGAGGCCTCGCCCTTGTTCGCGGAGGGCCGGACGGTGACGGTGTCGGGGGCCCACTTCCGCTACCGGGCGGACACGGTGGTGTCCGGGCCGGTACGGACCCGGACGTGGGTGGTCCGGGAGGGGGCCTGGGGGCTGACGGTGCCGGCGGCACCGTGAGCCGCACCCGCGCGTCATTCCGGGCCGAACGTCTTCTCCCGGTGCACCCGCCAGCGCTCCATCATCTCCACGATCTCGGCTTCGATGAACTCGAAGAACGCGAGCGTTTCGGCCATGCGGCGGCCGGCCGGGGTGTCGGCGCCGAGGCTGGTGACGCCCTCGCGCAGGGCGCCTTCCCAGCGCTTGATGACGGCCTCGCGGTTGGTCAGTGCCTCGTACCACTGGTTGCCGTGCACGCGGTAGCGCTCGCGGCGCGAACCGGGCTCCCGTTCGCGCGAGACCATGTGCGTCTGGGCCAGGTAGCGCACCGCCCCGGACACCGCCGCGGGACTGATCCGGAGCTGTTCGCCCAGCTCGGCCGAGGTCATCGAGCCCTCGTCCGAGGAGAGGAGCGCGGCGAAGACCCGGGCGGGCATCCGCTGCATCCCGGCCTCGACGAGCTGCGCCGCGAAGGACTCGACGAACCTCGACACTGCCTCCGCGTCCCGCGCGCCCCTGGCTGATTCCGTCATGCGGTTCATCCTATCCATGCTTCATACGCTTCCTTAACTTCACAAATTTCTGAAGGAAGCGTACGTTCTGAAACATGACGAAGGCCATCACCGTCTCCGGACTGCACAAGTCCTTCGGACGGACGCACGCACTCGACGGGCTCGACCTGGAGGTCGCCTCCGGCGAGGTCCACGGCTTCCTCGGCCCCAACGGCTCGGGCAAGTCCACCACCATCCGGGTCCTGCTCGGCCTGCTGCGCGCCGACTCGGGCGCCGCACAGGTGCTGGGCCACGACCCCTGGACGGACGCGGTGGAGGCGCACCGCCGTATCGCCTACGTCCCCGGGGACGTGACGCTGTGGCGCAACCTCTCCGGCGGCGAGGTCATCGACCTGTACGGCAGGCTGCGCGGCGGGCTGGACCCCCGGCGCCGGGCGGAGCTGATCGAGCGGTTCGAGCTCGACCCCACCAAGAAGGGCCGCACCTACTCCAAGGGCAACCGGCAGAAGGTCGCCCTGGTCGCCGCGTTCGCCTCGGACGTCGACCTGCTGATCCTGGACGAGCCGACCTCGGGCCTGGACCCGCTGATGGAGGAAGTCTTCCAGCGCTGTGTGGCCGAGGAGCGCGACCGGGGCCGCACGATCCTGCTCTCCTCCCACATCCTGAGCGAGGTCGAGGAGCTGTGCGACCGGGTGAGCATCATCCGCAAGGGCCGCACGGTCGAGAGCGGTTCGCTCGCCGACCTGCGCCACCTGACCCGTACCAGTGTCGTCGCCGAACTCGCGGGCCCGCCCAACGGGCTGGCGAACCTGCCCGGCGTCCACGACCTCGACGTACAGGGGCGCCGGGTCCGGCTCCAGGTCGACACCGACGAGCTGGACGCCGTCCTGCGGTCCCTGAGCGAGTCGGGCGTGCGGTCACTGACGTCCACGCCGCCGACGCTGGAGGAACTGTTCCTGCGGCACTACCAGGACGAGGCGGCTGCCTGATGACGACCTTCGCGCTTCGGGCGAGGCCCGGCAGCTCACGCCAGCTGGCCGGGACGGGCACGCTGCTGCGGTTCGCCCTGCGCCGCGACCGGCTGATGATGCCGGTGTGGATCGCGGTGAACGCCCTGATGGTCCTCTCCATGCCGAACACCCTGGAGAGCCTCTACGGCACCCCGGCCGAACGCGCCGACCTGATCCGGCAGATGGGGACCAACTCCTCGCTGCGCGCGATGGTCGGCCCGGTCTTCGGCGACTCGCTGGGCGCCCTGACGGCCTGGCGGGTCGGCGTCTACGCGGGCGCCCTGGCCGCCGTGATGAGCCTGCTGGTCGTCGTCCGGCACACCCGGGACGAGGAGGAGAGCGGCCGTCAGGAGCTGGTGGCGTCCGGGACGGTGGGCCGCCGGGCCTCCCTGACGGCGGCGCTGCTGGCGGCGGCGGTCGCGAACGGGGTACTCGCGCTGCTGCTCACCGCCGGCCTGACCGGCCAGGGTACGACCGGGGCACTGGCCCTGGGCCTCGGCATCGCCGGAGTGGGGATGGTCTTCGCCACGATGGCGGCGATCGTCGCCCAGCTCACGGAGAGCGCGCGGCTGGCGCGTGGTCTGACGGCGGCGGTGCTGGGCGCCGCGTTCGTGCTGCGCGCGGCGGGCGACTCGGCGACGGACGACGGCTCGTCCGTCCTGACGTGGGTGTCGCCGCTGGGCTGGCTGGAGAACCTGCGCCCGTACGCGGACGAACGCTGGTGGGTGCTGGCGCTGCTCGCCGGTGCTGTCCTGCTCCAGGGCGCGGTGGCGTACGGGCTGGCCGGCCGCCGGGACATCGGCATGAGCTTCCTGCCCACCCGGCCCGGCCCGGCGACCGGGCGCCTGGGCAGCGCGGGGGCGCTGGCCTGGCGGTTGCAGCGGGGCAGCGTGCTGGGCTGGAGCATCGGTTTCCTCCTCGCCGGGGTCGTCTACGGCGGCATGACCGAGGGCGCGGCCGACCTGGTCGGCGACAACGAGAACGCCCGGCGGATCTTCGAGCGGATGGGCGGCCGGTCCGGCCTGACGGACACGTTCCTGGCCTCGATGACCGGCATGCTCGGCCTGGTCGCGGCGCTGTACATCGTGGCGTCGGTGCTCCGCCCGCACGGCGAGGAGACCTCCGGCCGGGCGGAACCGGTGCTGGCGAACGCGGTCGGGCGACTGCGGTGGGCCGCGGGCCACCTGCTGATCGCCTTCGGCGGTTCGGCGCTCATCATGCTCCTGGCCGGCCTCGGCCTGGCGGCCGGCTACGGCAAGGAGACCGGCCCGATCCTGGGGGCGTGCCTGGTGCAGCTGCCGGCGATCTGGGTGATCGGCGGGGTGGCGGTGCTGCTGCACGGGGTGCTGCCCCGCGCAGCCGCGGCGGCATGGGGCGTGGCCGGGACGGCCCTGCTGATCGGCTGGGTCGGCCCCGCACTGGACGTCCCGCAGGCGGTGCTGGACGTCTCGCCGTTCGGGCATCTGCCGAAGCTGCCGGGCGGATCCATGGAGTGGGGGCCGGTGGTGGTGCTGACCGGGCTGGCCGTGGTGCTGGTGGCGGCGGGGCTGGCGGGGTTGCGCAGGCGGGACATGACCACGTGATCAGTCGACGTACTGCTTGATCAGCCGTGATCACTCCACTTGATCAGCAGTGATCACCCCACCTCGACCGGCAGCCCCTCCAACCCCCGGATCACGAAGTTCGGCTTGCGTGCGGGCTCGGCGGCCGGTCGCAGCGTCGGTGCCCGCTCCAGCAACGCCCCCATCGACGCCGCCAGTTCGATACGGGCCAGGGGGGCGCCGATGCAGTAGTGGATGCCGGCGCTGAAGGAGATGTGGGGGTTGTCCGGGCGGGTCAGGTCCAGGGCGGACGGGTTCTCGAACACCGTCGGGTCGTGGTTGGCGGAGCCGAAGAGCAGGGCGACCTCCGCGCCGCGGGGGATCGTCGTACCGTCGAGTTCGATCTCGTCCAGGACCCAGCGCTCGAAGAGCTGGAGCGGGGTGTCGTAGCGCATGAGTTCCTCGACGGCGGAGGGGATCAGCGTGTGGTCCGCGCGCAGCAGCTCCAGCTGGGCCGGGTTGCGGAACAGGGCGTACCAGCCGTTCACCGTGGCGTTCACCGTGGCCTCGTGGCCGGCGTTGAGGAGGAGGACCGCCGTCGAGATCATCTCCTGCTCGGTGAGGCGGTCGCCCTCGTCGTGGGCCGCGATCAGGCCCGAGATCAGGTCCTCGCCGGGCTCCTTGCGGCGGGCCGCGATCAGTTCGCGCAGGTAGTCGGAGAACTCCACCGACGCCCTGACCGCCTTCGCCGCCGTCTCCTCGGTCGGGTTCAGCTCGTACATTCCGCAGATGTCCGCCGACCAGGGGCGCAGCGGGGCCCGGTCGGACTCCGGGATGCCGAGCATCTCGGCGATCACCGCCACCGGGAGGGGCTCGGCGACGTCCTTCAGCAGGTCGCCGCCGCCCGCTGCGACCAGGGCCGAGGCGAGCTGCTCCGCCAAACCCCGCACATACGGCTTCAGCCGCTCCACCGTGCGCGGTGTGAACGCCTTCGACACCAGGCGCCGGATCCGGGTGTGGTCCGGCGGCTCCAGGTCGAGCATCCCGTGGTCGTTGAGCGTGTGGAACGGCTCCTGCTCCGGCGGGGGCGGCGTGCGGCCGAACTCCTCGTGGGTGAACCGGTGCTGGTACGTCCGGCCCAGGCGCCGGTCGCGCAGCAGCGCCGAGACGTCCGCGTGCTGCGGGACGAGCCACTGGTTCGTGGGCTCGTAGTAGTGCACCCGGCCCCGCGCACGCAGCTCGGCGTAGGCGGGGTACGGGTCGGCGAGGAACGCCGGGTCCCACGGGTCGAACGCGAGGTCGGAAGCAGCTGCCATGGACGGACGCTAGCTCCACATCCCCCTGTCTGACCAGGGACGACCAAGATCGTTAAGCTGGGCGGGCCGCCTGAGCGGCATCTGACTTCTCAAGGAAAGAACGTCATGACACAGCAGCGAGCCAAGCTCCGCACCCGCGTCCCCGCCCGTCTGGCCGCCTCGGCCGTGCTGGCCCTGTCGCTGACCGCCGGCGCGGTCGCGACCACCGCCCCGGCCGCCACCGCCGCCGAGATGCCGTGCAAGCCGCGCGTCTACTACTACGTCTACAAGAGCAGCGGCGTGAACTTCCGCACGGGCCCCGGCACCGGCTACAAGTCCAAGGGCATCCTCCACAAGGACGACTGGGGCAAGAAGGTCGGCACCAAGGGCTCCTGGATCAAGCTGAAGCTGGGCCAGAAGTCCAAGAGCGGCCTGGCCAAGGGCACCACCGGCTGGGTCTCCAAGTCGTACGTGAGCGACTGCGTGCCGATGCAGCTGGACTGATCCGGCCCGTCGCCCCCGGGCCCGCGGGCCTGCGGGGCGACGCCTCCCGGCTAGCCGGGCGTCACCAGCCGCGCCTCGTACGCGAACACCGCCGCTTGCGTCCGGTCCCTGAGCCCCAGCTTCACCAGGATCCGGCTGACATGCGTCTTGATCGTCGACTCGGCGACCACCAGCCGCTCGGCGATCTCCGCGTTCGACAGGCCCTGCGCGATGAGGACCAGCACCTCCGTCTCCCGGTCGGTGAGGTCGCCGTACGCCGCCTGCGCGGAGGGCATGAGGCGCGGGGTCTCGGAGAGCTTGGAGAACTCGGTGATCAGCCGCCTGGTCACCGACGGGGCCAGGAGGGCCTCACCGGCGGCCACGACCCGCACCCCGTCGGCGAGCTGCCGGGCCGAGGCGTCCTTGAGGAGGAACCCGGAGGCCCCCGCGCGCAGCGCCTGGTAGACGTACTCGTCGAGGTCGAAGGTGGTGAGCACCAGCACCTTGGCCGCTCCGTCGGCGGCGACGATCTCGCGGGTCGCCTCGATGCCGTTCAGCTCGGGCATGCGGATGTCCATCAGCACGACGTCCGGGGCGAGCTCGCGGACCTTCGCCACGGCTTCCCGGCCGTTCACCGCCTCGCCGACGACCTCGATGTCCGGCATCGCGTTCAGCAGGACGGAGAAGCCCTCGCGCACCATCATCTGGTCGTCCGCGATCAGCACGCGAATGGTCATGCGTCGTCCTCGTCCGGCAGGGCGACCGGCAGGAACACCGCCACCTCGTAACCTCCGTCGTCCGTGCCGCCCGCCGTCATCCCGCCGTTCAGCATCGTCACACGCTCCCGCATGCCCGTGATGCCGTGCCCGGCGCCCGGCGAGGGCTTGATCAAGCTGGGGTTGGGCGGCGGGCCGTTGACTATGCGCAGGCCCAGGCCGCCGAGTACGTACCCGATCTCGACGCGGGCACTCGCACCCGGTGCGTGCCGCAGCGTGTTGCTCAGGGCCTCCTGCACGATCCGGTACGCCGACAGCTCCACACCCTGCGGCAGCTCGCGCACCGCGCCGGTCACCACCTTCTCGACGCCCAGACCGGCCTCCCGCACATTGGCCAGCAGCCCCTCCAGGTCGGCGAGCGTGGGCTGCGGGGCGTCCGGCGCCTCGTAGTCCTCGGCGCGGACGACGCCCAGGACGCGGCGCAGCTCGGTCAGGGCCGCCACCGCGTTCTCCCTGATCGTGGCGAAGGCCTTCTCCAGCTCCGGCGGCGGGTTCTCCACCCGGTAGGGCGCGGCCTCCGCCTGGATGGCGACGACCGACATGTGGTGGGCGACCACGTCGTGCAGTTCGCGGGCGATCGTCGTGCGCTCCTCCAGCAGCGTGCGGCGGGAGCGCTCGTGCGCGGTGACCGTCTGCTGCGCGGTGACCTCCTGCTCCGCGTGCCGGCGGATGTGCCAGACGGTGACGGCGAGGAGGACGAACGCGGAGACGACGAGCATGGGGCCGGTGTTGGTGCCGTAACGGCCCGCCGAGCCGAAGAGCGTCTCCGCGAGAATGCCGTAGACCGCGGTCAGCGCCCACATCCAGGCGGCCGTGCGCGGCCTGGTGCGGATGGCCACGACCGTCAGCACCGTCAGGTGGCAGGCGAAGCTGCCCGGCAGCCACGGCCAGCCGCCCCACTGGTCACCGAACGGGAGGGCCAGCGGGGTGGCGGCCATGGACACCCAGAACGCACCGACCGGCCGGGCCATGGTCAGCAGGATCGGGATCACGGCGAGCAGGCCGAGCGCCAGGGCCATGCCCTGGTCGACCGTGGCGATGGCCAGGGTGAGCAGGGCTGCCGCGCAGATCACGGCGTGCGGCGTGAAGGCCGCGTACTCCCGCAGGCGGCCTGGCAGCCTCCTGGTCAGCGGGCCGTCGACGCGCATGCGCGGCAGCAGACGGTAGGCGAAGGCGTCGTGGAGGAGGTCCTGTCGCAGCCCGCGCAGGGCGTCCACGGCCAGCCGGTACTCCGGGCTGCGGGGCTTGTCCTCGCCCGCCGGCGGCGTGATCTGCGGATGAGTCGTCTCGGTCACGTACAGAACGGTATGCGCCCTCCGGGGCGTGGTCGTCCCCAGTGAGAGGGGTTCCACAGCGTCCTTCTCAGGTACTACGGGGCCCCGGGGCCCTCCCTCAGTACCCCGCCGGCCGGACCAGCCCCGACTCGTACGCGAACACCGCCGCCTGCGTCCGGTCCCTCAGACCCAGCTTCACCAGGATCCGGCCCACATGGGTCTTCACCGTCTGCTCGGCGACGAACAGGTGCTTGGAGATCTCCGCGTTCGACAGGCCCTGCGCGATCAGGGCGAGCACCTCCGTCTCGCGCTCGGTCAGGTCACCGATCCGTTCCTTGAGAGGGGCGCGGGGCCGGTCGTCCAGCCGGGAGAACTCGGCGATCAGCTTGCGGGTGATGACCGGGGCGAGCAGCGCGTCGCCGGCCGCGATCACCCGGACCGCCTCGGCGAGCTGCTCCGACGACGCGTCCTTGAGCAGGAACCCGGAGGCTCCGGCGCGCAACGCGTCGTACACGTACTCGTCGAGGTCGAAGGTGGTGAGCACCAGCACCCTGATGTCCGGGTTGGCGGTCGTGATGCGCTCGGTGGCCTCGATGCCGCCGATCCCGGGCATGCGGATGTCCATGAGGACGACGTCCGGGGCGGTCTCGGCGGCCCTCGCGACACCGCCCTCTCCGTCCTTCGCGTCGCCGACGACCTCTATGTCGGGCTGGGTGCCGAGCAGCACGGTGAAGCCCTGCCGGACCATCGCCTGGTCGTCGACGATGAGAACCCGGATGGGTCGGCCGGAGCTGCTCGTCATGAGGTCCCTCCCCGGGGATCGGTGGTGTTCTCGGTGGAGCGGGCGGTGCCCGGGGCGTCGGCGGGCGGGACGTCCGGGAGGAACGCGGTGACCTTGAAGCCGTCCCAGTGCCACGGGTGCGCCGTCATGGTGCCGCCGAGCATCGCGACCCGCTCCCGCATGCCGAGCAGTCCGTGTCCCGCTCCCGTCGACGGCGGTGCGGGTCCGGTCGGCCGGCCGTTGACGACCTCCACCTCCAGCCCGTCCGGCTGATACGTGAGACGGACCGTGGCTCTCGCGCCGGGCGCGTGCCGCAGGACGTTGCTCAGCGCCTCCTGCACGATCCGGTACGCGGACAGCTCCACGCCGGGCGGCAGCGGCCGCCGCTCGCCGTTGATCTCGGTGATGACCTCGCGGCCGGCGGCCCGGGTGTTCTCCACCAGCGCGTCGAGCCGGTCGAGGGTGGGCTGCGGGGCGTGGCCGGCGATGCCGCCGTCCGGGCCGGCGGGCTCCCCCGGCCCGGGGTGCTCCGAGCGCAGCACGCCCAGCACGCGGCGCAGCTCGGTCAGCGCCTCCAGGGCGTTCTCCCGGATGCCGGCGAGGTTCTCCTTGAGCTCGTCGGGCGGGTTCTCCACCAGGTGCGGGGCGACCTGCGCCTGGATGGAGATGACCGACATGTGGTGGGCCACCACGTCGTGCAGCTCCCGGGCTATGCGGCTGCGCTCCTCCAGCAGGGTGCGCCGGGTGCGCTCCTCGGCGGTGAGCGTGGTCTGCTCGACGAGTTGCGCACGGGCCTCGCGGCGGCCGCGCAGGGCGGTGCCGACGACCACGACGACGGTGAACAGGGTGACCGCGAGCACCCCGGTGGGCGAATAGCCGCCCGCGCCCAGCAGCCCCTGGATGACGTAGGTGACGAGCACGGTCAGCGCGAGCGCCTCGACGGACACCCGGGTCCGCACCCGCAGGGCGAGCAGCAACAGCACCGCCATGTGTCCGATGACTCCCCGCGACGTCCAGGGCCAGGTGAAGTCGGGGC
>KE354055.1 GCA_000415505.1 Streptomyces afghaniensis 772
AGGACGCGACGGGCTGGCGAGGACCCGTACGACGTCGAGAGCTGGAAGCAGGGCGAGAGCCACGTCTTCTGCGAGACGTACGTGATCCCGGCGAACGCCAAGAGCGCCGAGGTGCACTGGTCCGAGGAGGACGGCGAGCCCTACATCTGGACGTTCCCGAACGCCTGACCGACAGGTCATCGACAGACCACCGAGGGCGCCCCCTTTCGAAATGGGGGCACCCTCGGTGTCGTACGGTACGGGCCGTCAGCCCATGAACTTCTTGAACTCGTCGGGGAGTTCGAAGTCCTTGGCGCCCTGCTGCGGCAGCCCGAAGGCGTTGCCGCCCTCGGCGGCGGCCGCGCGGCGGGCGGCCTCCTCCTGCTCCTGCTGCTTGCGCTTCATCGGGTTGCCGGAGCGCTGCTTGCCCTTGGCCTGCTTCTGCTTCTTCTTCGTCCGGCCGGGACCGCCGCCCATGCCCGGCATCCCGGGCATCCCCGGCATGCCGCCGCCCTGAGCCATGCGGGACATCATCTTGCGGGCCTCGAAGAACCGCTCGACCAGGTTCTTCACCGCGCTGACCTCGACACCGGAACCCCGCGCGATACGGGCGCGGCGCGAGCCGTTGATGATCGTCGGCTCCTGGCGCTCGGCCGGGGTCATCGACTTGATGATGGCGGCCGTGCGGTCGACGTCCCGCTCGTCCAGGTTGTTGATCTGGTCCTTCATCTGGCCCATGCCCGGGAGCATGCCGAGCAGCTTGGAGATGGAGCCCATCTTCCTGACCTGTTCCATCTGGGCCAGGAAGTCGTCGAGGGTGAAGTCCTGGCCCTTCTTGGAGGCCAGCTTCTCGGCCATCTTCTGGGCTTCGGCCTGGTCGAAGGTCTTCTCCGCCTGCTCGATCAGGGTGAGCAGGTCACCCATGTCGAGGATGCGGGAGGCCATCCGGTCCGGGTGGAAGGCGTCGAAGTCGTCGAGCTTCTCGCCGTTCGACGCGAACATGATCGGCTTGCCGGTGATCTGCCGGATCGACAGGGCCGCACCACCGCGGGCGTCGCCGTCGAGCTTGGAGAGCACCACGCCGTCGAAGCCGACGCCGTCGCGGAAGGCCTCGGCGGTGTTGACCGCGTCCTGACCGATCATCGCGTCGACGACGAAGAGGATCTCGTCGGGGCTGACCGCGTCCCGGATGTCCGCGGCCTGCTGCATCATCTCCTGGTCGATGCCCAGGCGGCCGGCGGTGTCCACGATCACGATGTCGTGGACCTTGGACTTGGCGAAGTCGATGGAGTCCTTGGCGACCTTGACCGGGTCACCGACGCCGTTGCCCGGCTCCGGGGCGTAGACCGCGACACCGGCGCGCTCGGCGACGACGCTGAGCTGGTTGACGGCGTTGGGGCGCTGGAGGTCGCAGGCGACGAGCAGCGGCGAGTGGCCCTGCTCCTTCAGCCAGCGGCCGAGCTTGCCCGCGAGGGTGGTCTTACCGGCACCCTGCAGACCCGCCAGCATGATCACGGTGGGCGGCTGCTTGGCGAAGCGCAGGCGCCTGGTCTCGCCGCCGAGGATGGTGACCAGCTCGTCGTTGACGATCTTGAGGACCTGCTGGGCGGGGTTCAGCGCCCGCGAGACCTCGGCGCCGAGTGCGCGCTCCTTGACGTTCTTGATGAACGTACGGACGACCGGCAGGGCCACATCCGCCTCGAGGAGCGCGATCCGGATCTCGCGCGCCGTGGCGTCGATGTCCGCCTCGGAGAGCCGTCCCTTGCCGCGCAGGTTCTTGAAGGTCGCTGAGAGGCGATCGGAAAGAGTATCGAACACGGCGCTCGCGGTCCTCGGGGTCGGAGTCAGACTGGGGAATCGCCCTCCAGGGTATCCCGGCGTGACAAGTCGCCGGGTCGCCCTCACCCACGCAGTGTCTCCTCCAGCTTCCGCGCCACCGACTCGGCCTCGTCGCCGGGCAGCGGCGCGCCCTGCGGACCGGTCACGTAGAAGGCGTCGACGGCGTTGGCGCCGAGCGTCGAGACGTGCGCGCTGCGCACCAGTACGCTCGCGTCCTCCAGGGCGCGGCCGATGCGGAACAGCAGGCCCGGGGCGTCCTGGGAGCGGACCTCGATGACGGTGGCCAGCCGGGAGGCGGCCGGGTGCACCGACACCCGGGGCGGCGGGGCCACCACGCCCCGGCGGCGCGGATAGGCCGCGTCCCGTTCGGCGAGGCGCCCGGCGATGTCCAGGGAGCCGTCCAGCGCCCGCACCAGGTCGGCGCGCAGGCGGGCGGCCTGCGGCAGGGAGCCGTACTCGGCGGCGACCCGCCAGTCCAGCAGCAGGACGGAGCCGTCGACGCCGTCCGGGAGGGTCAGGGACCGCAGCTCCGCCGTCCGTACGGTCAGCCGGTGCATGGCGAGGACACCGGCCACCGCGGGCAGCACACCCGGCTGGTCGGGGACGGCGATGAGCAGTTCCACGCCGAGCGGCTCGGGGTCGCCGGAGGGTTCCTGTCCGGCGGGCGGCTCGGTCTGTGCCCGCAGGGAGAGGACCGGGCTGCCCGTCGCGACCGCCTCGATGGCGAGCCGCTCCTGCTCGGCGGTCGGCGCGGCGTCCTCGGGATCGTCCGGGGCGTCCCCGGCGAGCACCGCCGAGACCCGCTCGACCAGGTCGGCGACGAGCGAGCCGCGCCAGGACGACCAGGCGGCCGGGCCGGTGGCCAGGGCGTCGGCCTCGGTGAGCGCGTGCAGCAGTTCCAGGGTGCCCTGGGAGCCGACGGCCTCGGCGACCGAGCGCACGGTGGCCGGGTCCTCCAGGTCACGCCGGGTGGCCGTCTCGACGAGCAGCAGGTGATGCCGGACGAGGGTGGCGACGACCGTCACGTCGTGGCGGTCGAAGCCGATGCGGGCGGCCACGTCCTTGGCGATGATCTCGCCGGCCACGGAGTGGTCGCCGGGCCAGCCCTTGCCGATGTCGTGCAGCAGCGCGGCGACCAGCAGCAGGTCGGGGCGGCTGACCCGGCGGGTGAACTCGGAGGCGCGCACGGCGGTCTCGATGAGATGCCGGTCGACGGTCCACAGGTGCACGGCGTTGCGCTGCGGGCGGCACCGCACCCGCTCCCAGTCGGGCAGCAGCCGCGTGATCAGCCCCTCGGCCTCCAGGGCCTCCCAGACCTCGATGGTCGGGCGGCCGGAGCCGAGCAGGGTGACGAGCTGCTCGCGGGCCTCGGCGGGCCAGGGTGTGGGCACCGGGCGCACGGTGGCCGCATGCGCCGTACGGCGTGCAGGGAGAGCGGGAGTCCGGCCTGCGCGGCGGCGGCCGCGGCGCGCAGCGGCAGCACGGGGTCGCGCTCGGGGCGTGCGGCACGGGCGAGTACCACCTCGCCGTCCTGCTCCACCACGCCTTCGGCCAGCGGAGAACGCTCGGCGGTCGGCTTTCCGCCGCCCAGCATGGCGCGCAGCCGGGGCCGCACAGCGCGCGACCGCAGTACGCGCCCCACCTCGCGCCACGTGACATCACTGGCGTACGAGATGAGCCGCGCCGCCTCGTACACCTGCCGCAGCAGCGTGTCCGCGTCGAGCAGGCCGAGCTCGGCGGCCACCTGGTCCTGCTCCTGGAGCGCGAGCCGGTCGGTGGCCCGCCCGGTGGCCAGGTGCAGGGCGTCCCGTACGTCGAGGAGCCGGCGCCGGGCGTCGGCGAGGCCTTCGCGCGGGGCGTCGGCGAGCCAGGAGGCGGCGACGGCGCGCAGCGCGGTGGCGTCGCGCAGTCCGCCGCGGGCCTCCTTCAGGTCGGGTTCCAGGAGGTACTGCAGCTCGCCCTGGCGCTCGGCGCGTTCGGCGCACAGTTCCTGGAGTTCGGGGAGGCGCTTGGGCGCCTGGTTGCGCCAGTCGGCCAGCACGGCCGTACGCAGTCCGGCGGTGAGGCCGAGGTCACCGGCGATGTGCCGGGCGTCCAGCAGGCCGAGCTGAACCTTGAGGTCCTCCCCCGCGGTCCTGCGGGCCTCGGCGGGCGTGCGGACGGAGTGGTCGAGGGCCAGGCCCAGGTCCCACACCGGGTACCAGAGCCGGTCGGCGAGGGCGGCGACCGCCTTGGCGTCGCTGCCGTCGTGCAGCAGGAGCAGGTCGAGGTCGCTGCGCGGGGAGAGCTCGCCGCGTCCGTAACCGCCGACGGCGACCAGGGAGGCACCGCGCAGCCCTTCCGCGCCCGCGGCGAACAGGCCGGTGAGCCAGTCGTCGGTCAGTTCGGCCAGGGCCGCACGGCGCGGCGGCCCGGACCGCGCCTCCTCGGTGAGGAGACGCAGCCGGGCCGCCGCGTAGCCGCTGGGTCCCGAATCCTCTGCTTCCTTCTGCACGTCCGTACCCGTCACCCAGCGACTCCTGTTCTGTTTGCCTGCCTCAGAGCGCGTCGGGGCCGCGCTCGCCGGTCCGGACCCTTACGGCCGTGTCGACCGGGATGGACCAGACCTTGCCGTCACCGATCTTGCCGGTGCGGGCCGCCTTGACCACGACATCGATCAGCTGCTCGGCGTCGTCGTCCTCGACCAGGACCTCGATGCGGATCTTGGGGACCAGGTCGACCGTGTACTCGGCACCGCGGTAGACCTCGGTGTGGCCCCGCTGACGACCGTAGCCGCTGGCCTCGGTGACCGTCAGGCCGTGCACTCCGAAGGCCTGGAGGGCTTCCTTGATCTCGTCGAGCCGGTGCGGCTTCACGACGGCGGTGATGAGCTTCATGCGTCCACCTTCTTGCTCTCGGCTCCGGCCACGGCGGCCGCGACGCCGGCGGTCTTGGCGGCACCGCCACCGGCGCCGCTGAAGTCGTATGCGGTCTCGGCGTGCTCGGCCTGGTCGATGCCGGCGATCTCGTCGTCCTCGGGGACCCGCATACCGATGGTCTTGTCGAGGATGAAGGCGAGGAGCGCGGAGACGATCAGCGAGTAGGCGAGCACCGCGAAGACACCGGCGCACTGCTTCCAGAACTGGGTCAGGCCGCCGCCGTAGAAGAGGCCCGCGACGTCGGACTGGCCGTGGCCGCTGGCGAAGAAGCCGATCAGCAGGGAGCCGACGACACCGCCGACCAGGTGGACGCCGACGACGTCGAGCGAGTCGTCGTAGCCGAACTTGTACTTCAGGCCGACGGCCATGGCGCACAGCACACCGGCGATGACGCCGACGGCGATCGCGCCGAGCGGGCTGACCGCACCACCGGCCGGGGTGATGGCGACCAGACCGGCGACGGCGCCAGAGGCCGCGCCCAGCGTGGTGAACGCGCCGTGGCGGATCTTCTCGTAGGCGAGCCAGGCCAGCATGGCGGCGGCGGTGGCGACCTGCGTGTTGACGAACATCAGCGCGCCGACGCCGTCGTCGTTGCCCAGCCACGAGCCGGCGTTGAAGCCGAACCAGCCGAACCACAGCAGACCGGCACCGAGCATGACCAGCGGCAGGCTGTGCGGACGCATCGGGTCCCGCTTGAAGCCGACGCGCTTGCCGATGACCAGGATCACGCCGAGCGCGGCGGCACCGGCGTTGATGTGGACCGCCGTACCACCGGCGAAGTCGATCACACCCAGCTCGAAGGCCCAGCCGCCGGCGCCCCAGACCCAGTGCGCGACCGGGAAGTAGACGACCGTGGCCCACAGGGTGATGAACAGCGCCCACGCGCTGAACTTCACGCGGTCGGCGAGGGCACCGCTGATCAGGGCGGGCGTGATGATCGCGAACATCAGCTGGAAGACCAGGAACACGAAGATCGGGATGGTGTAGCCGTCCCACAGCTGGGTCAGGCCGATGTTGCTGAGGCCGACCCAGTCGGAGTTCCAGCCGATGAGGCTGCCGGAGTCGGTGCCGAACGCCATGGAGAAGCCGTACAGCACCCACAGGATGGTGACGATCCCGAGGCTGATGAAGCTCATCATCAGCATGTTCAAGGTGCTCTTGACGCGGACCATGCCTCCGTAGAAGAAGGCCAGGCCCGGGGTCATGAGCATCACCAGGGCGGAACAGATGAGCATGAACCCTGTGTTGGCGGCAGACAGCTTGGGTGCTTCTGCGGCAAGGGTGATGGCTGGTGCCATCGGCGTCTCCTCGTCGTTGGTACGGCCCCGTGCGGGCGAAGCCTCGAGCGGAATGAGGGGTGGGCCGGTTATGCGCCACGAGATTGGCGCAGCGCGGTTTCGGTGGAAGCCCCTCGTTGTTTCGCCGCCGTGACGAAGGCGCTCTGTGTGTTACGCCTCGATGAACTGCCGGATCGCGGGCGCGTCGATCGTTATCGTGACGCAATCTTCCGCGAGGAAGCAGGTCCGGCCGCGGTCGGCCTTCCGATGACCTGGCATGGGGGAGCCGAGTCGGGCAGTTCGGGAGGGCCGGCCGCGGCCGGGGTTCAGGGGGTGGGCGGATTCTCGGAGGAGGGCAGCTCAGACCGCCTCTGCGGTCTCGGGCAGCTCGGCCGCGAGCCGCTCGGTGAGGTCGACGACCTCGCCCAGGTCGCCGAAGTCGCGTGCGGCCGTGTCGACCGTCTTTCGGATACGAGTGTTGACCCGCTCGGAGCGGACCTTCTTGGCGACCTGCATGGCCTGGGAGGCGTAGACCGTGCACTGCTCGGGCTCGCGCTGGAGGAGGTTCACCGTGGCCATGCCGATCAGGTTCAGTGCGTACGACCGCTGGTGCTCGCCGTCCTCGGAGAAGAGCTCCACGGCCCGCTTCATCAGGGGCTCGGCCAGCGAGGCGTAGGTCGGGCTGCGGCCGGCGACATAGGCCAGGTCGCGGTACGAGTGCGAGTTCTCGCCGTACAGCTCGGCCTCGGAGAAGAAGCGGATCCAGTCGGGGTCGGGCTCGTCCCACTCGTCGGCCTCGGCGAAGGTGTCCTCGGCCATCCGGACCGCCCGCTTGCACTTGCCGGGCTGGCCCATGTTGGCGTAGGCGCGGGCCTCCATCGCATACAGCATCGACTGGGTCCGCGGGCTCGCGCAGTCCCGGCTGCCGTACTGCGCGAGGTGGATCAGCTCCAGCGCGTCGTCGGGCCGGCCGAGGTGGATCATCTGCCGGCTCATGCTGGACAGCACGTACGAACCGAGGGGCCGGTCACCGGCCTCCTTCGCGGCGTGCAGCGCGAGGACGAAGTACTTCTGGGCGGTCGGCTGGAGCCCGATGTCGTACGACATCCAGCCGGCCAGCTCGGCAAGTTCGGCGGCGACCTTGAACAGGCGCCGGGTGGTGGCCTCGGGCTGGGGCTCCTGGAGGAGGTCCGTCACTTCGTGCAGCTGGCCGACGACCGCCTTGCGGCGCAGGCCGCCGCCGCACTGGGCGTCCCACTGCCGGAACATCACGGTCGTGGACTCCAGGAGGTCCAGCTCCGGCTTGGAGAGCCGGCCGCGGGCCCGCCCGGAGGCACCGGCCGCGGGCTCGGGCTCCGACCGCGGGGCCGGAGGCGAAGGCACGAGCCAGCGCTGCATGGGCTCGATGAGGGCCGGGCCCGCAGACAGGACCAGCGAGCTCCCGAGGAAGCCGCGCCGCGCCAGCATCAGGTCGCTGCGCGAGAACTCGCTGAGCAGGGCCACGGTCTGCGGGCCCGTCCAGGGCAGGTCGACGCCGGTCGCGGAGGGTGACTGGCGCGCGGTGCGCAGCCCCAGGTCCTCGACGGAGACGACGACGCCGAAGCGCTCCGAGAACAGCTCGGACAGAATCCTGGGGATCGGCTCGCGGGGGTTCTCGCCGTCGAGCCAGCGGCGCACGCGCGAGGTGTCCGTGGAGATGTGGTTGGCGCCCAGCTGGCGGGCCCGGCGGTTGACCTGGCGGGCGAGCTCGCCCTTGGACCAGCCGCTGCGCACGAACCAGGAGGTGAGCAGCTCGTTCGGGCGCTTGTCAGCGTGCGTCGCGTTTGCAGCGTTCGTCCCGCTTCCGCCGTTGCCGCTCACTGGAACGCCCCCATCCCTGAGACCACTTGTCGCCGAGTGCGCCAAGCCCTATCAGCATGCCGGTTCGTACGGCCGCCCGTCCGGTCCTTGTCACCCTTCGAACGGAATACCGACTTGCCTCCGGCATACCCACGAGTGCATGTGCCCCCAGGACTCGTGCACACAAAGTAATCCTACGATCACCCGTCCAGCCACGGCTCACACGGAAACGCCACCATTCGCCACCCCTTCGAATGAACTCATGTGCGTGCG
This sequence comes from Streptomyces afghaniensis 772, assembly GCA_000415505.1. Lineage (GTDB taxonomy): Bacteria > Actinomycetota > Actinomycetes > Streptomycetales > Streptomycetaceae > Streptomyces > Streptomyces afghaniensis. The sequence continues at coordinate 8,126 of KE354055.1, forward strand.
ACCGCGATTCACTTGACACAGCACAACCAGGAGCGGGTGCAGCGATGCACTCAGGGGCGCGTGTCGCCAGGCGCACCACCCTGGGCGCTTCCGGGCGCGGAGTTAACCGATCGTGGCCGGGAAGGCGGAAACAGAGAGTCACGTACTGCGTCCGCAGCGTAACCACCGGTGCGTCGGACCCGTTGGAGGGGGCATGGGCTTCACGATCGGCATCAGCCGGGGCATGCGCGACATCCGGTCCGGCTCCCGCCGCCGCGGCCGCACGTCGGACGGCACGGCCGTGGCCGAGTACACCGGCCTGTGGGGATGGGACGTGGTGCCGGGCGCCCGGGCCGCGGCGGGCGCCTGCTCCTGCGGCCGCCGTGACTGCCCGGTGCCGGGCGCGCATCCGCTGGACTTCGCGCCGGTGATCCCCGCGGGGGCGACGCTGGACGACGTGACCGAGACCTGGGGCGAGTTCCCCGGCGCCTCGGTGATGCTGCCGGTCGGCCGGGCGTTCGACGTCATCGAGGTGGCCGAACCCGCCGGCTGCCGCGCCCTCGCCCGGCTGGAACGCATGGGCCTGCCCGTCGGCCCGGTCACGGCGACGCCGGACGGCCGCGCCCACTTCTTCGTCGCCCCCGGCGCCGCCGCCGACCTGCCCGGCCTGCTCTACCGCATGGGCTGGGACGCCCCGGCCGCCCTCGACCTGCGCGGTCTCGGCCCCGGCGCGCACATCACGGCACCGCCCTCCGACCGCGGCGGTCTCGGCCCGGTGCGCTGGCTGCGCTCCCCCGCCCTGGACTCGGCGTCCAGGCCCCCGGAGGCCCGCCTGGTGCTGGGCACGCTGGCCTACGTGGCGCACCGGTCACGGGCTTAGCCGGCAGGAATCCGTACACAACGAAGCGCCCGACCCGAGTGCGTATCGGGACGGGCGCTTCGTGACCGCATCACATACGGATTTCCGTAAGTGACTCCTCGGCAGTGGCCGCAGCTCACTCTCCGATGAGAGCGTCAACGAACGCCTCCGGCTCGAACGGCGCCAGGTCGTCCGCGCCCTCGCCGAGCCCGACCAGCTTGACCGGGACGCCCAGCTCGCGCTGGACCGCGACCACGATGCCGCCCTTGGCCGTGCCGTCCAGCTTGGTGAGGACGATGCCGGTGATGTCGACGACCTCGGCGAAGACCCGGGCCTGGACCAGGCCGTTCTGGCCGGTGGTGGCGTCGAGCACGAGCAGCACCTCGTCCACCGGGGCCTGCTTCTCCACGACCCGCTTGACCTTGCCGAGCTCCTCCATGAGGCCGGTCTTGGTGTGCAGACGGCCGGCGGTGTCGATGAGCACGACGTTCGCGCCCATCTCCTTGCCCTCCTTGACCGCGTCGAAGGCGACGGAGGCCGGGTCGCCGCCCTCCGGTCCGCGCACGGTGTGGGCGCCGACGCGCTCGCCCCAGGTCTGGAGCTGGTCGGCGGCGGCGGCACGGAAGGTGTCGGCGGCACCGAGAACCACGCTCTGGCCGTCGGCCACCAGGACGCGGGCGAGCTTGCCGGTGGTGGTGGTCTTACCGGTGCCGTTGACGCCGACGACCAGCACGATGCCCGGCTTGCGGTCCTCCGGCTCGGTCCTGACCGTGCGGTCCATGTCCCGGCCGACCAGCGTGACCAGTTCCTCACGCAGCAGGGTGCGCAGTTCGTCGGTGGTGCGGGTGCCGAGCACCTTCACGCGCTCGCGCAGGCGCTCGACCAGTTCCTGGGTGGGCTGCACACCGACGTCGGCGGTGAGCAGCGTGTCCTCGATCTCCTCCCAGGTGTCCTCGTCGAGGTGCTCGCGCGACAGCAGGGTCAGCAAACCCTTGCCGAGAGCGTTCTGCGAGCGGGAGAGCCGGGCCCGCAGCCGGACCAGGCGGCCTGCGGTGGGCTCCGGGATCTCGATCTCGGGAGCCTCGGCGGGCGGCTCCTCGACGACGACCGGAGCCGAGCCGTCCGGGAGATCCACCTCCTCTATCGTGCGCCGCGGTTCCTCCCGCGGCGTCTCGGCCTCGTCGCCGACGTGCGGCTCGGCCGGTGGGGCGGTGATGTCGGGCGCTGCGGGCGGGGGCGGGGGCAGCTGCTTCTTGCGCCGGCTGCCGACGATGAGCCCGCCGAGCGCGCCGAGCACGACCACGGCGATGACTACAGCAAGGATGACGATGTCCATAACGGGTCCAGTATCAGTCATGGAGCCTCGGGTCACGCGGCTCGTGCCGTCCTCCTGGCACCAGGGCCGCCGGATCTCCACACCCCTGGCCGTCTGACGCCCCGTCAGCTAACGTCCTCCGGACACCCGCCCGGTGAAGGGAGACGTCCCATGCCCGTCTCGGTCGTACGCTTCAACCTCGTCGCTCCCGGGGCCTCCCCCGCGAGCTCGGCGCCCGTTACCGGGCGGCCCTGCAGATGGCGTCGTACGCCGACGACCGGGGCGTGACCACCGTGCAGACGGAGGAGCACCACGGGGCCGACAACAACTGGCTGCCGTCGCCGTTCGCCTTCGCGGGGGCCGTCTTCGGCGCCACTCGGCGTGTCGCGGTCACGGTCTCGGCGGTCATCGGCCCGCTGCACGACCCCCTGCGGCTCGCCGAGGAGATCGCCGTGCTGGACCTGCTGAGCGGCGGCCGGCTGGTGACGGTCGCCGGGATCGGGTACCGGCCCGAGGAGTACGACCTGTTCGGCGTGGACTTCGCCCGGCGCGGGCGGCTCCAGGACGAGCTGCTGGAGACGCTGCTGAAGGCATGGACGGGCGAGCCCTTCCCCTACCGGGGCCGCACGGTCCGCATCACCCCGCGTCCGTACACCGAACCGCACCCCCTGCTCCTGGTCGGCGGCTCCTCCAAGGCCGCCGCCCGCCGGGCCGCCCGGCTCGGCCTGCCCTTCTTCCCCAGCGCGCATCTGCCGGAGCTGGAGGCGTACTACAAGGAGCGGCTCGTGGAGTACGGCACCGAGGGCTGGGTGATGATGCCCGCCGCCGAGACACCGCTGCTGCATGTGGCCGAGGATCCGGACCGGGCGTGGGCTCGGTACGGGGAGCACTTCCTGCACGAGGCGCGGACGTACGCGTCCTGGCAGTCGGGCGGGGTGCGGTCCGCGGTGAAGTCGGCCGCGACGACGGTTCAGGAGCTGCGTGCCGAGGGCGTGTACCGGATCCTCACGCCGGACGCGTGCGTGGCGCTGGGCTTGGACTCCTATGTGCTGCATCCGCTGGCGGGCGGGATGCCGGTGGAGGAGGGGTGGCGGAGTCTGCATCTGTTCTGCGAGCAGGTGCTGCCGCGGGCGGCGGGCTGACGCGCCTGATATCCGCTGGAACGCCGCCGCCCGTCGGTGATGCACTGCGCGCATGACGTTGGCGGTGGATGTGTTCGTGCGCGACGCGAACGGAGAGTGGCGGGTCCTCGATGTCCCGGAGGGGTGCTCCGACTCGGCCGGCTTCGAGTCCTGGCGCCGGACGGTGTGGGGTTCGGAAGCGGTGCGCTCGCTGGGCGCTCGTCATCTTCCGGTCCTGGCCGAGGACAACCTGTTCGTCGAGGCCGGCGAGGTGCCCGGGTTCCTGCGGGAGGTGGCACTGCTGCGGGCGAACCTCGAGCTGATCGCCGCCACCACCGAGCGGCCGCGCGGAATCGCGGAGCGCCGGCACCAGCTCGACTCACGGCTGCGGAACATCGAGGCGACCGCCCTGCGCGCCCTGGAGAGTGGTGGCGGCGTCCTGATCTGGTGAACGACGGACCGCCGCCCCGGCTCGGGCAGTGGCCGAACCGGGGCGGCGGCGGGTTACGGGGAGAGGGGCAGCGGGGACTTTGGCCCTCCTCCCCGAGTCTGCGGGACGGGCCTAGCCCATCTCCTCCAGGGCCTTGCCCTTGGTCTCCTTGACGAACTTCAGGACGAACGGGATGGAGAGCGCGGCGAACGCCGTGTAGATCACGTAGGTCGCGGACAGGTTCCAGTCGGCCAGCGACGGGAAACTCGCGGTGATCGCCCAGTTGGCGATCCACTGCGCGGCCGCGGCCACACCCAGGGCGGCGGCACGGATCTTGTTGGGGAACATCTCGCCGAGGAAGACCCAGACGACCACGCCCCAGGACAGGGCGAAGAACAGGACGAAGATGTGCGCGGCGATCAGGGCGATCCAGCCCTGCGTGGCGGGCAGCTTGCCGTCGACCAGGTGGTACGAGAACGCCCAGGCCTCCAGCGCCAGGCCGATGACCATGCCGACCGAGCCGATGATCGCGAGCGGCCGGCGGCCGATGCGGTCGACGAAGATCATCGCGATGACGGTGCCGACGATGTTGATGATCGACGTGGTGAAGGAGTAGAAGAACGAGTCCGTCGGGTCGACGCCGACCGACTGCCACAGCGTCGAGGAGTAGTAGAACGCGACGTTGATGCCGACGAACTGCTGGAAGACCGACAGGCCGATGCCGACCCAGACGATCGGCTTGAAGAAGAAGCCGCCGCCGAGCAGGTCCTTGAAGCTGGACTTGTGCTCGCTCTTCATGGCGTGCTCGATCTCGGTGACACGGGCGTCCAGGTCGACGTCCTTGCCCTCGACCTCGGTGAGGATCTCCCGGGCGCGCTCGTGCTTGCCGACGGAGATGAGGAAGCGCGGGGACTCCGGGATGACGAAGGAGAGCAGCCCGTAGAGGACGGCCGGGACGACCATGACGCCGAGCATGACCTGCCAGGCCTCCAGGCCCATCAGCTTGCCGCGCTGATCGCCGTCGGCGGCGTTCAGTACACCCCAGTTGACCAGCTGCGACACGGCGATGCCGATGACGATCGCGGCCTGCTGGAAGGAGCCGAGCCGGCCGCGGTAGGCGGGCGGGGCGACTTCGGCGATGTAGGCCGGGCCGATCACGGAGGCCATGCCGATGGCGAAGCCGCCGACGACGCGCCAGAAGGCGAGGTCCCACAGCGCGAAGGGCAGCGCGGAGCCGATGGCGCTGACCGTGAAGAGGACGGCGGCGATCTGCATGCACCGGATGCGGCCGATGCGGTCGGCTATGCGGCCGGCGGTCGCGGCGCCGATGGCGCAGCCGATGAGGGCGATGGCGATGACCTGGGCGAGGGCTGCGGAGCCGACGTCGTAGCGGTCCCGGATGGCCTCGACGGCGCCGTTGATCACGGAACTGTCGTAGCCGAAGAGGAAACCGCCCATCGCGGCCGCTGCCGCGATGAAGATGACATGCCCGAGATGCTCGGGATGAGCCGCCCTGGCTCCGGACTTGGGTGCCTGCGCTGTGCTGGTCACGTGTACTCCTCGGGCCACCGGCAACGCTGCCGGAGCGAATCAGCCTTCGAGGTGCCACCTGAAGGTACCTGAAGGTAAAAGGAACGTTGCCGAGACTATGCCTTCAAGTTTCGAAGTCAATAGGTCCCTAGCTATGAATCTGAGGCAGGAGTGTGTCAGTGATGTGTTCAAGTATTGAAGTCTTCGAGGGCCCGCAGGTGAGACAGGTGTAGAGCACACTCATCTAGCGGAGGCGCTGGCTGATGACCTTCGACACACCGTCGCCCTGCATGGAGACGCCGTACAGCGCGTCGGCGACCTCCATCGTGCGCTTCTGGTGGGTGATCACGATCAGCTGGGAGGCTTCCTGGAGCTCCTGCATGATCCGGATGAGCCGCTGGAGGTTGGTGTCGTCGAGGGCGGCCTCGACCTCGTCCATGACGTAGAACGGACTGGGCCGGGCCTTGAAGATCGACACGAGCAGCGCCACCGCGGTCAGCGACCGCTCCCCGCCGGAGAGCAGTGACAGCCGCTTGACCTTCTTGCCCGGCGGCCGGGCCTCGACGTCCACGCCCGTGGTGAGCATGTTGTCGGGGTCGGTCAGGATCAGCCGTCCCTCACCACCCGGGAACAGCCGGCTGAAGACGCCCTCGAACTCCCGGGCCGTGTCCCGGTAGGCCTCGGTGAAGACCTGCTCGACGCGCTCGTCGACCTCCTTCACCACCTGGAGGAGATCCGCCCGCGTCTTCTTCAGGTCCTCGAGCTGCTCGCTGAGGAACTGGTGGCGCTCCTCCAGCGCCGCGAACTCCTCCAGGGCGAGCGGGTTCACCTTGCCGAGCTGCTGGTAGGCGCGCTCGGCCGACTTCAGGCGTTTCTCCTGCTCGGACCGGACGAACGGCCTGGGCCGGTTGCGCGGGTGCTCGGGATCCTCCGGCAGCTCCTCGCCCTCGGCGGGGGGCGAGGGCGGCACGAGCTGGTGCGGTCCGTACTCCGCCACGAGCCCGGCCGGTTCCACACCCAGCTCCTCCAGCGCCTTGGTCTCCAGCTGCTCGATCCGCAGCCGCTTCTCGGCGCCGAGTACCTCGCCGCGGTGGACCGAATCCGTCAACTTGTCGAGTTCGGCCTTGAGATCGCGTCCCTCGGTGCGGGCACGGGCGAGTTCCTGTTCGCGGCGGGCCTTGGCGGCCTCGGCGGCGGTGCGCTCCTCGTCGGCGCGGGCGAGGGAGACCTCGACGTGCGCGAGCAGCTGCCGGGCGCCCGAGCCGACGGCCTCGGCGACGGCC
>KE354056.1 GCA_000415505.1 Streptomyces afghaniensis 772
GGAGGTGGCGACCAGGGCGGCGACCAGCTCGGGGTCGGGCGAGAGGTTCCGGTCGAGCTCGCGCACCTCGTCCTCGGCGTACTCCTCGAGCTCCCGCCGCCACCGCCGTACGGCGAGACCGATCCGGTGCTCGGCGCTCTCCGCGGCGGGTTCGCGGTCGGCGAGCCCGGGTGCGGCCGCCGCGGGTTCGCGCCGCCAGGCGTCGTCGATACGCTCGTCGGCGGCGGTGACGGCGCACAGCAGGAGCGCGCTCAGGCTCTCCACGAGCGCGTCGAGGAGTTCACCGGCGGTGCAGTCCAGGGGGAAGGCGCGCCACCGCTTGAGTGCGTCTCCCGCGAGCACCGCCCCGGCCTGCAACCGGCCCCGCACGCGCGTGTGCTCGCTGTCGTACGCCCCCTCGACGGTGGCGGTGAGCCGCAGTGCGGCGGCGTACTGTGCGGCGGCGGCGCCGGCCAGCTCGGGCATCCGGGACTTGAGGGAGTCGAGGACCCCGCGCGCGGTGCGGGCCATGACCTGCTGCCTGGCCGCCGGGTCCTGGGCCTGGTGGACCAGCCAGGTGCGCAGCTGGGCCACGGCGCTGGCCGGCAGCAGCCCGCCGCCCCAGGCCGACTCCGGCAGTTCGGGCACGGTGAACCGGGGCACCTGCCCGAGTCCGGCCTTGGTGAGCAGGGCGCCGTACTGCCGCGACACCTCGGCGACCACCTGGTGGGGCACCCTGTCCAGAACGGTGACGAGGGTGACGTCGTACTCCTTGGCGGTGCGCAGCATGTGCCAGGGCACGGCGTCGGCGTAGCGGGCGGCCGTGGTGACCATGATCCAGATGTCGGCCGCGCAGATGAGCTCGGCGGCCAGGACGCGGTTGTCGGAGACCAGGGAATCGATGTCGGGGGCGTCGAGGAGGGCGAGGCCGGGCGGCAGCGTTTCGGCGGTCTCGACCCGCAGCACGCGCGCGGGGTTCTCACCCGGGAGCAGCAGATCCTCCGTGGCGTCCTGCTGCGGCACCCACACGCGTGTGAGATCGGGCAGCACCCGCATGCCGCTGAACCAGTGATGGTCCTCCGGATGGCAGACCAGCACGGGGGTCCGTGTCGTCGGCCGCAGTACCCCGGCCTCGCTCACCCGCCGCCCCACGAGGGAGTTCACCAGCGTGGACTTCCCGGCTCCGGTGGAGCCCCCCACGACGGCCAGAAGTGGCGCTTCGGGGTCTCTCAGCCGGGGCACCAAGTAGTCGTCGAGCTGGGCGAGCAGTTCGTCGCGGCTGGCACGCGCGCGTGGGGCCCCCGCCAGGGGCAGCGGGAAGCGTGCGGCGGCGACACGGTCGCGCAGGGCGGAGAGTGCGTCGAGCAGCTGGGGCCGTACGTCCAAGGTCACCACATGTGAAGAATGCCCAATTTTAGGGGAATTCTGAAGCATATGAGCATGTCTGCGCGCCGACGGGACACAAGGGATGGAAGGGACTACTGGGACATGGGCTCACTCCAGGCATAACGAGTGCACAACACCCGATGCCTCTGACGCCAAAAGCGGTGCACGATTCGTACCTGCCTGCGATTATCAGGACCGCTTCACCGAACCTCCACATCGAGCCACGGAGGCGAAGCAACAGGGACAAGGACGCGGGAGCCCTATCCTTGTCCCCGGCAACGTCACGGATCGGCCCACACCAGGGCACCACGACAGAGGCCACCACACCGGCCCCCGTAGCTCAGTGGATAGAGCAGGCGCCTTCTAAGCGCTTGGCCGCAGGTTCGAGTCCTGCCGGGGGCGCAAGTCTCCGCCCTCCCTTTGGGGAGGGCTTTTTGCTGGTCAGGGCGGGTGCTGGCCGACACGGCGAAGCCCCGGACACCCTCTTGATGATCAAGAGTGGGCTCCGGGGCTGTCCGGCTGTTACCGGGTTTTTGCGGGTGGCCGTGTCGAATACGTGTCGAAGTTTCTGCGGGCCGCGAGGTCAGTCGGCGGACGGCCGCTCGGGGAGGTCTCCGGCAGCTTCGAGTCGCCGCTTCAGGTCGGGAAGCTGGCCCTCGACGCATCGGGCGTAGGTCGCTAGGAGCACGGCAACGCTGTTCCCGGCCCACTCGGCCACCTGGGCGGGTGGGATCCCGTCGTTCAGCCACTTCGTCAGGCGCGTGTTCCGGTTGTCGTAGACGCGCCGTCCGGTGGGCGACTCGAAGAGGTGCGGGGGCAGTACGGCCTTACGCGCGCTGCGCCATGCCCGACGGATGACGGAACCGGCGAGGATGCCTCCCGACTCTCCTTGGAACAGCAGGTCACCCGGCTTGAGCTGTTCGTCCTCGATGTGCTGCCGAAGGATGCGGGTCAGGGCGGGGTGTCCAGGGACAGTGCGGGTCTCACCCTCCGCACGGCCTTTCAGGTCGCGTTGCTCGTGGATCTCTCCTGTGTCGGTCCACTGCTTTCCGACCTCTGGGGTGGCGGTGTGGAACAGCAGCTCGCACCACTGGTCGGCGGCGTCGGGCTCGGGCAGGGTCACGTCCTCCACGCGCATTGCTACGGCTTCCTCGGGCCGTGGGCCGCAGTAGTACAGCGTGGCGAAGAAGGCGTGAAGTCGCTCGCCGCCGCGCGGCCGGCGCCGTATCCAGTCGAGGATCGCTGCTGCCTGCTCCGGGTTCAGCAGGGACCGTTTGTCCACGGCGTTCGTGGTCTTTACGGCGGCCGTGGACTCCTTGCCCTTGGGAAGCGGGTTGGTCCGCAGGATGCGCCGCCGGACCGCGTACTTCATGGCGACGTTGAGGATGCGACGGTTGCGCTTGCGGGACCAGGCCGCCGCTTGCCTGCCGTCGAGGCGCGTGTCGATGGCGCGCAGGACCTGGTCGACCTTCTCCGGGTCCTCCCAGGCCGATACGGGCAGGGAATTCCGCTCGACCCATCGGAGGATGGCCACCACGTCTTGGGGTGCGTCGGGGCGCCGGTTGGTGTTGAACGCCCACTCACGCAGAGCGGTACGCACGGCCGCAGGTGCGAACTGGGTGGGCTTGGCACGCAGCAGCGCGATGGTGGTCGCCGTCAGGGTCTTGGCCATGTTCTTACGGCTGTTGCCGCCGAGTTGTGCCCAGCGGGCATCCACGTACTCGACGGCGAACTTGTACCAGGTCATGGCTGCCGACTTGGAGCGATGCGACACCGGGAGTCCGGTATCGATGACGAACGCCTCGCCCTTGCCAGTGGCCCGGATGAGTTCGGAGCGGAACCCCTCGGCGAGGGCGACGGTGTCGAACGGTTCGCGCCAGCGCTTCCCCGCGACCACCCAGCGCACTGTGTATGTGGTCTTCCGGGCTCCCTTATAGGTGAGGATCTTGTAGACCTTGACGTCGTACGTCGTCTCCATCAGGCGGCGTCCTCGCGGTCGTCGAGCCAGTGGTCGAGGTCACTCCGCCGGATCCTGAGGTCACCGTTCGGGAGCTTTATGCAGCGCGGCGCACGGCGCTTGGCCCGCCAGTCGTAGAAGGTCGAGCGCGAGATGCTCAGCTCCTCGCAGACCTCGGCAAGGGTGAGCATGGTGCGCGATCTGGTGGCCGTGGTCATGTGTCGCTCCCTTCGCTGAGCAAGGCTTCGCGGGCTGTTTCGCGGTTGAGCTGGAGGTCGCGGGCGATGGTGGCGGCGAGGGCGGATTCGCCGGGGGTGTGGCCGTGTCCGGCGTACTGCCAGTCGGCGAGGACCAGGACGGTGTCCGGCTCGCGGTCGTCCAGGCCGAGGGCGGCGTGTTCTTGGGCGGCGCGGTAGTCGGCGCGGGCCTGGCGGAGGGCGCCGAGGGTGGTGGAGTAGCGGCGGGACTTGGAGGAGAAGTGGCCGCGGAAACCGAGCATGTGAGCCCAGGCCCACAGGCGCCGATCGGGGTAGAGCGGGTCGAGCTGCTTGCAGGCCTCGATGAGGCGGCGGGTGTGGTCCGGGACCTGGTGGCGGTCGAGTTCGGAGAGTTCGCCGATGCGGCGGTCTAGGGTGCCGGTGTTCTCGGCGGCCTTGGTGGCGTACTTGGCCACGTAGGAGGCGACGGCCTGTTCGGTGATGTCGGAGCCGTCGCCGAAGGCCTTCACGGGCCGGACGTCGAGCTGGGCGCCCCAGCGGAAGGTACGGGCCGGTTGGTCTTCGGCAGCCGGGACGGAGACCGAGGTGTAGGAGTGCGCGGCAGCTGCACGGATCGAGTCGGCCAGGAGATCTACCGTCGCCCAGGACGGTGGGGTGGTTTCCGGTCCGTCGGGGCCGTCGACGCGGATGACGGCGTGGAAGTGCACGGCGCCGCGCTTTTGGAACTCGGCGACCTTGCCGTAGGAGAGGCGGGCGCACTCTTTCAGCTCGCGCTGGGTGATGCCGGCGCGGGCGGCGATCTCGCGGCGGAGCCGGTTGGTGAAGCGCTGCCAGAGCTGCCCGGCGTGGTTGTTGAACAGCACGGCGCCCGCGTAGTCGTAAGTGGTCGGATCGAGGGCCGTTCCGAGCGCGGCATCGTCGGCAGCGTGGCGGACACCGCAGCGGCAGACGCCTCGGTCGGGCCGGTTGTGAACGGGGCCGAAGGACGGGGCGGTGAGGGTGGCGAAGACCCGGGGATGGTCGCGGACGGTGGCGGGGATATCGCGTCGGTCATCGCCAGCCAGGCCCGCGCGGATGAGGTGGTAGGTGTCGCCCGCGTAGGTCCAGGCGCAGGACGGGCAGCGGGAGGCGCGGCGGTTGCCGCAGGCGACGCGGAGGCGTCCGCCCGGCTCGTTGGCGGTGGTGTAGTGGTGCAGGGTCTCGCCGGTGGTCTTGTCCTTGGTGAGGGTCCAGCCGGTGAGGTGGATGGGGTCGGCGCAGCCGCCGGTGCGGCGGATCTGCTCGTGCCAGCGGCTGTAGTCGGAGGCCGAGGCCACCCTCAGCAGGTCGCCGAGGGTGGTCGGGTCGAGCAGGTCAGGCACGCGCACCCTCCCGGACGCGGCGGGCGGGGACGGTGCCCTGGCCGTTGCAGGACCGGCAGTCGATGGTGAGCGTGGGCAGGTGGCCGTGCCGGTCGCGGCCGCCGGTGCTGATGGCAACCGTGGCGAAGCCGTCGCAGTCGGGGCAGATGCGGGGCGTCGGCGTGGCGGTGGGGTGCGTCATGCTGGGGGTTCCTTCCGGTTCAGTGGATCGGACAGGGACGGCGCCCGGGCGGCGGATGCTTGGCGGTATCGGAGCCGCCCGGGGGCCGGTCAGCGGCGCTTCGTCTCCGAGGCGAGCAGCGAGCGCAGGACGACGGCGCAGACGGCGACCGAGGCGCCGGTGATGGCGACCGCCAGGAGCATGGAGACCAGGACGGCGCCGACGACCAGGACCACGGCCGTGCCGCCGCCGACGAGGGCGAGGGCCGTACCGGGGGTGAGCTGAACCGTCGGCCGGGACTGCGCGGGGGCCAGGGCCACCGGGGCGGGCTGCGGGGTCTGAGCGGCCGGGACGACGGTGGTCGGCTCGACCACGGCAGGCGGGCTGACCTGACCGGTCGGCGTGGGCATGGTCGGGATCTTCGGACGGAACATCAGTGGTTCTCCCTTCCGGGGGCGGTTACTTGACGAAGGTGTCGATGGCGGGGGCCAGGACGCTGTCGGCGAGGAGGAAGCCGCCGAGCAGCAGGACGGCGATGAGCCAGGCGGGCGGGCGGATGAGCTTGACGCCGAGGTAGCCGACGACGAGCAGCGCGAGCCAGAGCGGTACTTCCATGGCGGAGGGCCTCCTAGCGGACGCGGCAGCGGTGGGTGCGGGCGGCGAGCTGGGCGGCGGACTGGCTGGAGTAGTCGGAGGACCAGCCGCACCGGTCGGAGGTGCACACGGCGGCGTACTTGGTCTGGCCGTGGCGATCGCGGTGGGTGCCGATCTGCACGGGTCCGATCCGCATCACGGAGTGGAAGTGGTCACGAGCGGGCATGACGGTGTCTCTCCCTTCGGGTCAGGCGAGTTGGGCGGCGATGGCGTCGGCCAGCTGGGGCGGGACGCCGAGGCGGGCGCGCAAGGTGTCGGTGTCGATCGGCGTACCGGTACGGGCGTGGTGGTCGTCGGCGACCTTGCGGGCGTGGTCGACCAGCGCGGCCGGGACCGGCACAGCCGGAGCGGGCGCGGCCGGGGCGGGCTCGGCGACCGGGAGGGCCGGGGTGTCGTCGGCTGCCGAGACCGGCTCGGGCTCTGGTTCGGTCTCGGTAACCGGCTGAGGGTCCGGCTCGGTGACCGGGGCTGCGGGAGCCGGCGGATCCGGTTCCCGGTCCGTGGCGGAGTGGGCAAGGAGCGTGCCGCCCATGAACGCCAGCGCGGGCCAGGCAGCGACCAGGATGCGCAGCCACGCCGGGACGTGGTCGAGGTTGAGGAGTCCGGCGGTGGCGACGTTGGCGCCGAGCGAGGCGACCAGGGCGATCACGAACCAGCACCAGGCCAGCCGTGAGGCGCCGTCCGAGCGGAGTCGGCGCCAGGCAGCGACCAGGAGCAGGTCCACGCTGATCGGGTAGGCCCAGGCTTTCCAGCCGTCCTGTCGGGCAGCGGCGGCGAGGTCGTGGAGGTGGGCGAAGGACAGCGCCCCGGCGATGACGGCCTGGACCAGGACGGCGTCGACGCGGAGAGCGGGGCGGGCCATCACGGCTCCTTCCGGTGATGTGGCATGGCGGGGGTAGGGACCTGGCGCGAAGCGGTCGCGCCGACCGGTGGAGCGGGGAAGGGTCAGGCGGTGGCGGGGGCTGTTTTGGACAGCGGCACCCGGGTCGAGGGCAGCGCGGCAACCGTGGGCCGGTAAGGGGCCAGGGCGGGCACGTCGGGGGTGCGGTCGGCGTACTTGTTGCAGAGGTTCACGGCCTGGCGCAGCGAGGTGTGCGGGGCGCGGATGCGGTGCCAGCCGCCGGTCGAGTCACCCGCGATCGCCATGCCGCGAGTCTCGGCGGGGATCTGGATGGCGGCCAGGACGGCGTCCGGGGAGATGTCTCCGAAGGCCATGTTGGCGCTTGTTTCGTCGTTGACGCGGTGGGCGGTGCGGCCGGTGAGCTGGGCGCGGAGCATGGTGATGCCCTTGCCGAGTTCGGAGCCGAAGCGCTGCCCGCAGATTTCGAGGTAGATCCCGGCGGCACGGCCGAGCTGGGCGAGACGCACGAGGGCGGTGATGATCCGGTCGCGGCGCTTCTCCTCGTCCTTGCTGGCGAATAGGGCGAGTTCGGCGACCTCGTCGACCAGGACCACGACCGGGACGGGGCGGATGTCTTCGGGCAGGTCCCAGATGTCGGCGGCTATCTCCGCATCCGGCACCGCGACACTGATGCGCTGCTCAGCCCGGATCAGTTGGTAGACCTCCTCCATGTGGGACACCAGGGCTTCGAGCAGTTCCAGGGCGGTGTCGGGGTTGTCGGCCAGGGCGGAGAAGCGGCGGGCCAGCGGGAACAGCTCGACGCCTTGCTTGCAGTCGATGCCGACCAGGGCGACGTCCATCGGGGCGAGCCCGGCGACCAGGTTGCGCTGGTAGACGGATTTGCCGGACTCCGTGGCCCCCAGGGTCAGGCCATGGGGTACGGCGCGGTAGTCGCGGTAGTGCACCGAGCCGTCCTCCCGCAGCGCGACCGGAACCTGCATCGGACGCGTATCGGTCTTGGCAGGCATCTGAACCTGCTTGAGCACGTCGTAGCCGGTCATCCGCACCTCAACGACGCCGGAGCGGACCTCGCGTGAGGTCACGCCGTACATCCCGAAGGAGTGGCGCAGCCGGTCCGTGGCGGCTGCCACGTCGAAGGCGTCCTGGCCGGGGCGGAGCTTGATCCGCAGGACCAGTCCGGTCCGGGTGGGCCGCAGCCGCAGGATGCGCGGCACCCGGGACTCTGGCACCGGCCGGTTGGCCACCCGGGCCAGAGCCAGCCGCCAGCGCGAGGGCGGGACCGTCAGGCCACAGGCGTCCATGACCGAGGCGTAGCGGACCAGGACCCGCACCGTGGCGACGAGGACCCCGAAGGTCAGCCAGTACCAGGCGGGGCGCCGCCACCGCAGGATCACTGCGGCAGCGACGACCAGCACCAGAGCGATCACGAACCAGGTCATGATCAAGCCGCCTCAGACGCCGAACCAGCGGCGGCCAGCGAGGTGACCGCGACCGCGCGGAAGCTGATGCCGTGCGGGCGACCTGGCCGCACGTGCCCGGATCACGCGGCGCTACCTCGAACCGGCGATGACGACGCCTGGCGTCGAAGTCCGGTTGCACGACACGATCCTCTACAACTCGATCTACCGGTTCGATGACGACGTGCTGGTGAACCCGCACGTACTCGGAGCACCCGCCGGGCAGAACCCCGTGCTGCACTTCCGCTACATCCCGGGCGCCCGCACGTTCCGGCACTACATGCGCAGCTTCGACTACACCTGGGAGCGTGGTCAACCCGCGTAAGCAAGCGTCGACACGTTGGAGGCCGGGGCTGCGGGTGCCGGCGGAAACGGCTCCTGGTCTCCGGCCGACGATGAGCGTGCGACGCTGGAGTCATGGCCCGAGTCGACTACTTCAACGATCCGAACGCGCCGAAGGCGAACAGCATCGTGCCGTCCGTAACCGCGGTGGCCCTCAACGACGCCGGGGAAGTACTGCTGATCCACAAGACGGACAACGACCTATGGGCCCTGCCCGGCGGCGGGGTCGACGTCGGCGAGTCGGCACCCGATGCGGCAGTGCGTGAGACCAAGGAAGAGACCGGGTTCGACGTCGAGGTGACGGGCCTGGTCGGCATCTACACCAACCCGGCTCACGTCATGGCGTACGACGACGGCGAGGTCCGCCAACAGTTCTCGATCTGCTTCCGAGCAAGCATTGTCGGCGGCGAGCTGCGCACGAGCAGCGAGAGCAAGGAAGTGGCGTTCGTACATCCCAGTCGGCTGGACAGCCTGAACATCCATCCGTCGATGCGGATGCGGATCGATCACGGCCTGACTGACCGGCCTGAGCCCTACGTCGGTTGATCGCCGAGGCGAGCGAGCGTCCGCCCGACAGCGGCACCGAGGTACGGCCGCGCCTTGCTGATCGCGTTGTGCACCTCGCTACCCGGCTCGTACCGCTCCAAGATCTCATCAATACGGCTGTCGAAGACGAAGGACTGACCGGCCGGGCCGGTCGTCATGTCCGCGTAGATCAGCGCGTCCAGGACCGGGGAGTCCTCTCGGTCGTACACGGCCAGCTCGGCGGTCAGGCCGCGCTGCTCAGCCTCATACACGGCACCGGAGTGATGAGCGACCAGGCGCACGAGCCGGGACGGCGCACCGAGCGTCTCCAGATAGCGCGCGCCATCCAGGGGATGAAAGCCCGTGTCCCGCAGATCTGGGGCGTAGCCGATGTCGTGCAGCCACGCGGCAGCGACGAGCAGATCACGATCGCCCTCGGACACTGCCGCCGACGCTTCGCGAGCACGAGCCGCAACAGCCTGAGTGTGCAGCCAACGATTCCCGAGGGGAGGCAACAGCGACTCGGCCAGCTCGGCCGCTCCTTGAGGCGTGTCTAGAGCAGAGGACATAGATCGCACGGTAGCCCAGTGGACACGCAGCCGACAGCCCCGGACCAGCCCAGGGATCTTGGCGCGGTAAGACTTTCCCTACTTCATCAAGGCCCGCGCACGGCGCGGGCGCGCGCCGCCTCTGCGGCGCGGCCTGCCTCCTGTCTGCGCCCCGGCTGGCCGCGCCCGGCGGCGCGCTCGGCGGCTGCGGGCATGAAGGTGGGAGACACCCCCTGTGGCTGGGGCGGTCGGCTCCACGGCTTTAGGCAGCCACTTTGGGGCGAGCCTCTAAGATCATGGCCCCAACGTCGTGCTTTAACGGGCAGGTCCACAGACTGCCCGACTCGCCGGAAGCTTACGGGGCCATGATCACTCGCCCCAAAGCAGCTCCAGCCCAAAGCCGCTCCACCGACCTCATGCTCCAAGCAACGGTTGACCAATTGACTTTCGGACCCTCCCGACGCTCTGATCCGGGCGGTTGTGACGTTTCCAAACTCCATTCGCTGCCAGTGACGCGGTCCCTTAGGAGCTCCCCAAAGTTTAGTTGCCGAAAGCTACACATCCCTTCCGGGCTTGCCGCGAGATCGGGCAGAATTCAACAACCCCAGAGAGGGCAAGAATTGGTCCAGTTGCAGCGGGGGGTCAGCGCTCGTACCGTGAAGTTGATGCCTTGTAAGCCACCGGTACGTCACACGGGAGTACCGAAATGAACGTACTAGGTCTAATCATCGGCGCAGTACTGGGCGGCATCGGCGGTGTGACTCTCGGCCGCTGGCTAAGTAGAGCACGGACAGACCTCAAACTGGTCTCCATAAAGGTAGGAAGAGGAGAAGAAGAGCTGATCGAAGTACCTCCAGACATCGTGCAGTCTGCGAACGAATTCCCTTGGCGACTCGAGGAGCTCTCCGAAGTTTCCACGTATAGCCAGGTAAAGGAATGCCGACAAACAGTCAAAGACTTTCGCGATAAAGTAGCACCGAAAGTCATGGAGGCGCGCAGCCTTGCACGTAGAGTGAAGGAAGCGGAGTCGCGAGAGGAAAAGCTAGAGCTAATTCGCGAGCTGGGTGCATATGAGCTGAGGGAGGAGATGTGTGGAGGGCTACGGCGTTCCGAGCTCCACCTTCCAGCGCAAAGCTACGCCGACGATGCGGAACGACTTTGCGAAATACATGAGACTGAATTCCAGGGAAACCCTGCACTGGTAGCAGTTTTTCCCAGATTCCAGTACACGTTCAGCTATGACGAGGTCGGATCCGCATCGCTCGACAGGGTGCGGCCCTTTATCCTGGCATTGCAGCATTTCGACAAGAAAGCACTGGGCGCATGCTTGGATTATGCGCACAAAACAATTCAGCATGAGATTAACCAGGCAGAATTCCTCAAGACGAGGATCGATAAACTGCTTCGGGCTGATCAGTTCATCATTGAGCTGATCGCAGCAAATAATGGAGACCGTTTGGCGGTCATGAGTCCCCATGCTTCACTTCTGGTCAAGAACCCGGGCAGCAGCATCCCGCCCCTGCCACTCCTCATTGGCGGAATTCGCAATGGGCAGGAAGGTTCTTCAAAGACTCTTGAGCCATCTGCATACATCTCCATCGGCCCCCAGACCGTTAACAGGTACGTACTCGTATCTGACCCATTGGATAGCTCCCCCCTTAAGGGCGCGTATGACTCAGGACTGCTGAAGTGTGCAGTAGTGGCGTCTCGTGAAACTGGACGAAAGAGGAAAAGGGTTCAGTCACAATGGACTAGCTTTGGCGCAGGGTTGAGCGAGGTTCTTCGCGCCGAGGCTATCGCTCAAGCCACACGCTGAGACGAAGGACAGCACGCCAAGCTGAGGCTGCTGAGGTGTGTCCCCCCAGAGCAGTTGGATCGGCGCGGCCGTTCGCCCCGAGTCTGATCACTTTCCGCATTCACACCTTGCACGATAAGCGTGCAAGGAAACAGCCGCACATGCAACGGTGGGCCGTCTCTGGGCCGTCCAAGGTCACCCGACGACAACCAACAATGACAGAAGCCCACGGCATCTGAGCTGGTCAGAGCCGTGGGCTTCTTCAGTCTTGCTGGTCAGCTAGACCAGTGATCAGTACACCGGCTACTGAGGGCCACACGCGGACCCCACGAGGGCGAGTCGAATGCGTGTCGAAGTCTGCAGACAAGCCGTCACCAGAGCGAGTGACCGCCCAGGTCAGAGCGCTGTTGCAAGCGAATACGCGAAGCGCCTTCTAAGCGCCTGGCCACAGGTTCGAGTCCTGCCTGGGGCTTGGCCCGCCAAATGCGCGCCGTCGCTCACGCGCCCGTGTCGCTTCGAGGGGCGCCCGCCGAAGTGGGCGCCCCTCTTCCGGTGTGGTTCTGCGATGGGTGTCAGGGCCTTATCGGAAGGAGCCGGCTACCAGGCCGGTGGCAACGTTCACGCGATTCCAGGCGTTCACCGACGCGATGGCCATCACGAGGGCGGCGAGCGCATCCGGGGAGAAGAGACGGGCGGCGGTGTCCCAGACATCATCGGGGACGCCCTTGGGGTTGTCCGTTATCCGCGTGACCGCCTCGGCGAGCGCCAGCGCGGCCCGTTCCCGGTCGGTGAAGAAGGGAGTGTCCCGCCACGCGGCGACCGACCACAGTCGTTCGTTGGTCTCGCCCGAGTCGCTGGCCCGGTGTGAGTGTAAGTCGACGCATACCGAGCAGCCGTTGATCTGGCTGACACGCAGTCTGACGAGTTCCAGGACATCGTTCGGAGCAGGACTGTCGTGGAGGAACTCTTCCATCGCGGACAGGGCCTGGTACCCACGTCCGGCGACCTTGTACACGTTCGCCATACGAGGTTGCATTTTGATCCTTTTCTTTGCTCGGTTTGCTCGGGGTCCCTACTCGGGGGATGTGACCCGCGCTAGGGCAACTCCAGCAACGATGAGCGCCAGTGCGGTGACGCGGCCGACGCTCACCGGGTCCTTGTGGACCGTGATGCCGAGAGTGATGGCGCCGATCGCGCCGATTCCGGTGAACACCGCGTACGCCGTGCCCACCGGCAGGCCCTGCATCGCCAGCGACAGCAGGTAGACGGCGACGGCGGCGAGGAAGAAGCAGGTCAGGGTGGGTAGCGGCCGGGTGAAGCCCGCCGTGGGCTTGATGCTCTGCGACCAGGCCACCTCCACGGCACCGGCGGCCAGCAGCAACAGCCAGCTCACAGAGTGCCTCCCAGCGTCCGGGCAGCGGCGAGGGCGGCCGCGCGGGAGTCGTCGTGCTGAGCGCGGCGGGCCGTCAGGGCAGGGTCGACGAGGGAGTTGACCAGTTCGGTGCCGACGAACGCGACGTCGTCGACGGCGTAGTGCCCACGGACGAAGTCGCGCAGGTACCGCTCCTGGTGGTCGTACGCCTGTCGTGGCGTGCCGGGTCCGTACGCGCCACCGCGGGCATACGCGACGACGAAACGCCGAGGCGCCAAGGACATCTTCGGGAACGTCACCTGGTCGATCCACGCCTTGAGGGAGGCGGGAATCGAGAAGTTGTACATAGGCGTGGCCATCAACACCACGTCCGCGGTGACCAGTTCGGCCAACAGGGGCTCGACGACGGCCCAGGACTCGGCCTGGGCCTGAGTGCGGACCGCCTCCCGGTACCGGTGGGGGTCGGTGATCTGGTGCTCCAGGACGTAGTCACACAGCTCGGTCCACGCTTCGTCGATGTGCGGGACGGGGTCGAGCGCGAGGTCGCGGTGGAGGTAAACGCCGTCCGGGTGCACCGTTCGCCAGGCGTCGGCGACGGCGTCGCCGAGTTCGCGGCTGAAGGAACGGCGGCGTGGGCTCGCGTCGAGGTGCAGCAGGGTGGAGCTCATGAGGGCGCCTCCAAGGGTCAGGTGAAGTGGACACGGTGTCCGGTTGCACGGCCGAAGACTAGCAACTGGACGGGCCGTCCACTTATTCCGGAGAGGGCCTTAGGCTGACCCCGTGACCAAGGAACGTGCCGATGCCGCTCGCAACCGGGAGAAAGTGCTCTCCGCCGCGTCCGAGTTGTTCGCCGCGAAGGACCCGCGCACCGTCACGATGGAGGACATCGCCCGGGCCGCCGGCGTGGGGCGGGGGACGCTGTACCGGCGGTACCCGGACGTCGCCTCCATCGCCACCGCGTTGCTGGACGAACACGAAAAGGCCCTGCAACACGAGTTGCTCCAGGGCCCGCCGCCGCTGGGCCCGGGAGCGCCGCCGCACGAACGGCTGGCCGCCTTCTACACGGCCATGGCCGAGCTGCTCGACCAGCATGTCCACCTGGCACTCGGCGCCGAGACCGGCGCCAGGCGGTACGCAACCGGCGCATACGGCTTCTGGCGCGCCCACGTCCTGGCTCTCCTCCGCGAGGCCGACGTGGGCGACCCTGACGCACTGGTTGACACCCTGCTGGCCCCGCTGGCGCCCGACGTCTTCGCCTACCAACGCGAGCGCGGAGTCTCGACCGCCCGCCTGACCGCCGCGCTCACCGAACTCGCCCGCGTCCTCGACCGCTAAGGTGACCACCCCGTGCCCGACGAGCGACCACGGCCGCCACGGCTTGCGGCGGCGCACCGCGGCACGGGTGGAGTGCAGCAGAGGAAGGCCCGGCGTCGCGGCCAGTACCGCCGTCGCGACCACCGAGGCCACGAGGAAGCCGACCGACCGGTCGGGTGACCGGGACAGGCTTCCCGCGGCGCCGCCCAAGCGCGATCATGGTCGGAAACCCATCGTGGGCCGAGGAAGGGGCATGACGTGCGGCTGCGCTGTGCTGTGCTGGACGACTTTCAGAGGGTGGCGACCGAGGTCGCCGACTGGTCGCCGGTGGCCGACGAGGTGGAGGTCGTCTCCTTCGACACCCACCTGGACGGCGAGGACGCCCTGGCCGCGGCCCTGGCCGACTTCGACATCGTGGTGACGCTGCGGGAGCGCGTGCCCTTCCCCGGGTCGCTGATAGCCCGCCTGCCCCGGCTGAAACTGATCGTCGCCTCCGGCATGCGCAACTCGGTCATCGACTACGCGGCCGCCGAGGAGCACGGCGTCACCGTGTGCGGCACCGCCAGTTCCTCCACCCCGCCCGTGGAACTGACGTGGGCGCTGCTGCTCGGCCTCGCCCGTGGCCTCGTCGAGGAGAGCAACACCCTGCGCTCCGGCGGCCCCTGGCAGTCCACCGTCGGCGCCGACCTGCACGGCAGCCGCCTCGGGCTCCTCGGACTGGGCAAGATCGGCAGCCGCGTGGCCCGGGTGGGGCTCGCCTTCGGCATGCACGTCAGCGCGTGGAGTCAGAACCTCACCGAGGAGCGCACCGACGAGATCGGCGTCGAACTCGCCCCCTCCCGGGAGGGCCTCCTCGCCGGCAGCGACTTCGTCTCGATCCACCTCGCGCTGAGCGAGCGCACCCGCGGGCTGCTCGGCCCCGCCGAACTCGCCCTCCTCAAGCCGACCGCGTACCTGATCAACACCTCGCGCGCCGCCATCGTCGACCAGGAAGCCCTCCTCGCAGTCCTGCACGAGGGCCGGATCGCCGGCGCCGGCATCGACGTCTTCGACATCGAGCCCCTGCCCGCCGGCCACCCGATGCGCACCGCCCCCGCCTCCTCGCCACCCCGCACCTCGGTTACGTCTCCCGTGCCAACTACACGACGTACTACGGGCAGGCGGTCGAGGACATCCGTG
Source organism: Streptomyces afghaniensis 772 (assembly GCA_000415505.1). GTDB lineage: Bacteria > Actinomycetota > Actinomycetes > Streptomycetales > Streptomycetaceae > Streptomyces > Streptomyces afghaniensis. The sequence continues at coordinate 15,110 of KE354056.1, forward strand.
CGTTCCTCGCGGGTGCACCGGTGCGACGGCTGCCTTGACGCCCGTCCGGAGCCGCGCCCCGTTTCCGCACCGTCCGGGTGAAGACACGGAAATGGCCGGGACCCGGTAACGGGTCCCGGCCGGCCACCGCTGTGAGCGGTGGATTCACGCCACGGACGGCGACGTGAACAAGGGCGCCTCGACTGCCTCGTTGAACTTCAGGACTGCTTGCCAGGGACGACGACGTTGCTGACGCAGGTGACCTGGCTGTGCGAAGTCGGACAGGTCTGCGTCGACTCGTTGGCGAAGCGGACGGTGCCGTCCTTGGCGGTCGTGATCTTGTACGTGTCCCCCTGCACGCAGCGAATCTGTCCCCGGCCGTCGTCCACGCACTTGCCGGGGCCACCCTGGGCGGCGGCCTGGGCGGTACCGGCCCCGATCAGAGCGAGGCTCCCCAGGACTCCGGCTGCCGCTGTAGCTGCGATCTTCTTCGAGTTGAGCATCTACTTTTCCTTTACGGTCGACCCCGTGACTGGACGGCGGGGTCGTTCCGGACGCTTGGGCCGACAAAGAAGCCAGACGACAGGCCCCGGGGCTCGGACCACCTGGTTCGAGCCCCGGGGCCTGCCTAGATCACCTGATCAGTGATCACTTGCCACCGAGGATGAAGTTCTGGGAGCAGGTCACGGACTCGCGCTCGCTGTTGTCCTGCTCGGACCAACCGAGGATGCCGAGCGAGATGTTGACGTCGTCGATGTTGATGAGGCCCTTGGTCGAGTCGTTCTGCTCACACGACTGGTTCTGCTTGTTCTCCAGCTTGACCTTCTCGTCCCCGTCCGCAGCGTGGCCGGCACCGGCCCCCAGGAAGCTGACGCTGCCGAGCATGGCCATGACGACCGCGGCCTTCTGGTAGTTGCGCATTACTGCTCCGTTCTTGAGTGGACACAACCCGTGATGGGTTGGTCACCGACAGTCGCCAACTGTAGGTGACCCTGATGCGGCTTCTAACGGGCGAAACGCCCACTCGCGCAAGTTTCTTGAAAAAATCCGCGTTTAACGCGGTGTTGCTTGTATCGGATGGCCGAACCCGGCTGGCCACTTCCGGCAACTACCGCTAAGGCAGTCCCTGCCCACGAGCCGATCGCGCCCGCATCGACCGACGAGGCGTCAGAACCTACCGCCGAGGGGGGACGACGCTGTCGACACACGTGACCTGACCGTGCGAGGCCGGACAGGTCTGCGTCGACTCGTTACTGACGCGGACGCCGCCGTCCTTGCCCTCGGTCACCTTGTACGTGCTCGTCTGCACACAGTAAACGTGGCCCTTGCCGTCATCGACGCACTTGCCGGGACCGCCTTGGGCGGCGGCCTGGACCACTCCGCCGCCGATCAGAGCAAAGCCCCCCAGGACTCCGGCTGCCGCCATCACTGCGATCTTCTTCGAGTTGAACATCTGCTTCTCCTTCAGAGTCGACCCCGCGAGTGAACGGCGGAGTCGTTCCGGACCTGTGGATCGAACGGAAGTCACACAAGCGGGCCCCGGAGCTCGGACACATGGTCGAGATCCGGGGCCTGCTTCAAATCATCTGATCAGCGCTTGCGGATGATCAGTGCTTGCCGAAGCTCTGGGAGCAGGCCAGAGACTCCTTCTCGCTGTTGTCCTGCTGGGACCAGCCGAGGATGGCACCGACCGAAACGTTGACGTCGTCGAGCTGGATGAGCCCGGTCTGCGCGTCGTTCTGGGCGCACGCCTGGTTCTGGTCGTTGTCGATCTTGACCTTGTTGCCCCCGTCCGAGGCGTGGCCGACGCCGGCACCCAGGAAGCTGACGCTGCCGAGCATGGCCATGACGACCGCGGCCTTCTGGTAGTTGCGCATTACCTCTCCGTTTCTCGAGTCGACACAATCCGTGATGGACTGGTCACTGGCAGTCATAAGCGTAGGCGACGTTCGGGGCTTTTGATAGGCAAAACGCCCAATCGCGTAACTTTCCTGAAAAAACACATTGTGTCGTTGTTGTGCAGGTCTCGTGCGACCGGCGACAGAACAAGGGCAGACCCTGGGGTTCGGACACGTGGTCGAACCCCAGGGCCTGCCCTGGATCACTTGATCAGTGCTTGCCGAAGCTCTGAGAGCAGGCCAGCGACTCCTTCTCGCTGTTGTCCTGCTGAGACCAGCCGAGGAGGCCGACCGAGACGTTGACGTCGTCCAGCTGGATGAGCCCGGTCTGCGTGTCGTTCTGGGTGCAGCCCTGCTTCTGGTCGTTGTCGAGCTTGATCTTGTCCCCGTCCGAAGCGTGGCCGACGCCGGCACCCAGGAAGCTGACGCTGCCGAGCATGGCCATGACGACCGCGGCCTTCTGGAAGTTGCGCATTACCTCTCCGTTCTCGAGTCGACACAATCCGTGATGGACCGGTCACTGTCAGTCGCAGACTGTAGGCGAAGATCGGTGGGTTTTATACGCAAAACGCCCAATCGCTTAACTTTCCAAAAAATCCCACTGCGACCCCGCTGCGCCGACACCGAGCGACCGCCCTGCCGCGTCGCGCGCCGGACAAGGGGGGAGGCCGCCTTCGCCGCGACCCGGCTGGGCACGGGTCGTGCGGGAACAACGCCCGTACGGCGGAGCACCAGTTCAAAAAGGGTGATCCGGAGAAAAACCTCGTTACCGGTCAGGGGTCCTCGCGTTGAAACGGGCAGTGCGGTCGCGCGTACTGCTGCCGCACTCACCGAGTCACTAAGGAGAACGTGATGTCTCGCATCGCGAAGGTTGGCGTTGTCGCTCTCGGCACGAGCGCTGTGGTGCTCAGTGGCGCCGGTCTCGCCGCGGCGGACGCCGGCGCCAAGGGCGCTGCCATCGGCTCGCCCGGCTTCCTGTCCGGAAACGTGGTTCAGGTGCCGGTCCACGTGCCGATCAACGTGTGCGGCAACACCGTCCAGTTCGTCGGCCTGCTCAACCCGGCTATCGGCAACACCTGCAAGAACGAGGGCCACAAGAAGGACGACCACAAGAAGAGCAGCAAGAAGAGCGGCCACCGCCACTGACGTCTGCTGTCTGCCCCGAGAGCCCCGGCCCCCCCGAACGCCGGGGCTCTCCCATGCCGGGGTGAGAACGGCGTGAGAGTCCTCGTCACCTCACGCGTACCGGTAGATCCGGCCGACGTCCTCCAGTACGTCCGGCGTCACGTCCCACGGAGGCAGGCTCTGGTGCCGTGCCACGATCCGGCCGTGCTGCCCGTCGCCGGTGCCCGGTGGTGCCGCGGGAAGGTAACGGGCCCCGCGGTGCCGGCGCTGCCAGCGGTACCACTGCAGGTCGACGAAGGCGTGGTGCAGCCAGAACACGGGGTCGTTGACGGAGGCGCCGCCGAGCATGTCACCGCCGACCCAGCCGTGCACGCGGTTGTGGTTGCGCCAGGACGTGCCGCCCGCGCCGGTGCCCCAGCCCTCCAGTTTGTTGCGGAACCCCCGCGTGACCGTCGAGTCCCAGGGCGCCACGTCGTAGACGGGGTCCTTCAGCGCCCACTCCAGTTCGCTCTTCGTGGGCAGGTCGATGGGGGAGCGACGGCGGCCGAGGTCCCGGGTGAGGAACACCGCATCGGTCACGGCCACCTTGATGGGCCAGTTGCCCTCCCGGTAGGCGAACGGACCCGTCATCACCTGGTGGTCGGAACGGCGTCCGTTGCCGCCGAGTAGGTCCGCCGTCCAGGGTGCGGAGGTGGTCGTGCGGTAGCGCGTCCAGTCCCAGTACGGCACGGTCACCGAGGAGTCCACCCGGCGCAGCGCGCGCTCCAGATCGAGCAGGAACCGGCGGTGCCAGGGCAGGAACGAGGGCGCCATGTGCGCGGCGCGCAGGCCGTGTTCACCGTCGGAGGAGAAGTACTCGACGTGCATCCGCACGAACTCGTCGTACTCGCCCCGCCGTTTGACCTCCAGCAGCGCCTTGACGAACCGCCGCTTCTCGGCCTTGGTGAGCGTGCCGGCATCCCTACGCACGTACGCCATGCCGGTCCCCCGTGTGCACGTGCCCCGCGCCTGCTGGTTCCGGATCCAGGTCACGCAGCCGTCGGCCGGGGCCGAGTTCGTCGACGGCGGCGCGGGCGGCCTCGAGCGGTGACCGGTACGAGCAGTAGTGGTCGACCATGCTCAGCCAGGTGCCGTCGGCCCGGCGCATCAGATGCAGAGGGCGGCCGTCCACCGTGACGTGCCACCGGCCCTGCTCGGCCGAACCGCCCGACGGGATCCACGTCACCCGGATGCGGCGGTTGCGGTAGGTCTGGTCGACAGCGGTGTCGCCCGGGGCGTTCCCGGGTCCGGGGCGCTGGAGCCGGAAGGCGGCGGCCACCGGGGCCGCCGAGGGCCGCGGCGAAGGCGAAGGCACGCAGACCGCGCGTCACCTCCGCCGCGTGCTGCCCGCGGTCCGGTGCGCGGGCCGCGCCCCGCCCCGGCGTC
>KE354057.1 GCA_000415505.1 Streptomyces afghaniensis 772
CCGGGGCCGGCGCCCGCCCCCCGGCGGTTCTCCGCCGATGCTGACGACCATGTCCACTCCTCGTCCGGTTCCGGTGTCGTAGCCGTAACCGCCGGACGTCCCGCGCGGTCACCGCCGCGCGGCCAGACAAGTGATCGCCGGCGTCCGTCCCGGCGGGGAGCGGGTCGCGTCACCGGCCGGACACACGCGGAGGGCCGGCCCTCGAACTGTCCGAGGACCGACCCTCCGTACGACGTGGTCCCAGCTCTAGAACCACAGGTTGCCGTGCACCGGCTTGGCGTCGTTGACCGCGGAGGCGGCGTTCTTCGCCGTGTGGACCAGCGACTCCTTGCCCTGAGCGCTCACATCGAGGGGAACCCTGGTGCTCACGCCGCCGGTGAGGTCGGTGGACGCCAGGTCGCGGGTGTTCTCGGCGGCCGGAGCAGGCTGCGGAGCGGGGGCCGGCTGGGCAACCGGAGCAGGCTGCGGGGCGGGGGCCGGCTGAGCGACCGGAGCAGGCTGCGGAGCGGGCTGAGCAACCGGAGCGGGCTGGGGGCGGGGGCCGGGCGTGAGCGACCGGGGCCGGCGTGAGGGGCGGGGGCAGGCTGGGCAACCGGGGCGGCTCTGAACAGCCGGAGCGCTCTGGGCGACGGGCGCGCTCTGAACCGGAGCAGCCTGAGCAACCGGAGCACTCTGGGCGACCGGAGCGGCCTGCACGTCCGGAACGCTCTGAGCGGCCGGAGCGCTCGGGGCGACCATGGCGTCCTGGGCGAACGCGGGTGTGGCGGAACCGGCGGCGATCAAGGACCCGGCAAAGACGGCGGCAGCCTTCAGAGACTTCATCGTGTTCCTTTCTTCGGCAACGCGCGTCGCCGGAGGGGATTCTGTCGCCGTGCCTAACGAGCCCTGGCCTGGGCGGAAACCGGAGACGCCCAAGATTGCCGATACCTCATACGAGATCTATTAACAGACCGGGTCGCGGAACGGAAAGGAACCGGAGGAATACGAGAAGCCGCGCGGAAAGAAGAGCGGAAGGAACGACAGTCGTGGCGCCGCTCCGTGAGGCCGGCACCACGACTGGACAGGCTCAGGAGGGCGGCGACAGCAGCGGCGTCAGCACCGTGGCCTTGGGGTACGTGACGGCCGCGGGTGCCGACGTCGACGACGTGCTGGGCGATGTGCTGGACGACGTCGACGCAGTCGACGAAGCGGGCTCGTCCTGAAGCAGCAGGTCGCCTCCGAGCAGTGCGTCGAGGAGATCGTCCACCCCGTTCAGCAGGTCGTCGACGGAGGGAAGGATGCCGCCGACACCAGAGGTGATCGCCTGCAGGAGACCGTCGACAGCCCCCAGTACGAGGTCCAGCAGGTCGGTCACGGGGTCGGCGGCGCGCCGCTCGGGCACCCCGGACACCAGGGCGGGCAGGGCCGGCAGGGCGGGAGCCGGCAACAGTACGACCGTCGACGTCGCCGGGGTTCGCGCGTCCTTGCCGGCCGCCTCGGCCAGGGCGGCCTTCGCTTCGGCTCCGAGCTTCCTGGCCTCGGCCGCGGGCAGTCGGCCGTTGCTCCGGAGCACGGCGTTCAGCAGGTCGGCGACGGGGGTGAGCTCGCCCCAGTTGAGTTTCTCGATCTGCGCGAGACGCCTGTCCGCGCCGGGAAGCCGGGTGTCGGGCGCCACATGAGCGTGCCCGCGGGCCGAGTCGGCCGCCATGGCGACGGGGCCGGTGATACCGACCAGAAGGGCGGCGCACAGGGCGCTGGACGCGATGCGCCGTGCGGGCAGAGCACACATGGAGATTCCTTTCGACGGCGTTGGATCTTGAGCCCACCGTGAAAGCGCCCGTGCCTTCCCGCAACCGCTCATACGCTTTTCGGGATTTAACAATTCCCCCATTCGCCGCGCCCACCCTGATCAGACGGTATGTCAGGGCGTCCCCTCGTCGGCCCCTCCCGGAGTAAGGCACCGGGCTCCCCCGGGTGGAGGCGCCGGGCCGGCATCAAAGGCGGCGGCCGGAACCGGCGAGGACTTGCGGTTTCACGATTCCGACACACTTGTCAGACTTCACCGAATTTCTTCGACTATGTCCGATTGTTGACTAGAGTTGCGAACCGCCCGACGCACTCCTCAGCGCGGACACATCGCACTCGTGGCGCTGCCGCCACGGCCACCTGTTCCGAAAGGGCAACGACCGGTCATGCGCCATTCTCTGGGCCCCGTGTTCCGCCGCGCGACCGTGGGCGTCCTGGCCCTTGCCGCCATGTGGGCGGCCGGCGGTTCCCCGGCCGCCGCGCCGGCCGCCGCGCCCGCACCGGAGGCCGAGAGCCTCGCCTTCGCCGAGCGGTACCGCGCACTGCAGCACGGCGGCATCGTGCGCGCGGCCAACGCATCGATCACCTGCCGCACGGCCCAGAGGCCTGCGTGCCCGGACGCCCAGGCAGGCGGGTCCGGTGTGAACGGCGACTTCGACATGTTCTACGTCGATGTCGACCGCGACCCCAACACCTACAACTCCTCCCGCGCGGAGGTCCGCCTCCCCAACGGCTCCCGGGTGACGTACGCGCGCCTCTACTGGGGCGGCAACCTGCGCGTGGGCGAACAGAAGCCGCCGCAGGACAACGGGCGCGTGCTGGTCGCCGAACCCGGCGGAGAGTACAAGGAGTTGGTCGCGGACACCACGGTCGGACACCGCGTGGCCGACGGCATGGACGCCTTCCAGGCCTCGGCCGACGTGACACGGCTGGTGCGGGAGGGCGGGCCGGGCCTGTACACCGTGGCGCAGATCAACATCGCCATGGGCAGATCGACGGCCGGGGCGTGGGGTGGCTGGACGCTCGTGGTGGTCTACGAGAACCCGTCGGAGCCACTGCGTCACCTCGCGCTCTGGGACGGCTTCACCCCGCTGAGGTCCGGTGCGGCACAGGAGATCCGGATGACCGATCTCGGTTTCGCCGCGGGCGCTTGGGGCCGTGCGGGCCTGGTGACGTACAACGGCGACCGCGGCACCACCGGCGACTCGCTCACCGTGACGACCGGCCAGTCCGAGTCCGCCCTCGCCAACGCCGCCAACCCCCAAGGCGACGTCCTCAATTCCACCATCAGTGAGCCCGGGGCGGATGCGGCGCGCGTGCCCGCGTACGCCAACAACCTCGGCTACGACTCCGACGTGTTCGATCTCGGAGGCCTGCAGCACGCCGGTGACCAGGCGACCTTCCGGCTCCACTCCCAGCAGGACGCGGCGTGGGCCGGCGTGCTCTTCGTCGCCGTGGACGCACGGCGGTGACTCTGTCGCCGCCCGCCCCGAACACCTTCGCGAGCAAGGAATCCGCCCACATGCACCTGCCATCCACCGCCCCTCTCCCAAGAGTCCTGCACCTCACCCAACCGGTGGACGGCGGCGTCGCGCGCGTCGTGACGGATCTGGTCCGGGCACAACTGTCGGACGGCCTGGACGTCACCGTGGCCTGCCCCGACAGCGCGCTGACCACGAAGCTGCGGACGCTCGGCGCGCGCGTACGGCACTGGCACGCGACGCGGTCGCCGGGGACGTCGCTCGTCCGGGAGGTACGGCATCTGGCGCGGGTGATCGACGAGGTGCGTCCCGACCTGGTGCACGCGCACAGCGCGAAGGCCGGGCTCGCCGGACGGCTCGCGGTACGCGGGCGGATTCCGACGGTCTTCCAGCCGCACGCCTGGTCGTTCGAGGCGGTCAGCGGGGGCACCGCGGCCCTGGCGCTCATGTGGGAGCGCTGGGGGGCACGTTGGGCCTCACGCGTGGTGTGTGTGAGCGAGGCGGAACGCGCCACCGGCATGGACGCGAGGATCACCGGCCGGTGGACCGTCGTCCCCAACGGCATCGACCCCGAGCGCTTCCACCCGGCCGCCGCGGGCGCCGTGCGGGCCGGGCTCGCACCGCTCGCCGGCATCCACCCGGCGGCACCGCTCGCCGTGTGCGTGGGGCGGCTGTGCCGGCAGAAGGGGCAGGACGTCCTGCTGCGGGCCTGGGAAGCCGTCGTGCAGCAGGTGCCCGACGCCCGCCTCGTCCTGGTCGGCGACGGGCCGGACCACGACCGGCTTCGCGAAGGCGCCCCGCCGTCCGTGGTGTTCGCGGGAGCCGTCGCCGACGCCTCCCCCTGGTACCAGGCCGCCGATCTCGTCGTCCTGCCGTCCCGCTGGGAGGGCATGGCCCTGGCGCCGCTGGAGGCGATGGCCTGCGGGCGGCCCGTGGTGGTCACGGACGTCGACGGCGCCCGCGAGAGCCTGCCACCCTCCTTCGCCGCCCGGTGCCTGGTCCCGCCGGAGGACCCGGCGGCGCTGGCCCGGGCCGTCACCGAGCTGCTGGCCGACCCGCTGCTGCGCGAGTCGCTCGGCAGCCAGGGCCGCCGGCACGTGCTGTCCACCCACGACGTGCGGTACACCGCCGAGGCCGTCTCGGACGTCTATCGCGACCTGCTCGGCCCATGGACCGCCACCACCCCCAGCGCTGAGCGCGGTCAGCCGCTCGGCACCGGACGTGGCGCCGAGGCGAACCGGACACCACAGCGCGTCGAGCCCACCGAGTACAGGGAGTCCATCCACTCGTGACCGCCGAACGTACCGTGCCCTCCCCCGGCGTACCGCCACGGGACCACGGATCCTCACCAGTCTCGGTCATGCCGCCACGCGGCACCGCCACCGGTTTCCGGCCGTCCGCCCCGGGGCGCCCGGCCGCCCCGCTCCCCCGTCCCGCTGCTCGTCGCGGACGGCGTCGCCGCCCTGGCGGGCGCGCCGGTGCTCACCGAAGCCCAGCGCCATCCACTGTTCGTCACCCTGCTGATCGTCATGTCGCTGCTGCTGCGCCGGCGCGACGGGCGGCCGCCGGTACCGGGCTGCTGGAGGAACTGCCCGCCGTGTGCGGACGCATCGCGGTGGCCTGGCTGGCACTCGCGGCGCTCCTGGCGGCGTACCGGCCGGAGCACGCGTTGACCCTCCGTACCGTGCTGACAGGCCTCGCCCTGCACGCGGCGGCCGGCTGTGTGCTGCGCGGAGCCGTGCACGCGCGGCGGCGCGGCGCGCTGCTGCGCCACCCGCACACCGCACTCGTCCTCGGCCCGGCGGCGACCGCGCAGCGCGTGGCCGCCGCCGTACTGCGTCACCCGCGGTGCGGCGTGCGGCCGGTGGGGATCGTCGCCGAGCAGCCGGACGGCACCGAGAGCCTGCCGGTGCTGACGACCCCTGAGGAGGTCGAGCGTGCGGTCATCCAGAACGGGGTGCGGGCGGTGCTGGCCGTTCACCCCTCCGTACGCGCCGAACAGGAGCCGCTGCTGCGGGCGTTGGCCGAGTCGGGCTGCGTGGTCTGGGAGGTCGACGCCGATTCCCCGTCGTACGCGACGCGGGAGCGGCTGGCCGGGTTCTCCTGCCGGCGCCTGGACATGTCCCCGGCCCGGCGCGGCAGCGCGGCCAAACGGGCGCTCGACATTCTCGTGTCCGGGACGCTGTTGGTGCTGGTCAGCCCACTGCTGCTGGTCTTCGCCGTGGCACTGCGGATCAGCGACGGGCCGGGCGTGGTGTTCCGGCAGGAGCGCATCGGCAGGGGCGGCGAGCCGTTCACGCTGCTGAAGTTCCGTACGCACCGCCCGGTCGACGAGCACGAGTCGGCGACCCGGTGGAGCGTGGCGAACGAGAACGAGATGCGCTGGTTCTGCCGGATGCTGCGGCGCACTTCGCTCGACGAACTGCTGCAGCTGTGGAACGTGCTCCGGGGCGACATGAGCCTGGTCGGGCCGCGCCCCGAACGCCCCTATTTCGTGGCGCAGTTCGGCCAGACCTACCCCGGTTACACGGTCCGCCACCGCATGCGGACCGGCATCACCGGCCTCGCCCAGATCCACGGTCTGCGCGGCGACACCTCGATCGAGGACCGCTGCCGGTTCGACAACGCCTACATCGACGACTGGTCCCTGTGGCAGGACGTCTGCATCCTGCTGCGCACCGCGGCCACGGTGGTACGTCCCACGGGGAGCTGACAGAGGTGAGCCTCGCACTGACACCGCTCCCCCGCCGCGTCGCCGCGCTGGCACCGTCCCTGCCCGTGGTGGCCGTACCCGCCCTGCTGGCGCTGCCGCTGACGCCGGACGGCGCGGGGCCCGCCGACGTGCTCTCCGGGCTGATGGTGGTGTACTGCGTGATCCGTCTGATGTTCGAACGGCGGCGCCCGCTGTCGCCCGCCGCTGCCGTGGTGCTGGGCCTGCCGGTCGTGGGGCTCGCCCTCGCCGCCATGGGGGCGTTCTCCTCCCAGGCCGGGCTCACCGGCCTGGGACGCTATCTGCAGACCTTCGTACTCGTTCCGGCCGCCGTGCTGCTGCTGCTCCGCGACCGGGCCGGCCTCCGGCTGGTGGCCTGGTCGTTCGTGGGGCTCGGTCTGTGTCAGGGGGCCGTCGGCGTCCACCAGTTCGTCACCCGGACCGGCGCCTCCTACCAGGGCGAGAACATCCGGGCGGTCGGCACCTTCGGGGCGCACGACGTGATGGGCATGGCGACGGCGGTCTCCCTCGGCCTGGTGTGCGCGGTCGGGATCGCGCTGGGCCGGCTGTCCGTACGGCAGCGGGTGACCGCCGCCGCGTGCGCTGTGGTGCTGCTGCTGCCGCTCGCGCTCTCCTTCAGCCGCGGAGCCTGGATCGCGACCGTCCTGACGTGCACCCTGCAGCTGGTGCTGGCCGGGTTGCGGCGCGCGCTCAAGGTGGTGGCGGCCACGTTCGCCGCGGGTGTGATCCTGGTGGGCGGGTTCGGTGTGGGCTCGGCGCTTCTGCAGCAGCGGATCGACAGCATCGCCCAGGTCGCCGACGCCCCCGACCAGTCCGTCGTCGACCGGTACACCCTGTGGGCGTCCGCCACGGAGATCTGGCGGCAGCACCCGCTGACGGGTGTCGGGCTGAAGGGCTTCCCCGAGTACCGCGACGGGCACGCCACGCTCGCGCTGTCGTCGGGCAGCGAGACCGACGGCGCGGGTATGGCCTACCAGAAGCAGCCGCTGCTGTCCCCGCACAACATGTACCTGCTGGTCCTGAGCGAGCAGGGCCTGATCGGGCTGCTCGCGCTCGCCGGGAGCTGGCTGGCGCTGCTGGTGTGCGGTTTGCGGCGCCTGGTGCGCGTCCGCGCCCGCGGCCCGGGCCTCGACTGCGGTCTCGTCGCCTGCGGGCTGCTGGTCTGGATGCTGACCGACTTCATGTACGGAGACATCGGCGGTCCCTCGACCGTGCTGATGGCCGTGGCCATGGGGCTCGGGGCGTGGTGGGCGCTGACCGGCGAGACGCGTGGGGACGCGCCCCGCAGCGGGGTGCGGGAACCCGCCGAGGAGGCCCTGGCGCGATGACGGTGGTGCCCTCGCAGTCCCCCGGGCCCGAAACGGACGACATGGCGACCGTGCCCCCGGCGCGTGCCGCCACCAAGGCCGTTGACGGCGCCGACCCGGCCTCCGCGGCGTCGGTCTCCGGAAGCTTCCTGGCCAGGGCCGCGCTCGTCACGGCGTCGCTGTCCATCGTCGGCTCACTGCTCGGCCTGGTGCGCGACCAGTCGCTGGCGCGGCTGTTCGGCGCCGGGAGCGACACGGACGCCTTTCTGGTCGCGTGGACCGTTCCGGAGTTCGCCTCCACACTGCTCATCGAGGACGGGCTGGCGATCGCACTGATCCCGGCGTTCAGCATGGCGCTGGCCCGCCGCGCCCGGGGCGCCCCGGGCGATCCGGTCCGCGCCCTGGTCGGCGCCACCCTGCCCCGGCTGTGCCTCGCCCTCGCCGCGGTGGCCGCGCT
>KE354058.1 GCA_000415505.1 Streptomyces afghaniensis 772
GCAGCAGCGGCGCGAGGACGGCGGCGAGGAGCTCCGGCTGGCCGGGCGCGCTGGGGTAGTTGAGCTCCAGGTTGACGAGGGCGTCGCCCGGGCCGGGCTCGGCGAGCGCCCGCCCCGCCGGCCCGTCCGGGGCGGCCCGTACGAAGGTGCCGCGCCCGACCTCGCCGACGACCAGCCCGCGCCGTACGAGTTCGCCGTACACCCGCCCGGCCGTCGACGAGGCGATGCCCCGGCGCCGGGCGAAGGCCCGCTGCGGCGGCAGCCGTTGCCCCGGCTTCAGCCGCCCGCTGGCGATGTCGTCGGCGATCCTGTCCGCGATACGGCGGTAGTCACCCATCGGTCGTCCTCCCCCTTGGATTGCACCGAGAGCAAAGATCTTATTGCACCGAGTAGTTGGAGCTGCCTAGGGTCGTCCCATGGCACCCTTCCTCGCATACGAGGACAAAGGCCCCGCATCCCCTCGGCAGCCCCTTGTCCCCCTGGTTCTCGTCCACGGCCACCCCTTCGACCGCACGATGTGGGCCCCGCAGCTGCGCACGTTCTCCGCGGCCCGCCGCGTCATCGCCCCCGACCTGCGCGGCTACGGCGCCTCCCCGGCCGCCCCGGCCCTCACGGACTTCTCGCAGTTCGCCCGGGACATCGAGGCCCTGCTCGACGAACTGGGCGTGGCGTCCATCGTCCTCGCCGGGCTGTCCATGGGCGGCCAGATCGCGATGGACTGCTACCGGCAGTTCCCCGGCCGCGTCCGCGGCCTGGTCCTGGCGGACACCTTCCCCGCGGCGGAGACCCCGGACGGTGTCCGCACCCGCGACGCCATGGCGGACCGCCTCCTACGGGAGGGCATGCGCGGCTACGCCGACGAGGTCCTGGAGCGGATGGTCGCCCCCTACGCCCCCGCCGAGGTCAAGGCCCACGTCCACCGCATGATGACGGCCACCTCCCCCGACGGCGCCGCCGCGGCCCTGCGCGCCCGCGCCCGGCGCCCCGACTACACCGCCCTGCTGACCCAGGTCTCCGTCCCGGCCCTGGTCGTCGTGGGAGCCGACGACACCTACACCCCCGTCTCCGACGCCCGCGCCATGCACGCCGCCCTCCCGGACGCGGCCCTGCACGTGATCGAGGGCACGGCCCACATGCCGAACCTCGAACGCCCCGAGGAGTTCGACAAGGCACTCGGGGAATTCCTGGCCCGCGTCGACGCACGGCCCGGCGGCGCCGGTCGACAGCAACCTTCCACCGCCCCGTCCCGTCTTTGAGGGAGGATTCGGGCACCCCACCCCGCGAACGGAAGGCCGGGCCTTGGACACCGCCGCTGCCGAGTGGACCACCACCGACGGGCCGGACCACCGTCCGCCCCGACGGCGGCCCGGCGCCTGGTGCGCCGCCCTGCTGCTCGCCGGGGTCAGCGTGGCCGTCGGCTTCCGCACCGCCGACAGCGACGGCATCACGCCCGTCCCGCAGATCCTCGCCTTCCTCCCCTGGCTGCTCGCCCCCACCGGCCTGGCCCTGCTGCTCGCCCTGCTGTCCCGTTGGTGGCTCGGGACGGTCTGGGGCGTGCTCCTGCTCGGCCTGCTGGCCTGGTTCACCGAGCCGTACGGCAAGGTCGGCGACCCCGTCGGCCGCCCGGTCGCCGACCTGCGCGTGCTGACCTCGAACGTCGAGTTCGGGCAGGGCACCGGACCCCTGGTCACCGCCGTCCGCCGCGAGAAACCGGACATCATCTTCGTACAGGAGTGCGAGTACACCTGTGACGCGCGCCTGAAGAAGGACCTGGCGCAGGACTATCCCCACCGCCGGGCCGTCGAGGGCGGCGGCTCCGAGGGCTCCGTCATCCTCAGCCGCTTCCCGCTGCGGCCCACCGACGGCGTCCCCGGCACGATGGGCATGCCCGGGGCGGTCGCCGATGTCGACGGGCATCCCGTACGGCTCCAGCTCGCCCACCCCATGCCCCCGCTGCCCGGCCAGCTCGACCTCTGGCGCACGGAGCTGGACGCCCTGCGCGACGCGGCCACGGCCGACCCCGGCACCCCCCTCGTCCTGGCCGGCGACTTCAACGCCTCCCAGGACCACGCCACCTTCCGCCGCATCCTCGACACCGGCCTGAGCGACGCCGCCCGCCTGGACGACGCCGACCGCACGGCCACCTGGCCGGCCCGGACCGCCCCCACGTTCGGCACGCAGATCGACCACGTCCTGGTGTCCGAGGACTTCGCGTCCGACCGCACGCGCTTCCTGGACCTGGCCGACACGGACCACCGGGCGGTGGTGACGGACCTGACGCTGTACGCGGACAGGTAAGGGGGACGCCCGACAGGGCGCCCCCCATAGGTACCTCTGCGATGTCCCTCTCCGCTCAGACGCCGATGTCGCACCCGTCCGCACGCCACACGGCCACGACCGCCGGCCGGACGTACTTCCCCGGACCGTCGGGCCAGGTGCTGGCCGGCTTCTCCACAGACGCGCCGTCGATCTCGCCCGGGTGCTGCACGGCGACGAGGACCCGCCGGTCCTGGATGATCGGACCGCAGGTCTCGGCGCCCTTCGGCACGGTCAGGAACTGCTTCAGCTCACCGCGCCGCTCACCCCGGGTCGCCACGCCGAACAGGCCGTCGTGCGAGCCGAGCTGGGCGCCGTCGGTGGAGATCCACAGGTTGCCGTAGGGGTCGAAGGCGACGTTGTCCGGGCAGGAGATCGGGCTGACGCCGTCCTTCGGGAACCCGGCGAAGTAGGTCGCCGGGTCGTCCGGGTCACCGGCGACGAGGAACAGCGACCAGGCGAACCTCGTGCTCTCGGGCCGGTTCCACCGCTCGGTGAGCTCCAGGACGTGCCCGTGCTTGTTGGCGTTGCGCGGGTTGGCCTCGTCCGCCTTGGCGTTGGAGCCGACACCGCGGTTGGTGTTGTTCGTCAGGGCGACGTACACCTTGCCGGTGACGGGGTTGGGCTCGATGTCCTCGGGCCGGTCCATCTTGGTGGCGCCCACCTTGTCACCGGCGAGACGGGTGAAGACGAACACCTCCTCGGCGCTCATCCCGTCCACGTGCGAGACAGCACCGTCGGCGGTGGCGGTGGCCAGCGGAATCCACTCGCCGCTCCCGTCGAACTCACCGTCGCCCGGCAGCTTGCCCGTGCCGTCGATCTCGAGGGCGGGGGAGTCACCGGTGAGCTTGGCGACGTACAGCGTCCCCTCGTCGAGAAGCGACAGGTTGTGCTCACGCACGGCCCTGCTGCTGCCGTGCCGCATCCGCTTGCTGCCGACGAACTTGTAGAAGTAGTCGAACCGCTCGTCGTCACCGGTGTACACGACGGGCCGCCCGTCCGCCGTCATCCTGATGTTCGCGGCCTCGTGCTTGAACCGCCCCAGGGCGGTGTGCTTGCGCGGCGTGGAGCTCGGGTCGTACGGGTCGAACTCCACGACGTACCCGAACCGGTGCACCTCGTTCGGCTCCTGGGCGACGTCGAACCGCTTGTCGAACCGCTCCCACTTCCGCTCGCTGGCCCCGGTCCCGATGCCGTACCGCTTGTCGGTCGCCCGGCTGCTGCCCGCGAAGTACTGGTTGAAGTTCTCCTCGCCGTGCAGGGTCGTGCCCCACGGCGTCACGCCGCCCGAGCAGTTGTTGAGGGTGCCGAGCACCTTCGTGCCGGTCGGGTCGGCGGAGGTCTTCACGAGGTCGGACCCGGCGACGGGCCCGGTGAGCCGGAACTCGGTGGTGGCGGTGACGCGCCGGTTGAGCTGATGGCGCGCAACGGCGGTCAGCTTCCCGGTCTTCCGGTCCCCCTCCACGACGACGGCGGACAACCCGTGCGCGGCCCACGCCACCTCGACCTGCTCCCGCGTCGGATTGGCGGCGTCATACCCCCGGAACATGAGCACCTCGTCGGTGTACTCATGATTGGCGACGAGCAGCTGCCGGCCCCGCTCGCCCGGCAACGGCAAGAGCGCGAGAAAGTCGCAGTTGTACCCGAACTGCCCGGCCTGGGCCTTGGCGGTCTGCTTCTCCGGGTCGAAGGCGGGCGCGCCGCGCAAGATCGGCTCTCCCCAGCGGATGACGACGTTCTGCCGGTACCCCTCCGGCACGGTCACGGCATCGGCGGTGTTGGGCGCGACCGGCGCGAAGCGCAGCCCGCGCGCGCCCTTGTGTTTGCGCCGGGCGCCCTCGGCGGCGGCACCGGCCGCGCTCGCCCCGGCCGGAGCGGCACCGGCCTGCGGAGCCTGTGCGACACCCACAGCCCCCGCACCCGCGGCGGCCACGGTCACCACGGCCGCGGCCCGCATCATCGACCGCCGGCTGAGCGCACCGGCGATCACGTCACCGACGTACTCGTTGGAGCTGGTGTTGGGCACCTCATGGAAGCAGGCGTCACCACACCGGAAACGACAGGTCAGGGCGGACCGGCCGCCAGGGTGCGATCCGGACGGCGTTCCGATCAACGGCAGCAGCTTGCGCACTTTGCTCTCTCCTTGGATGCCCTTGGTGTCAGCGTGACCGTAGGGGCACATATGTGCGGCAGCCGGGCGCCAGGATGAACAGGGGGTGAACCTGCGGCAGCCTTACGGCAGTTACGGCGATTCAGCACGGCGACACCTTCGCAGGCCGGATGTCCCTCTTGACAGCGCGGGCCGCCCACCCCCGACCCTGCCCAAGATCGCCCAGGAGGGCCGCTAACCTTACGTGTCCGTCCTGGCCAGGGATTGACGGGCTTCAACTCACGCGAAGGGTTGCGCGCACATGGGCATTCTCACTCTCTTGCGGAACGCGTTCGGACGGTCACGCAAGTCACGGACCGCCGAGGCGGAGGGTGCGGCGCAGACCACGACGACGACCGATACCCCGACGCCCCCCGCGACGGACCCGAAGGTCCCGTCCCCCTCCCCCGAACCCACCCCCGACCCGACACCCAACGTCCCGGGCCCCCGAGACGAACACGACCTGGTGTCATTGGCCTTCGACCGTGTGGCGGTCCCCAGGCCTGCGCGCTCCGGCGAGGGGGAGCCGGGGGTTGAGCCGGCGGTTGAGGAGCCGGTCGTCGCCGAGGAGCCGGTGACGGAGAAGCCGAAGGCTGTGGAGGAGCCGACGGACGCGGAGAAGCCGGCGGCGGTGGTGCGGGAAGCAGAGGCTCAGGCCAAGCCCGCGGTCGCCGCCGAGCCGGCGGACGCCGATCGGCCGACTGAGCCTGCGGAGTCGTCCCACGCGACCACGGCGGAGCAGCCGACGGCGACGGAACCCGTGGAGAAGGCGACCGAGACGGAGCAGCCGACCGTCACCGAGTCCCCGGCGCCCGAGAAGCCCGAGTCGCCGTCGACCTCCGAGCCCACAGCACCGGAAAAGCCCGAGGACAGCCCGGAGGCCGAGGCACAGACCGAGTCCCCGGCAGCAACGGAGCCCGAGCCGACGGCCGAGGCCGACACGCGGCCGCAGCCGTCGGCCGCCGACACGAAGCCGACCCCCGAGCCGGAGCCGCCCACGGTTCCGAAGCCCGAGGCGGAGCCCAAGCCCGAGCCGAAGCCCGAGCCGAAGCCGACGGCAGAAGCCGAGCCCGCGACCGACTCCGAGCCGACGGCAGACCCCAAGAGCACGCCCGCGCCCGAGGCGGCCTCCAAGACGACGCCCGACGCCGACCCCGAGGCGACCTCCGACGTCGAGCCGACGACCGAAGCGGACGCGTCGGCCGAGGTGGAACCGTCGACCAAGACAAAGCCGACGGCCAAGGCGGAGCCGGAGACCAAGGCGGAGCCGGAGACCAAGGCAGACGCGCCCGCCAAGGCGGAGCCGGAGACCAAGGCGGACGCGCCCGCCAAGGCAAAGCCGAAGGCCAAGGCAAAGCCGAAGGCCAAGGCCGTGGACGCTCCCGCAGCCGCCGACGGCGAGTCCGCCCCACAGGGGCCACCCGCACCCGACGACGAAAGCAGCACGGGTGGTGCGGGTGGGAACGACACGGCCGAAGCCGAAGGCGAGGCCGAGCGGGACCTCACCCCCGCCGTCCCCCTCACCCGCCTCAAGACCCGCGCCCCAGGCCTCACCACCGCCTACAAGGCCGCCACCACCACCCTCAAGCAGCACAACCTCACCGGCACCCGAGCCAAGGTCTACCTCGTCCTCGACCGCTCCGCCTCCATGCGCCCGTACTACAAGGACGGCTCAGCCCAGGCCCTGGCCGAGCAGACCCTCGCCCTCGCCGCCCACCTCGACCCCGAGGCCACCGTCCCGGTCTTCTTCTTCTCCACCGAACTCGACGGCACCGGCGAGATCACCCTCACCGACCACGAGAACAAGATCGACGACCTGCACGCCGGCCTCGGCCGCATGGGCCGCACCAGCTACCACGCAGCCGTCGAAGCCGTCCTCGCCCACCACAGCAAGGAAGCGACCCCCGACACCCCGGCCCTGGTGATCTTCCAGACGGACGGCGCCCCCGACGCCAAGACCCCCGCCACGAAGTCCCTCACCGACGCGGCAAAGTCCCACCCCACCGTCTTCTTCTCCTTCGTCGCCTTCGGCGACCCGGAGAACAAGGCCTTCGACTACCTCCGCAAGCTCAAGACCCCCAACACGTCCCACTTCCTCGCCGGCGAAACCCCCCGCGAGCTCACGGACAAGGAGCTCTACGAGGGCGTACTGACGAACTGGCGCCCGTAAGACCCCGTAGAGCCGTAGACCCCCCCCGGGGGGTGGACAGGAGCGATGCCGCCGTCCACCCCCCGAAACGCGTGTGAGTCGATCTTCAGCGGACCAGTAGGATTTCGACCATGGCGGCCACTGGATCCGAGAAGCAGGGGGCGAAGGCGTACTACGTCTCGACCCCCATCTACTACGTCAACGACGCTCCTCACCTGGGCCACGCCTATACGACCGTCGCAGGCGACGTGCTCACCCGCTGGCACCGCCAGCGCGGCGAGAAGGTGTGGTACCTCACCGGCACGGACGAGCACGGTCAAAAAATCATGCGCACGGCCGAAGCCAACGGGGTCACCCCCCAGGCGTGGGCCGACAAGCTCGTCACCGAAGCGTGGAAGCCTCTCTGGGAGCACCTGGAGATCGCGAACGACGACTTCATCCGCACCACGCAGAAGCGGCACACGGACCGCGTCCAGGAGTTCGTCCAGGACCTGTACGACAAGGGCGAGATCTACAAGGGCGGCTACGAGGGCCCGTACTGCGTCGGCTGCGAGGAGTACAAGCTCCCCGGCGAGCTCCTCGACGGCGAGGGCGAGTACGCGGGCCAGAAGCTCTGCCCGATCCACAAGAAGCCGGTCGAGATCCTCAGCGAGGAGAACTACTTCTTCAAGCTGAGCGAGTACGGCGAGAAGCTCCTGGCCCACTACGAGGCCAACCCCGGCTTCATCCAGCCCGAGTCCGCGCGCAACGAGGTCGTGAACTTCGTACGCCAGGGCCTGCAGGACCTCTCCATCTCCCGCTCGACCTTCGACTGGGGCGTCCCGGTCCCGTGGGACGACAAGCACGTGATCTACGTGTGGGTCGACGCCCTGCTGAACTACGCCACGGCGGTCGGCTACAACGAGAACCAGGCGAAGTTCGAGGAGACCTTTCCGGCCGACGTCCACCTGGTCGGCAAGGACATCCTCCGCTTCCACGCGGTGATCTGGCCCGCGATGCTGATGGCGCAGGGCCTCCCCCTCCCCGGCAGATCGCGGCCAACGGCTGGCTGATGGTCGGCGGCGAGAAGATGTCGAAGTCGAACCTGACCGGCATCAAGCCGCAGGACCTGACCTCGCACTTCGGCGTGGACGCCTACCGCTGGTACTTCCTGCGCGCGATCGCCTTCGGCCAGGACGGCTCCTTCTCCTGGGAGGACTTCTCCGCCCGGTACACCAGCGAGCTGGCGAACGACTACGGCAACCTGGCGTCCCGCGTCGCGGCGATGGTCGGCAAGTACTTCGGCGGCGAGCTGCCGGCGTCGGCGGCCGACGGCGAGGCGGAGCAGGCGATCCACGAGGGCCTGGCGAAGGCCGTCGCGGAGGCGGACCGCCGGATCGGCGAGGAGCTCGACTTCCAGGGCGGCATCCTGGCGGTCTTCGACTTCGTCAAGCAGGTCAACGGCTACATCACCGAGCAGGAGCCCTGGAAGGTCGCGAAGGACACGTCCGACGAGGGCAAGGCCCGACTGGCGACGATCCTCTACACGGCGGCGGAGTCCCTCCGCGCGGTGGCGGTCCTCCTCAACCCGGTCATGCCGGAGACCTCCCAGAAGCTCTGGGACTCGCTCGGCGCGGCGGACTCCCTCGGTGCCCTCGCGGACCAGAAGATCGGCGAGGCCGGCACGTGGGGCAGGCTCCCCGCCGGCACGACGGTCACCAAGGGCGCGGTCCTCTTCCCGCGCCTGGAGGAGAAGCCGACGGCGTAACCGGCGTAACACGCTCGCTACAGCACGGGGCCCGGGAGAACGAGAACCTTCTCCCGGGCCCCGTGCTTTGCGAAGATCGCGGGAGACCGGCCCACCCGGCCGCCATCACACACCCGGGGGACTCCCATGGCACTGTTCGGCAACGCACACACCATCGACCCGGCATCGGCCCAGCACGACTACGCCCGCCTCCTCGGCCACGGCGAACAGGTCCACGCCGCGTTCCTCCTCATCCGCGACACCATCCTCTTCACCGACCGTCGCCTGATCCTGATCGACAAGCAGGGCATCACCGGCAAGAAGGTGGAATACCACTCGGTCCCCTACCGCAGCATCACCCACTTCGCGGTGGAAACGGCCGGCACCTTCGACCTGGACGCCGAGCTGAAGATCTGGATCTCCGGCACGCCGACCCCCATCGAGAAGACCTTCACGAAGGGCGTCGACATCTACGAGGTCCAGGCGATCCTGACCCAGTTCGTGGCGAGGTAACGGTGATCCGCGGCCCTGGCCGCACCTGGTGATCCTCCGTCACACTGGATGGACGAACGGGCCTTGGGTATACGTTCGCTGACAAGGGGTCAGGCGGGTGGGGGCGATGGCGGAGTCGGGGGAAGCACGGCCGGAAGCGGTGGCCGTCCGCAACGAGTTCGCGCTGGAACGCTACCGGTACGTGCTCCAGCAGATCCACGCCGTGAACGAGAACGCCCACCGCTTCCTCGCCATCTACCAGACCCTCGCCACCGCCCTCGTCAGCGCGGCGCTCGCCCTGTTCGTCGGCTACCGCAAGTGGGACCTGGCGCCGGCCACCGCCCGTGGCGGAGTTATCGGCCTGCTGACGCTGGCCACGGTCGTCGCCGCCTTCACCGGCACGCTGATCGTGGTGGGCGCGCTCGCCTGGCTCGACTACCGCAACGAGGAGTGCGACATCACCGACGAGGTCGTCGGGCCCGGTTTCCGCAAGCGCCCTCGCCCCGGCAATTTCCTGCGCTGGTACGAGACGTACGTCCTGCTCTTCATTCTCGTATCGGTGATCACCATGTGGGTGCTCGCCGCGTTGTTCCTCCTGCCCGCAATGAGGTGATGGTCCCCGGTGCCCCAGCACGACTACACCAGCACGTCCCTGTGGCAGAGCACCCTCGCCGGGCGTCCCGGGCCCGACGCCCACGCCGAACAGCGGGAACGACTGCGCACGTCGTACACGGAGCTGCGGAAGCAGGCTGCCGTGCTCCTCGACGAGAACGCGCGCAGCATGCCCGACTTCACGGTGCACGACATCAGTCACGTCGACGCACTGTGGGAGACGGCCGAACTCGTGTGCGGTGACAAGGTGGTCCTCAATCCCGCCGAGGCATACGTGCTGGGCTGCGCCTTCGTGCTGCACGACGCGGCGATGGGGGCCGCCGCATACGGGACGACCGTGCCCGAGGCGCTCGGCGAGAAGCGGTGGCGCGATCTCGTGTCGTTGGCCTACTACCACCGGGAGGGGTGCTGGCCCGAGCGGGAAGAACTGGAGACGCCGTCCGCCGAGATCATGGACGCCTGCCTGGCGACGGCGATACGCGACACGCACGCGGAGCAGGCCAAGAGGCTGGTGGACCAGCCGTGGCCGTCCCGTACGGGCCATGACATCTTCCTCATCGAGGGGGTCCAGCTGCGGGAGGTGTACGGCCCGCTGATCGGCGAACTGGCGGCCAGCCACTGGTGGCCCGTGGACCGGCTCGCCGAGGAGTTCCGCCACACGACGGGTTCGCTGCCCTGGCAACCCAGTGAGTGGACCATCGACTCCCTCAAGCTGGCATGCATCCTGCGGCTCGCCGACGCGACCCAGATCGACAGTCGCCGTGCTCCCGGCTTCCTCTTCTCGCTGCGCAGGCCGCAGGGCCACTCGCGCGAGCACTGGCGCTTCCAGGAGCACATCAGCCGCCCGTATCTGAAGGGTGACCGCGTCACCTACAGCTCGCTGCGCCCCTTCCCCCGCAGGATGCCACCGCCTGGTGGCTGGCCCTCGAGTACTTGCGCGGTATCGACCGGGAGCTGAAGGCCGTCGACGCCCTCCTGCACGACCTCGGCCGCAAGCGGCTCGCCGCGCGGGCGGTCGCCGGTGTCGACTCCCCGGAGCGCTTCGCGGAACTGTTCCGCGTTCAGGACTGGCGCCCCATCGACGCGACCGTCAAGGTCTCCGACATCCCCGCTCTGGTCGGGACCCTCGGCGGGCAGCAGCTGTACGGGGATGTGCCCGAGGTGGCACTACGGGAGCTGATCCAGAACGCCCAGGACGCGGTGCTGGCCCGGCAGACACTCCAGCCCGGCTTCCCGACCGGGTGCGTGGAGATACGTCTGACCGAGACCGAGGGTTCCTGGTACCTCGAGGTCCGCGACAACGGCACCGGCATGGACGAGGAGACCCTCGTCAACGGGCTGCTCGACTTCGGCACCAGCGGGTGGAGCTCCACCAGTCTGCGCAACCGGCTGCCGGGGCTCGCCGACGGGGGCTTCCAGCCCAGCGGCCGGTTCGGCATCGGCTTCTTCTCCGTCTTCCTGCTCGGCGACCAGGTGGAACTGATCACCCGCCGCTACGACGCCTCCCTCACGGACGCCCGTCGCCTCACGTTCGACGGGCCCTCCAGCCGCCCTCTGCTCACGCCGTACACCGGACAAGGCTGGGTGGCGGAGGGCACGACCGTACGCGTGCGGCTGCGTAAGAGCCCCTACGAACTCCAGGGCCTGTTCAGCCGGACCGAAGACGAACGGCTCGGCCAGCTCGCCCAGCGTCTGGTCCTGGAGAACGCGGTGCCCGTGTACACATGGGGGCCCGGCGCCGCCGAACCCGAAACCCTCGCACCGTTCTCCTTGGCCACCGGGTTACCGGACGAGGTGTTCGACCGGCTTTATCCGCCTCAAGCCCTGAGGTGGCGCGTCGGAGAGGAAAAACTGCGCCTCCAGATGCGCGACGACTTCGTCAGCAGGGCCACCGAGTTGCTGGACGACAAGGGACGGCGCATCGGTCTCGCCATGCTCTGGAACACCACGCACTACCAGGGCCGGCGTGACTTCCGAGGCACCGTCACGGTCAACGGCTTTCTCGCTGACACCTCCATCTCCTTCGCCGGTTACCTCGCTGGGCAGCCCAGCCGGGCCTCACGGGACAAGGCCTCGCTGGTCGCCACGCCGGACCAGGTGCGGCAGTGGATGCGCACCCAGGAAGAACGGCTGCGCAGCACAGGGAACTTCGATGACTCTCTCCAGCTCGAACTGGCCTACACCCTGCACAGCGCCTTCAACACACTCGCCGACGACATCGCCTTCGCCCTGACGTCCCAGGGTGTGCTGCGCTTGGCCGACGTACCCGAGTGGGCAGGGCGACGCAGGGAGGTCTTCCTCGCCTTCGGCTGGCCGGTCACCTGGCGGAGCCGTCCGCCAGAGCTCAACCACCCGTTGTCCGGAGAGCGGGTTCGGATCCCCGACAACTGCATCATCATCTGCCAGATGGGCTCCACCCCACCGCTGTCGCAGGTCTTCCCTGCCGCAGCCAACCGGGACACCGCGTACGAGTCCGCCCGCGACGACGCCACACTGACCTGGCAGAAACAGTGGTGGCGCACGTCGGGTGACCTGTACGGCCTCTTCCTCCGCGCCTTGTGCGAGGCCTGGTCCTGCACTGTCGAGTCCCTGCTGGCCCCCGTCGAACAGCGCGACTGGTCGGACTGCATCCACGTGAACGACGACACCCTCGGCCCCGTTGCCGGCTACCTCCTTCACTGGCCGCCGAACACATGATGGGAACGTTTTTGCCGCTCCCGAAAGAGTGAACGCAACCTCGTTCGCCGAGTACGCCGCCCCCTGATGGCCCTAGCTTGCGCGCATGGTCACATCAACCCATGAGACCTCACACCGGATCTTCCAGGAGCATCCGGAGGTACTCGTCCCCGTCTTCGAGGCACTGGGCCTTCCACCACCCGCGAAGGCAACGATCGAGGCGCTGACCCCTGACGCCACGGAGATCAAGCCGCTGGAACGCCGTGTGGACACGGTACTGAAGGTCGAACCGTCCGAGGGGGACAGCTTCCTCATCGCCGTCGAGGCCCAGACGGCCCGGAGCCGTGGCAAGGGATCCAGCTGGTCGTACTACGTGTCCTATCTGCGCGCGAAGTTCGACCTGCCCGTGCTGCTCGTCGCGGTCTGCAAGAACCGGCCGACCGCATCCTGGGCGGCCGGTCCCTTCGAGTGCCGCGTCGGCACCTGGACGACGCAGAGCACCCGCCCTTTTGTGCTGGGCCCCGACAACGTTCCGGAGATCACCGACGAGTCTGTCGTGGCCCGAGAACCGGCGCTGGCCACGTTCTCGGCCATCGTGCACAGCGAAAGCGAAAACGCCGCCGCCATACTGGACATGCTGGCCCGCGGGATGCGGTCGTTCGACAAGGCCACAGCGAAGTACTGGTGTGAATGGCTTGAGGTCGGGCTGGAGGACACTCCGGCCCGGGAGACATGGAGAGAGCTGGAGAAAATGGTCGCTACATACTTCCCGGGCAGGGGAACCCTCTTCGAGGAGACGTACCTGGAGGGCAAGGCCGAGGGCAAAGCCGAGGGCAAGGCCGAGTCCATCCTGAGCGTGCTGGAGAAGCGTGGCATCCCCGTCCCGAGGCCACCCGCGACCGCATCACCTCCTGCACCGACCTCGACGCCCTCACCCTCTGGTTCGACCGCTCCCTGACAGCCACCACGGCGGAAGACCTGTTCGCCGAGGAGTGATCTCCTGCTGAAGGCTGGGGCCCGCTCCACAACAGGAGCAGGCCCCAGCGCGCAGTCGGCTCGAAGCGGCGTGTCTAACTCACCGCCGTCTTCCCCGTCACCCCCGCACGATCCCCGGCGCCCGCCCGCGGGCCCCTGTTGGTGTGCCGTACGAACGCCACGCCCAGCACCGCCAGGATCGAGGCCGCCGACAGCGTGTACAGCCCCCCGTTCGTGCTGCCCGTCGTGTCCTTGAGGTAGCCGAACAGGGTGGGGGACACGAAACCGCCCAGGTTTCCTATGGAGTTGACCAGTGCCAGGCCCGGCGCGGCGATCTTCAGGTCGAGGCCCGACTGGGCCATCGGCCAGAACAGTGTGGCCGCGCACTTGCCGCCCACCGCGGCGAGGGTGAGGGCGGCCAGGCCGAACCAGGGCGAACCGAGCGTGGCGAGGAACGTGCCGGTGGCCGACAGGACCAGGGCGATCGCCAGGTAGGGGCGACGGTCGGGGGCCCGGTCGGTGAAGTGGGCCATCGTGTACATCGCGATCACCGCGCAGATCCAGGGGATCGCCGACAGCAGGCCGATCTGGAAGGAGGACAGCCCGCCGATCTCCTCCACCAGGCTCGGCAGCCAGAACGTGATCGCGTAGCCGGTGAGCGCCATCGCGAAGAAGACCGCGGTCAGGACGGCGACCTGGGGATGGAAGATCAGCTTCATCCGCGACACCGACGGCGCCCGGTCACGCGCCTCCTTGTCCCGCGCCACGGCCTCGCTCAGCGCGTCCTTCTCCTCCTGCGTCAGCCACTTCGCGTCCTGGATCCGGGAGACGAGGAAGAACCCGGCGATGAAGCCGACCAGGATCGAGAAGGCACCCTCCAGGGCGAACATCCACCGCCAGCCCGCGATACCGCCCGCGCCGTGCAGTTCCAGCAGCGCGCCGGTGATCGGGCCGGTGACGATGTACGCCGTGGCCGATCCGCCCAGGAAGATCGCACTGGCCCGGCCCCGGCTGGAGTCCGGCAGCCACTGGGTGAAGTAGAGGAGCACGCCGGGGAAGAAGCCGGCCTCCGCGACACCGAGCAGGAAGCGCAGGCCGTAGAACATCCACACGTTGTGGATGAAGCACATCGCCACGATCACCGCACCCCAGGTGATCATGATCCGGGTCAGCCAGACCCGGGCCCCGAACCGCTCCAGGAGCATGTTGCTCGGCACCTCGAACAGGGCGTACCCGATGAAGAACAGGCCCGCGCCGAGCCCGTAGGCCGTGGCGCTCACCCCGACATCGGCCCGCAGTTCGTTCTGGACGAAACCCACGTTCGTCCGGTCCATCTGGTTGACCAGCAGCATCAGGACCAGGATCGGAAGCATGCGGCGCAGGAATTTGCCGACCGCACGCTGCTCGGCCTCGGGTATGGCTGTTGCGGCGTCTGACATCGTTGTCTCCCTCGATGTGCACATACGTGAACAGCAGTCACGTACGCGTTCTCGAAGGGACTTTATGGAGGCTTAACTTCCGGGTCAACGGGTTGAGCAGAAGTCCATGTATGTGAATGTGGGGCGGACGACCGTACACGTCCGCCCCACACACGTCCGTCAGACGTCCGTCAGCCCATGGGGTCGACGCCCATGGTGAGACCGGCGACGACGCCCTTCGCCATGGCGTTCTTCCTGTACTGGAGCTTCAGCAGCCCGCCCTGGGTGCCGTTGCCCGGGTAGATGGTGTCCTCGTCGAGGGTCGTGCGAGTCGTGGTGTTGGTGGAGTACGGCTCGACCTCGGCGGAGGCCAGCACGGACTCCTCGTCGAAGAAGAGCTGACCGGTGTGGACGGTCGTGCCGCCCTCGTAACCGGCGTCGGTCCAGGTGCCGTTCACATGCACCTTGGTGTGGATGTGCACGCAGCGGCCCTGGTACCAGCCGGGGAAGACCGTACGGAACTCGACGAGCCCCCGCTTGTCCGTCCTCCAGGTGCCGCGCAGATAGCGCTCGTCGTCCGTGGGCTCCTGGTGCCCGCCGCCACCGCCACCGTCCGGGGGCGCACCCGTGGGCGTGCCCGTCGGCGTACCCGAGGGCGGCGTGCCACCCCCGCCGCCTCCGCCCCCGCCGTCACCGCTGCCCATCGCCTCGTACCCCGAGTACACACCCAGCGCGTTGCAGTGCCAGATGTCCACGGCGGCGTTCGCGAGGGGCTTGCAGGTCTCGGAGTCGATCACCTTGAGGCGCAGGGTGAGCGGGATGCCCTCCTGGTCCTCGGTGACGTCCCGGCGGAGCTTGTCCGCGTCTATGTAGTAGGGGCCCTCGGTGGTTTCGGAGGTCAGCTTGTAGCAGGCCTCGCCGGAGGCACCGGCCGTCTTCCCCTCGGCCGCCGTCGTCTCCTCACCGGCGAACGCGCCCGTCGCGAACGTACCGCCGACGCCCGCCGCCACCACCACGCCGGCACCCGCGGCGACGACCTTACGGCGTGTCAGATCCCTTGTGTGTTTCGGCTCATGGGCCGCTTCCTGTCCCGTCATGGGAAGGGAAGCTAGGGAGCCCGTCTGTCAGGAACCTGGGTAAGAGCTGGGCAAGAGCCCTGGGTACGAAAGTGGCTCGGAACCGGCGCCGGTTCCGAGCCACGCCCTGCGTGCGGGGCGATGCCGCCGTGCGGCGCCTCGTCCGTCAGGCGGCCTCGGCCACGTACGGGCGCAGGAACTCGCCGATGGCGACCTCGATGTTCGTCAGCTCCTGTTCGTAGCGGTACAGCTCGTCGCGTTTGGCCTGCTTCTCCTGCTCGTCGAGGCGCGACTGATCAATGCTGCGCTCGATGTCGGTGATGACTTCGTGGAGACGTTCCGACAGGGAGTCCGCGACGCCGTTCCACACGGCACGGAGATCGACGACGCGGTTGCGCACGTACTGTTCCGCGATGTGGTCGGCGGACTGCTTCAGCTGCTCCGCGATGTGGCTGGCCACTTTGGCCCGCAGCTTGCCGCTCGAGACGGCGAGGGAAACCGTCCCGAGCACCGGGCCGAGCGCGGCACCGACGGCCAGGGCGATGCCCACCGGAGGGACGGCGAATCCGAGGCCGAGCATGCCGCTGGCACCGGCCATGGCCAGTCCACCGGCCCCCGCGGCGCCGATCCCAGCGGCCAGCGCGGTGACCTCACCCGGCCGGAACCGGAACGGCATGTAGAACGGCAGGGTGCCCCCGAACCCCCCACGACTGGCCGACAGCGCCAACGAGTACAGCAGTTGGTCGGCCAGGTGGTCCTCACTGACGCCGGTCAGTCGGGCGCGCATCTCTTCCAGCGCGCTCTCGTACTCCCGGATCAGGGGGCTCAGCCGCTCCAACAGCCGGGTCTGGTGCTCCTTGACGGCCTCCTCCAGGTCGACCGAGCAGAACACCTGCATGCGGCGTTGCAACGCGCTCGTGTACCCGTCGATGATCTGGTTGGCGATGGCGTCGCGGCCCCCGGGAGTGATCACACGTCCCGCACGATCCAGCAGGCCGGGCCCTTTCACGTCCCAGCTGGGCAGTTGCGCGCTCAACTTGACCAGGTGGGCCGAGAACTCCGCCTTGACATCCTTTTCCACCTCATTGACCCAGGCTTCGACGATGCGTCGGATCTTCGCCTCGTCCTGCTGCAGCTGTTCCCGGCTGGCCTCGGCGCTGTTGAGTACTTCCCGCAGTTCCTGGGTCGTTCTGGCGAGACCCCCGCTCTGGTTCTGCAAGTGCTTGCGCAGGCGGATCGCAGTCTGCCGCAGATACTCGGCGAGCCGCACGAACTTCACCCGGGCCGCGTCGCGCAGACAGAAGAGTTCCAGGGATTTCTGCAGAGCCGTGAGCCCCGACCGCTCGACTGCGGCTTCATCGCCCGCGAGGCGGGCCCGCAGCGCGTCCCGTGCGCTGACGAAGTGCACCTCGTTGTGCGCCTGCCCCGCCAGGCGGCGCTCCAGTTTGGCCACCTCGTTGCGACAGCGCCTCATCACTTCGTCCTGCTCTTCCTCGTCGATGAGGTCGAAGCGGTTGACGACGTAGAAGATGTCCCGGTGGCCGAGGGCGTAGACCTGCTCCAGATAGTTCTTGGTCTCGTGGAGTGTGAAGGGCCGGGACGCATCGGTGACATAGACGATCGCGTCGACCTCCTCCAGGAAGCTCAATGTGATCTGCTCGCGCGAGGGGTTCTCGTTCACGCCCGCCGAGTCGACGATCTCGACCCAGCGCCCCAGTAGTTCCAGCGGCTGGGAGACGACGGCGAGGGAGAACGAGGGCTCGCGGGACGCGCCTTCGGCATCGATCTGCAGAGCCACCTCCTCCTGGAACCTCTCCGTGCTGACCACGGTGGCCTGCTCTCGGCGGTCCATGTCACGGTAGAGCTCGGCCTGCTCGTTTTCGCCCCAGCGCAGCAAGGTGGTGAAGGCGGTCGTGGGATTGGCCTTCGTCGGCAGCAGTCGTTTGCCCAGCATGGCGTTGATCAGCGTGCTCTTGCCGCTGCTGAACTCGCCGAGGACCATCATCCGGAACGTCTCACGCTCGAAAACACTGCGCGTGCTCTCGAGCCGGATCGTGCCCTGCTCCCGGGTATCCGTCCCCATCAGGCCCGACGCTTGCTCCGAGACGTCCCTGATGCGCTGGTAGAGCTCCTGCAGCGAACCCATGCGGGAACCCCAGTCGTCGAACTCCCCCGGAGTTCCGCTCTGACGTTGCGACGTTTCCTGCCCCATCACACCTC
This sequence comes from Streptomyces afghaniensis 772, assembly GCA_000415505.1. GTDB lineage: Bacteria > Actinomycetota > Actinomycetes > Streptomycetales > Streptomycetaceae > Streptomyces > Streptomyces afghaniensis. Next base: position 17,810 of record KE354058.1, read on the forward strand.
ATCCCAGGTTGTCACCAGCTCCCTGACCGACCGGCGCAGCGCCCTGGATTCCTCCAGCAGCGTCAACCAGTGGCCGCGCGAATTCGGTCGTGCCGCGAAGGCGGCCCCGTTGACCCGCCACCACTGCTCGTCGCCTTCCCTGGCACGCGCTTCGAGCCGTGTGTAGAGCCGGTCGAGCCGTTGGGCCACGGTTGTCAGGTGCTCGGCGAAGCCGGCATCGACAGCCCGCTGCAGGTCGTTGATCGTGGCGTCCAGCGCCTGTTCCCGGCGACGTGCGAACGCGTCGCCCGCCAGGGCCGTGCCCGCGGCCCCTACCAGGCCGGCCACGGCGTCCGGGACCAGGGAGCCCAGCAGGGCCTGCAGGCCTGCCCCGACGAGCTCCGGGATCAGGGCGGAGCCCTCAGTGGCGGCCGACCGCTTCGACGGGTCGGCCGTGTTCCGGTCATCTGCGTCGGTTCGGCTGCCCCGCTCCGCCCACACGGACGGCCGGCCATCGGGTATCGGCCCGGTGGTGCGCTGCTCCGGGATGCCGGACAGCTGCTCCGCAGCGGATCGGTGGGCGGCCAGCGCCTCCTGCAGCCACCGTGCGTCGGCTTCGAGGGCCTGTTCGACCTGTTCGGTGATCCGCCCTTCGACCTTCTGCAGCGCCACGCCGACCTCGGGTACGACGCGCAGCCGTACGAACTCCCGGGCGTCCTGGCCCTGGGACAGCTCACGCGTCAGCCGTCTCAGGCACAGGGCTCGCAGGTGGTCGGACTGCGCGGTGATCCGGCCCAGCAGTTCGTCACGCCGCTCGTCCAGTGCGGCGGACAGAGATATCCAGTTCACCAGGGCGGTGGTGCGTGCGGCCTGCCATGCCGCGGCGGCGCTGGTCCGTGCCGGATCGTCCGGCCCTGCCTCGGCTGCCATGGCGCGCTCCGCCGCGCTGGAGATCAGTTCACAGGTGGCGAGGAGGAGCTGGGCCCGACGCCGGGCACGCATACCGGTCCGCCGGTGCGTGGTACCGAGCACTGCCAGCAAGGTGCGGCAGTGTTCCAGCCGCTCCTCGCTCTCCTCGCCGAGCCGCCCGGGGCCCGCCGTGACGTGGACGTCAGCGGCGGTGAGTGCCACTTGGTGCCGGACACGCTGCATGACGTCATCCGCCTCGGCGGCGGTCTCCATCTCGTCGAGTCTGGTGACGACGACGAGGAGGGGCGGGCAGTGTGGCTGTCCGGCCAGTGCCTTCAGCCTGGAGACGTCGGACGCGGGCAGGGCTCTGGGGGCCGAAGTGACGATCACGATCACATCGCAGCTGCTGACGGCAGAGGCCAGGAGATCGCCGACCCGATGTTCGCTCCGACCGGAGTGATCGCCGCCCCGGACAAGGGACCATGCGTCCCAGTTGGGGGTCTCCACCAGTTCCAGCCCGGCGTCGGCCAACCAGGACGCGTCAGGGCCTGCGCTGACGACACGCAGGGGCCCCTCCAGGGCTTCCACGGCGCCGACGGGGCGCTCCGAGGCCCGGACGAGCGTGGGCACCGCCAAGGAGGTGGGGTGGATCGACACAGGCAGGCAGCGGGCGCCGGCCAGTTGATTGATGAGTGACGACTTGCCCACGTTCATGCCACCCAGGACACACACGCGGGCGACTGCCGAGGCCGGGCGGTTCACATGGCGAATCAAGCGGGCGGCACCGTCGGCGCCGGCGCGGTCGGCCAGCGCAGCGACCCCTTCAGCGAGATGTTCGAGCTGCCCACTTGCCTGCACAGCCGTGCCGCTCGGACGTCCCGGATCGGATTCATCCAGGTCATGCGCCGTCACTCCGCCCCCGAAAGTCACTGTGTGATGGCCGACACACCATGATGACAAGCTTTCTGTGACCTTGGAGGCGAATCGAGCAGGGTGGGGCGTATGAGGGCTTGATGCGGAGGGTCAGCGGGGTTGCCGTGCACACAAGAAAGCGGCCCGGAACCGACGCAGGTTCCGGGCCACTTCACCACACGTCGCCTACTTCGGCTGCGGCTTGCGCACCGACAGGTGCAGCTCCTTCAGCCGTGCCTCCTCCAGCTCCGTCGGCGCGCCCATCATCAGGTCCTGGGCGTTGCCGTTGAGCGGGAAGGCGATCGTCTCGCGGATGTTGGGCTCGTCGGCGAGCAGCATCACGATGCGGTCGACGCCCGGGGCGATGCCGCCGTGCGGCGGGGCGCCGAAGCGGAAGGCGCGCAGCATGCCGGCGAACTTCTCCTCGACGGTCTCGCGGTCGTAGCCGGCGATCTCGAAGGCCTTGAGCATGATCTCGGGCTCGTGGTTCCGGATCGCGCCGGAGGACAGCTCGACGCCGTTGCAGACGATGTCGTACTGCCAGCCGAGGATGTCCAGCGGGTCCTGGGTCTCCAGGGCCTCCAGACCACCCTGCGGCATGGAGAAGGGGTTGTGCGAGAAGTCGATCGCGCCGGTCTCCTCGTCCTTCTCGTACATCGGGAAGTCGACGATCCAGCAGAAGCGGAAGACGTTCTCCTCGAAGTGCCCGGCACGCTTGGCGGCTTCCACCCGCACCGCGCCCATGATCTTGGAGACCTCGTCGAACTCGCCCGCGCCGAAGAAGACCGCGTGGCCGGCCGCCAGCGACAGGCGCTTGGTCAGCTCGGCGACGTTCTCCTCGGTGAGGAACTTGGCGATCGGGCCGGAGAGGGAGCCGTCCTCGGCGACGCGGACCCAGGCCAGGCCCTTGGCGCCCTGCGAGACGGCGTAGTCGCCGAGCTGGTCGAAGAACTTGCGGGGCTGCGCGGAGACGTCCGGCACGGGCAGGGCACGGACGTGCTTGCCGGCGAAGGCCTTGAACTCCGAGCCCTCGAAGATGTCGGTGATGTCGACGAGTTCGAGCTGGGCGCGCAGGTCGGGCTTGTCGGAGCCGTACTTCAGCATCGCCTCGCGGAACGGGATCCGCGGGAACGGCGAGGTGACGTGACGGCCGCCGCCGAACTCCTCGAACAGCTCCGTCATCAGCTTCTCGACGGGCTGGAAGACGTCCTCCTGCTCGACGAAGCTCATCTCGATGTCGAGCTGGTAGAACTCGCCCGGGGAGCGGTCGGCGCGCGCGTCCTCGTCACGGAAGCAGGGCGCGATCTGGAAGTAGCGGTCGAACCCGGAGATCATCAGCAGCTGCTTGAACTGCTGGGGCGCCTGGGGGAGGGCGTAGAACTTGCCCGGGTGCAGGCGGGACGGGACGACGAAGTCGCGGGCGCCCTCGGGGGAGGTCGCGGACAGGATCGGCGTCGCCATCTCGTTGAAGCCGAGGGCCGTCATCTTGTGGCGGATCGCCGAGATGACCGCCGTGCGCAGCATGATGTTGCGGTGCATGCGCTCGCGGCGCAGGTCGAGGAAGCGGTACTCCAGGCGCCGCTCCTCGTTGACCCCGTCCTCGGTGTTGATCGTGAACGGCAGCGGGGCCGCGGCACCGAGCAGTTCGACCTCGCCGACCTCGACCTCGACCTCGCCGGTCGGCAGGTCGGGGTTGATGTTCTCGGCGCCCCGGGAGACGACCTTGCCGTCGACACGGACGGTCGACTCCTTGGACAGCTTGTCGAGGGCCTCGTAGGCGGGGGTGCCGGGACGGGCCACGAGCTGCGTGATGCCGTAGTGGTCGCGCAGATCGATGAAGAGGATGCCGCCCAGGTCGCGCCGATTGTGCAGCCAGCCACTCAGCCGGACGTCGCTGCCGACGTCAGAGGAGCGGAGCTCGCCGCAGGTGTGGGACCTGTACCGATGCATCGTCGTTCATCCAGTCTTCGCTGATCGGGGTCTGTGTTTCACGTGAAACTGGTCCCCAGCGTACCGGCCAGGCGAAGATCGGCTCTCCTCAGTTAACGATCGAGCACTCTTGCGTCTTCGGTGGCAGCGTTCGACGGCTCCTTCTTAAAGTAGGGCAATGCGCACTGGCGAGCCTCTGCCCGCCGTGGGGGAGGCTCTCGCAGCCCTCGCGACCGGCCTCTGGCACTGGGACACCGCCACCGGGCTGGTCACGGTCGACGCCGAGGCGGCACGGTTGCTCGGGCTGCCCGCCGAGCAGGTCAGCCTCACGGAGGCCCAGGCCCGGGCCCGGCTGCACCCGGTCGACTGGAACGAGATCACCGGCGTGATCCAGCTCGCCGTCGCCGAGGGCACCCTCGCCGAGGTACGGATCCGGATCATGGACGAGCAGGGTCGTATCGTCCGGATCGTCCGCAGCCGTTCCAAGCCGTCCTTCGACCGGGCCCGCAAGGCGTACCGGCTGATCGGCACCCTCCAGGAGGTCACCGAGCCGACGCCGGGCACCCCGGCCGGGCGCAGTGCGGTCACGGGCGACTGGCGGCGCTCCCGGGAGGCGTTCCTGCTGGACGCGGGCCGGGCGCTGGCCGAGGCGCGCTCCACGCAGGAGGTCCTGCGGGTCACGGCCTATCTGTCGATGCCGGGGTTCTCGCCGGGCGGGCTGGCGGTGTTCGGTGTGGAGGGCGACCGGCTGACGATCATCGGGCACCACGGGCAGCAGCAGGGCGACGACAGCCCGTTCTCCGACATGGCGCTGGACACGGACTACCCGGCCGCCGAGGTGGTGCGGACCGGCCGGGCGGTGTACCTGTCCTCTCCCGAGCAGTACAAGGCCCGTTACCCGCTGACCTGGCCGCTCGCCCAGCGCTTCGGCCGCCGGTCCTGGGCGTTCCTGCCGCTGACCGTGGCCGGCCGCACGATGGGCGCGTGGATGGCGGCCTTCACCTACCCGGTCGCCTTCACCCCGGACGAGCGCTCCGTGCTGGCCACCGTGGCGCGGATGCTGGCCCAGGCGCTGGCCCGGCGGGCGTGGCCGAGAGCGAGCGGGCCCTGACCACGGGCTCCAGCGCACGATGCTGCCCAGGCTCGGCCCGCAGCGCATCCCGGGCACTGAGCGTCGCCGCACGCTACGTCCCCACCGGCGGCGGCCTCCAGGTCGGTGGCGACTGGTACGACGTGATCCCGTTGCCCAGCGGACGGTTCGCGCTGGTCATCGGCGACGTGCAGGGGCATGACGTGCGGGCGGCGGGCCTGATGGGGCAGCTCCGCATCGCCCTGCGCGCCTACGCCTCGGAGGGGCACCGCCCCGACGCCGTCCTCTCCCGCGCCTCCCGTTTCCTGCACGGCATCAGCGACGAGGACCCCGCCGACCCGCGCTTCGCGACCTGTGT
>KE354059.1 GCA_000415505.1 Streptomyces afghaniensis 772
TGTTTCACGTGAAACTGGTCCCCAGCGTACCGGCCAGGCGAAGATCGGCTCTCCTCAGTTAACGATCGAGCACTCTTGCGTCTTCGGTGGCAGCGTTCGACGGCTCCTTCTTAAAGTAGGGCAATGCGCACTGGCGAGCCTCTGCCCGCCGTGGGGGAGGCTCTCGCAGCCCTCGCGACCGGCCTCTGGCACTGGGACACCGCCACCGGGCTGGTCACGGTCGACGCCGAGGCGGCACGGTTGCTCGGGCTGCCCGCCGAGCAGGTCAGCCTCACGGAGGCCCAGGCCCGGGCCCGGCTGCACCCGGTCGACTGGAACGAGATCACCGGCGTGATCCAGCTCGCCGTCGCCGAGGGCACCCTCGCCGAGGTACGGATCCGGATCATGGACGAGCAGGGTCGTATCGTCCGGATCGTCCGCAGCCGTTCCAAGCCGTCCTTCGACCGGGCCCGCAAGGCGTACCGGCTGATCGGCACCCTCCAGGAGGTCACCGAGCCGACGCCGGGCACCCCGGCCGGGCGCAGTGCGGTCACGGGCGACTGGCGGCGCTCCCGGGAGGCGTTCCTGCCTGGACGCGGGGCCGGCGCTGGCCGAGGCGCGCTCCGACGCAGGAGGTCCTGCGGGTCACGGCCAATCTGTCGATGCCGGGGTTCTCGCCGGACGGGCTGGCGGTGTTCGGTGTGGAGGGCGACCGGCTGACGATCATCGGGCACCACGGGCAGCAGCAGGGCGACGACAGCCCGTTCTCCGACATGGCGCTGGACACGGACTACCCGGCCGCCGAGGTGGTGCGGACCGGCCGGGCGGTGTACCTGTCCTCTCCCGAGCAGTACAAGGCCCGTTACCCGCTGACCTGGCCGCTCGCCCAGCGCTTCGGCCGCCGGTCCTGGGCGTTCCTGCCGCTGACCGTGGCCGGCCGCACGATGGGCGCGTGGATGGCGGCCTTCACCTACCCGGTCGCCTTCACCCCGGACGAGCGCTCCGTGCTGGCCACCGTGGCGCGGATGCTGGCCCAGGCGCTGGCCCGGGCGGGCGTGGCCGAGAGCGAGCGGGCCCTGACCGACGGGCTCCAGCGCACGATGCTGCCCAGGCCTCGGCCCGCAGCGCATCCCGGGCATGAGCGTCGCCGCACGCTACGTCCCCACCGGCGGCGGCCTCCAGGTCGGTGGCGACTGGTACGACGTGACTCCCGTTGCCCAGCGGACGGTTCGCGCTGGTCATCGGCGACGTGCAGGGGCATGACGTGCGGGCGGCGGGCCTGATGGGGCAGCTCCGCATCGCCCTGCGCGCCTACGCCTCGGAGGGGCACCGCCCCGACGCCGTCCTCTCCCGCGCCTCCCGTTTCCTGCACGGCATCAGCGACGAGGACCCCGCCGACCCGCGCTTCGCGACCTGTGTGTACGTCGAGGTCGATCCGGCGAACGGCGTGCTGGACATCGCCCGGGCCGGGCATCCGGACCCGGCGATCCGGATGTCCGACGGCACGGTGCTGACGCGGCCGACGTCGGGGGGCCTGCCGCTGGGGATCGACCCGGACGCCGACTACCCCACGACCCGGCTGGCCCTGGAGTCCGGCGAGACCATGCTGATCTGCACGGACGGCCTGATCGAGACCGGCGGCCACGACCTGGACTCCGGCTGGCGGCGGCTGCGCGAGATCCTGGAGGACCACAAGGGTGATCTGGAGGAACTCGCCGACACCCTGGTGCAGGCCGTGCACGGGCCGTCGTCGCACCACACCACCGGCCCGCTGATCGACCGCCGTGAGGACGACATCGCGCTGCTGCTGCTGTGCCGGGAGGACGAGGGCTGCGGCTGCGGCGACACCGTGCTCGTGCCGGCCCCCGTGCGGCGCACGATGCTGACGGTCGCGCAGGCCGAGCCCGAGCGGATCGCGGTGGCCCGGCAGCAACTGCGCGAGCTGCTGCACGACTGGACCTCCCCCGACCAGCTCGACTCGGCGGTGCTGCTGCTGTCCGAGCTGCTGACGAACGTCCTCGTGCACACGGATTCCGACGCGCTGCTCGTCGCCGAGATCACCGGCCAGGTGGGTGAGCGGCGGCTGCGGATCGAGGTCACCGACACCGGCGACGATCTGCCGCACAAGCGCAGACCGGGGGAGCTGGCGTCCTCCGGCCGCGGCCTGGTGCTGATGGAGCTGCTCGCGCACGCCTGGGGGGTGGATCCGCGCGGCGAGGGCAAGAGCATCTGGTTCGAGCTCTACGAGTCCGTGGACGGCGCGGGCGACGGCTCCTGGTCGCCGTAGCGGGTCACGACTCCCCGGGCGCCGACGACTCCCGGCCCTCGTAGCGGCTGCGGAGCTCCTGGAGGACGCCGAAGGCGGCCGCGGTGAGCGGTACGGCGAGCAGCATCCCGAGCACTCCGGCGACCGACGCCCCGGCCGTGATCGCCACCATCACCACCGCCGGGTGCATCTGCACGGTCCGGCTCTGGATCAACGGCTGGAGCACGTGCCCATCCAGCACCTGCACCGCGAGCACCACCCCGAGCGCCCACAGCGCGATGACGAACCCCCGGTCGGCGAGCGCGACCAGCACGGCCACGGCTCCCGAGATGAAGGCGCCGAGGTAGGGGATGTAGGCGCCGACGAAGACGAGCGCTCCCAGCCCGGCCGCCCCGGGTACGTCGAGGACGAGCAGTCCGACGGTGATGCAGAGCGCGTCGATGAGGGCGATGAAGGTGGTGCCGCGCATGAAGCCCTCGACGGCGTGGAAGGCCCGCCGTGCCACGGCCTCCAGGGTGTCGGCGGAGCCGCGCGGGGCGAGGGCCCTCAGCGTCCCGGCGGCTTTGTCGGAGTCGCGCAGGAAGAAGAAGACGAGCAGCAGCGCGAGCACGGCCATGGCGATGGTCTCGCCGACCACGCTGACCCCGCTGATCACGCCGGATGCGGCGGAGCCACCGAACTTGCCCAGGAGTTCCCGGGCGTTGGAGGCCAGGTCGTCCAGCGAGGTCCCGGCCGCCCCGAAGTGGTCGGAGATGCCCCGCGCGGCCTGTTTGAGCGAGGCGACGATCTCGTCGCCCGTGTCGATGAGCGCGGCGACCACGATGTACACGGCCCCGCCGACCACGGCCACGACGGCGACGCAGGTGAGCCCGGCCGCGACCGACCGCTGCACCCCGGCCTTCACCAGCCGCCGGTGCAGCGGCCCGAGCAGGGCCGTCCCGAGCAGCGCGAGCAGCACGGGCACGACGGCGGTCCGGAACTCGTCGCACAGCCGGATCCCGACGTAGACGACTCCGGACACCAGCAGCAGAAGCCCGCACCAGGCGGCGAGCCGCCGGAGGGGTTCGGGGAGGAGCGGCCTGGGCCCGGAAGCGGGCGGGTCGGGGCCGGAAGCGGCCGGGGCGGAGTCCTGCACACCTCCACCCGACCACTCCCGGGGCGGGTCGTCCCGTCGGGAAGGCCCGCCCGGGTGACGGAGCGTCAGCGCTGCTGTCCCGGTCGCCGGTTCAGATCCCGTGTCGGCCGTCACCCGTTGGGACGAGGCCGAACTGCGTCGAGGCTCGCAGCCTGGTCGGCTGGTACGGGTGCCGTTCGCTGCAGACCCAAGAAGGAGCGCCATGCTTCCGCTGGAGGTAACGACGAGAACGGGCGAACGAGCCGTGCTCGAGGAATCAGTCGCTCGGGAGCTGGCGGAGAGGCTGCGTGGAGAGCTGCTCCGCCCCGGAGATGACACCTACGACCAGGCCCGAAGAGTCTGGAACGGCATGATCGACCACCGGCCTGCGCTGATCGCCCGCTGCGCCGGGAGCACCGACGTCGCGGCAGCCGTGGCCTTCGCACGTGAACACGACCTGCTTGTCTCCGTGCGGGGCGGCGGCCACAACATCGCGGGCAAGGCGGTGTGCGTGGGCGGCCTGATGATCGATCTCTCACGGATGCGCCGCGTCGCGGTCGACGCCGGCAGCCGAACGGCCCGGGTGGAAGGCGGTGCCACGCTCGGCGAACTGGACGGGGCCACGCAGGCGTCGGGCCTGGCCACGACCACGGGCGTCGTCACCCACACCGGCGTCGCCGGCCTCACGCTCGGCGGCGGCGTGGGCCGGCTCGCCCGGACCCACGGCCTCGCCTGCGACAACCTGCTGTCCGTCGACGTCGTCACCGCCGATGGTCGCCTGCGGACAGCCGGCGCCACGGAGAACCCCGACCTCTTCTGGGGCATGCGGGGGGCCGGCGCGAACTTCGGGGTCGCGACCTCCTTCGAGTTCAGACTCCACCCCGTCGGTCCGGAGGTACTCGGAGGCGTCGTCGTCCATCCCTTGGCGCGGGCCCGGGAAGCCCTCGGTTTCTACTACGAGTACTCACGTTCAGCACCGGACGAGCTGACCGCTGACGCCTTTTTCCTGACCTCCCCCGACGGTGATCCGGTATTCGCCATCTCCGTCTGCTACACCGGGTCGATGGAGCAGGGCGAGCGCGTGCTGGAGCCGCTCCGGCGTTTCGGCCCGCCCGTCGCCGACCAGGTGGGGCCGGTTGCGTACACGCAGCTGCAAGCGGCAGGTGACCCTTTCTTCCCGATCGGCCTGAACTACTACTGGAAGTCTCACTTCCTCGAGGAGATCCCCCAGGACGCGATCGAGGCCACCGTGGAGCACTTCGCCAGTGCTCCCTCGCCCAGGTCCCTCATCGTCTTCCAGCAGTACGGCGGCGCCGTCAGCCGCATCCCGCCCACGGAAACGGCCTTCCCCCACCGGAACGCGCAGTACGACAACTTCGCCGCGTCGGTGTGGACGGATCCGCAGGAACGCGAAGTGCACAGGGAATGGGCACGGCAGTGGTGGGACAAGATGCGCCGCTTCTCCATCGGGGCCGAGTACGTGAACAACCTGGGAGAGGAAGGCGAGGACCGGGTACGGGCCGCCTACGGCGACAACTACGACCGGCTGGTCGCCCTCAAGAACGAGTACGACCCCGACAACTTCTTCCGGCTCAACGCGAACATCCGCCCGGGTGGCTGAGCAACGGTGAAGCCCCGTCCATGCTGCGGACGGGGCTGTCACGTTGCCGGCGCCGGTGTCAGTCCTGCGGTCCGCTCGCGGTCATGCCGTGCACCGCCGGGACCGTCCCCAGCCGGCCCTTCTGGAAGTCCTCGAAGGCCTGCATGAGTTCTTCCTTGGTGTTCATCACGAACGGGCCGTAGTGGGCCATCGGCTCGCGGATCGGCTGTCCGCCGAGCAGGACGACCTCCAGGTCCGGCGTGTGGGAGTCCTGCTTCTCGTCCGCGCGGACGGTCAGCGAGGAACCCGCGCCGAAGACGGCGGTCTGGCCCGTGTGGACCGGGCGCCGCTCGGTGCCGACGCTGCCGCGCCCGGCCAGGACGTACGCCAGGCCGTTGAAGTCCTCGCGCCACGGCAGGTTGAGCTCCGCGCCCGGCGCCAGCGTCGCGTGGATCATCGTGATCGGCGTGTGCGTGATGCCGGGGCCCGCGTGCCCGTCCAGCTCACCGGCGATGACCCGCAGCAGCGCGCCGCCGTCGGGGGTGCTGAGCAGCTGGACCGAGCCGCCGCGGATGTCCTGGTAGCGCGGGGCCATCATCTTGTCCTTGGCCGGGAGGTTCACCCACAGCTGGAGGCCGTGGAAGAGCCCGCCGGACATGACCAGGTGCTCCGGTGGCGCCTCGATGTGCAGCAGGCCCGAGCCCGCGGTCATCCACTGGGTGTCCCCGTTGGTGATGGTGCCGCCACCGCCGTTGGAGTCCTGGTGGTCGAAGATCCCGTCGATGATGTACGTGACGGTCTCGAAGCCGCGGTGCGGGTGCCACGGCGTGCCCTTGGGCTCGCCCGGCGCGTACTCCACCTCACCCATCTGGTCCATCATGATGAACGGGTCGAGATGGCGGTAGTTGATCCCCGCGAACGCCCGGCGCACCGGGAAGCCCTCGCCCTCGAAACCGCCCGGGGCGGTCGTGACAGCGAGTACGGGACGTGCCACGGCATCGGTCGGCGCGGTCACGCGGGGCAGCGTCAACGGGTTCTCGACGGTCACAGCAGGCATGTCGGTTCCTCCTCGTGTACGCCCAGTTTAGTTGAGCGTTGAACTTTCCGCCACCCCTAACGGAGAAAACCGGGTGGGCATTCCCGGGCGACGGCGCAGCGAACCACGGGACAGGGGCATGACGAAAGGCCGGCTCCCCGCATGGGGGGGGTGCCGGCCTTCTCCCGGTCCGCGTCAGGCGACCAGCTCGGGCTCCTCGCTCCCGGCCCCGGCGGGCTCGGCCTTGCGGTCGCGCATCACCACCGTGGCCACCACCGCCGCGGCCAGGACACCGACCGCGCTGATCGTGAAGGTCGTCGACATCGAGGCCGTGAAGGCCTCCCGGGCCGCCCGCACCAGGCCCGAGTCGCCGCCCGCGACCGCCAGGGCCCCGCCGATGGACTCCCTGGCCTGCTCGGGAGCGCCGGCCGGCATCTCGTCCGCGTAGCCGCCGGAGAGCAGCGAGCCGAGGATCGCGATGCCGAGGGCGGTGCCCGACTGCTGGATGGTGTCGTTGAGGGCCGAGCCGACGCCGGCCTTCTCCTCCGGGATGGTGCTCATCAGGGCGGCCACCGCGGCCGGCATCGCCAGACCGGCACCGAGGCCCAGGATCCCCAGCGCCACCGCCGGGACCGTGAAGCCGCTGTCCGCGCTGAGCGTGGTCAGCAGCCCGAAGGAGGCGGCCATCAGCAGCATGCCGCCGAGGATGACGAACCGGTTGCCCGCCTTCACGGCGAGCTGCGCCCCGGCCGCGTTGCCCGCCAGAGCGGCCACGGCCAGCGGCAGGAAGGCCAGGCCCGCCTTGACCGCGGACCAGCCGAGCACGAACTGCAGGTACTGGGTCAGGACCAGCAGCAGACCGGCGTTGCCGATCTGGACGAGCGCCAGGGAGAGCGAACCCCCGCTGAAGTTGCGGTGCTTGAAGAGGACCAGCGGCACCATCGGCGAGCGGGTGACGTTCTCCCAGACCACGAAGCCGGCCAGGGCGACCACCGCGACGGCCAGGACGAGGAGGGAGCGGCCGCCGAACGCGCCGTGCTGCGGAATCTCGATGATCCACCACACCAGGGCCGTCATCCCCACCGCCGACAGCACCGCGCCCAGCGGGTCCGGCTTCTGCCAGGGCGCCTTGGACTCCGGCATCAGCAGCACACCGGCCAGCAGCGCCAGGGCGACGATCGGCACGTTGATCAGGAAGATCGCCTGCCAGGCGAAGTGGTCGATCAGCACACCGCCGAGGACCGGGCTGCCGACCAGCCCCAGCATCGACACCGAACCCCACGCCGCCATCGCCTTGGGCCGCTCGTCCTCGTCGAAGACGGTGATCAGGATCGACAGCGTCGACGGCATGATCAGCGCCCCGCCCACCCCCATCGCGATCCGTATCGCGATCAGCTCACCCGGACTGGAGCAGAACACCGCCCCCAGCGAGGCCGCCCCGAACAGCAGCAGGCCGATCAGCATCACCTTCCGCCGTCCGAACCGGTCCCCCAGGCTCCCCGAGGTGAGCAGCAGCCCGGCGAAGACCAGCGTGTAGGAGTCGAGGATCCACTGCATGTCCTGGGCGCTCGCCCCGATGTCCTCGGTCAGCGAGGGCACCGCGACCGTGAGCGCCATGTTGTCGACGACCAGCACCAGCGTGCTGAGACACAGCACGATCAGGATCCACCAGCGGCGTGGATGACGAGCGTCCATTTCAGTTCCCTCCCGCGTACACCGTTCCTTCGATGCGCACACTGTACGCACAGCGGAACAGCGTGCGCAACCTTGAAGTTCTGTACGCTGGTTGCGCACGCTGTTCGCATGAAGGCCTGCGGCGCGGCCACCAGGGAGGACACCGATGACCAGGAGCACGAAGAAGGCGGCCCCGATCCCATCCGTCTGGGCCCGTGAGCAGCGCCGCTCCGACCAGCCCGCGCTCAGCCGCGAGGCGATCGTGCGCGAGGCGATCGCGATGCTCGACGCGGACGGCATCGAGGCGCTCAGCATGCGCAAGCTCGGCGCCCGTCTGAACGCCGGCGCGACCTCGCTGTACCGGCACGTCGCCACGAAGGACGAGCTGATGGAGCTCGCGGTGGACGAGGTCGCCGCCGAGATCCACGTCCCGCCGGCCGACAGCCCCGACTGGCGCGCGGCGGTGACCGAGGCGGCGGGGTCCTTCCGTACGACGGCGCTACGGCACCCCTGGCTGACCCTGGTCCTGGGCCAGGCCGGGCTCGCCTACCTCGGGCCCAACTACATGAGCTTCTCCGAACGCCTCGCGGCCCTGTTCACGGCCGCGGGGTTCCCCGAGCCGAGCCGTGCGATCGAAACCGTCTTCTCGTACGTCATGGGCATGAGCAACGCGGAGGCCGCCTGGCTCACCACGGTCGCCCGGTCCGGCGAGACCGAGGCCGACTTCATCGCCCGCCTGATGCCCGCGGCACAGCGGGCCGCGGCCGACCACACGCACCTGGCCATTCCGCACGCGGAGGTCGAGGAAGCCACCACCGACCCCGTCGCCCTGCGCGACATGAAATTCGCCTACGGCCTGGAGGTCGTCCTGGACGGCCTGGCACTACGCCTGCCGAAGTGAGGGCACAGGTCCCAGCCGTCTGCCAAGCAATGGCGTCTAGCCATACATCCGGCGCATCGCGAACTCGACCATCTGCTCGACGGCCTTCGCGTCGAACACCATGCGGTGCTCGCCCTCCATGTCCAGCACGAAGCCGTAGCCGGTCGGCAGCAGATCCAGGACCTCGGCGCCGGTGATCACGAAGTACTTGGACTCCTTGCCCGCGTACCGGCGCAGCTCCTTGAGCGTGCTGAACATCGGGATCACCGGCTGCTGGGTGTTGTGCAGGGCGAGGAAGCCGGGGTTGTCGCCGCGCGGGCAGTAGACCTTGGACGTCGCGAAGACCTGCTGGAAGTCCTCGGCGGTCATCTGCCCGGTCGTGAACGCACGCACCGCGTCCGTCAGGGAGGGCGGGGACGGCTCGGGGTACAGCGGCGGCTGCTGTCCGTACCCGCCGGACATCGGCTGCTGCGGAGGGGCGTACTGCCCTTGCGGGCCCGCTGTCTGGTCGTAGCCGTACATGAGCGCAAGAGTACCGAGCGCGGCCGGGCGATCGGGCCGGTACGGCAGGCCCGGCAAACCGACAGCGACTCGACAGCGCCGCGTCTGTGGATCGCCGCGCCCGGCGCTCGTAGCGTCGGACCATGAACGGACGCCATGACGAAGGCCCGCACGAGCACGACAGGGGCCTCTCCTACGACCTGCCCGTCCTCGCCCGCCGCCAGATGATCCGGCTGATGGCGGGCGCGAGCCTGGTCCCGCTGGTGGGCTGCACGGCGGAGGACAGGACCACGGCGTCCCCCTCCTCCCCGTCGGCCTCCTCCCCTTCGGCCGCCGGGTGCGCGGAGATCCCCGAGGAGACGGCCGGGCCCTTCCCCGGCGACGGCTCGAACGGCTCGAACGTCCTGAAGGAGAGCGGGGTCGTCCGCAGCGACATCACGCGCAGCTTCGGCGGCTCCGCGGGCGGCACCGCCGAGGGCGTCCCCTTGACGATCACCCTGACCGTGGTGGACGCGGCGTCCGGGTGCGGCACCCCGAAGCCGGGCGCCGCAGTGTACGTGTGGCACTGCGACCGGGAGGGCGCCTACTCCCTGTACTCCGAGGGCGTCACCGAGGAGAACTACCTGCGCGGAGTCCAGGAGACGGACGACAAGGGCCGGGTCACGTTCACCAGCATCTTCCCCGGCTGCTACCAGGGCCGCTGGCCGCACATCCACTTCGAGGTCTACGGCAGCCTCGCCGACGCCACCGCGGCCACGTCGATCACGAACACCTCGCAGCTCGCCTTCCCGAAGGACGTCTGCGACGCGGTGTACGCCACGGACGGCTACGGCGAGAGCGTGCGGAACCTGAGCGGCCTCTCCCTGGAGGACGACGGCATCTTCAGCGACGGCCACGACCGGCAGCTGGCGGCGATGACGGGCGGTACGCGGGACGGCTACACCGCGACCTTGACCGTTCCGGTGTGACCTGTCACAGATGACCGGAAGGGGTTGCGTCTTATTACTGACGGGTAGCATCATCGTAGCTACTTGTTGGTACGTGAACTAGCGCGAGGATCCAGTGCCTCGCCGATCTCTCTAGGGAGCCGGGAGCCGTCGCCATGGGGCACTACAAGTCGAATCTCCGCGACATCGAGTTCAACCTCTTCGAAGTACTCGGGCGCGACAAGGTGTACGGCACCGGCCCGTTCGAGGAGATGGACGTCGAGACCGCGAAGAGCATCCTGGAGGAGCTGACGCGCCTCTCGGAGAACGAGCTGGCCGAGTCCTTCATCGACGCCGACCGCAACCCGCCGGTCTTCGACCCGGAGACCAACACCGCGCCGGTCCCGGCCTCCTTCAAGAAGAGCTACCAGGCCTTCATGGACTCCGAGTACTGGCGCCTCGGCCTGCCCGAGGAGATCGGCGGCACCACCTCGCCCCGCTCTCTGATCTGGGCGTACGCCGAGCTCATCCTGGGCGCCAACCCGGCCGTGTGGATGTACTCCTCGGGCCCGGCCTTCGCCGGCATCCTCTTCGAGGAGGGCAACGAGGTCCAGAAGCACATAGCCAAGGTCGCCACGGAGAAGCAGTGGGGCTCCACGATGGTGCTCACCGAGCCCGACGCGGGCTCCGACGTGGGCGCCGGCCGCACCAAGGCCGTGCAGCAGGAGGACGGCTCCTGGCACATCGAGGGCGTGAAGCGCTTCATCACCTCCGGTGAGCACGACATGTCGGAGAACATCCTCCACTACGTGCTGGCCCGCCCCGAGGGCGCCGGCCCCGGCACCAAGGGCCTGTCCCTCTTCCTCGTCCCGAAGTACCTCTTCGACTTCGAGACCGGCGAGCTGGGCGAGCGCAACGGCGTCTACGCCACCAACGTCGAGCACAAGATGGGCCTGAAGGCCTCCAACACGTGCGAGATGACCTTCGGCGACCAGCACCCCGCCAAGGGCTGGCTGATCGGCGACAAGCACGACGGCATCCGCCAGATGTTCCGCATCATCGAGTTCGCCCGCATGATGGTCGGCACGAAGGCGATCTCCACGCTGTCCACGGGCTACCTGAACGCGCTGGAGTACGCCAAGGAGCGCGTGCAGGGCCCGGACCTCGCGAACTTCATGGACAAGACCGCGCCCAAGGTCACCATCACCCACCACCCGGACGTCCGCCGCTCGCTGATGACGCAGAAGGCGTACGCGGAGGGCATGCGCGCCCTGGTGATGTACACCGCCTCGATCCAGGACGCGATCCAGATCAAGGAGGCCGCCGGCGAGGACGCCGCCACCGAGCACGCGCTGAACGACCTGCTCCTGCCGATCGTCAAGGGCTACGGCTCCGAGAAGGGCTACGAGCAGCTCGCCCAGTCGCTCCAGACCTTCGGCGGCTCCGGCTTCCTCCAGGAGTACCCGATCGAGCAGTACATCCGGGATTCCAAGATCGACACCCTCTACGAGGGCACCACGGCGATCCAGGGCCAGGACTTCTTCTTCCGGAAGATCGTCCGCAACCAGGGCGCCGCGCTGAACTCCCTCGCCGAGGACATCAAGAAGTTCCTGGCCCTCGGCACGGGCGGCGAGGAGCTGGCCGGTGCCCGCGAGCACCTCGCCAAGGCCGCGGTCGAGCTGGAGGCCATCGTCGGCCTGATGCTCACCGACCTCGCGGCCACCGAGCAGGACGTCAAGAACATCTACAAGGTCGGGCTCAACACCACCCGCCTGCTGATGGCCTCCGGTGACGTCGTCGTCGGCTACCTGCTGCTCAAGGGCGCCGCGATCGCCGCCGAGAAGCTGGAGACCGCCTCCGCCAAGGACAAGGCCTTCTACACCGGCAAGATCGCCGCGGCCAAGTTCTTCGCCGCCAACGTCCTGCCGGGCGTCACCCTCGCCCGCAAGGTCGCCGAGGGCGTCGAGCTGGACCTGATGGAACTGGACGAGGCCGCGTTCTGATCCTCACGTCCTTCGTCCGAGGGCCTGTTCCCTTCCCTGGGGAACGGGCCCTCGTCCGTCGCTAAGGTGAACCCATGAGCGAACCAGCCCGCTTCGACCGCGGCCACACCGACGATCTCATGACCTTCCTGGCGGCGAGCCCCTCGCCGTACCACGCCGTGGCCACAGCTGCCGAGCGGCTGGAGAAGGCAGGCTTCAGGCAGGTCGCCGAGACGGACGCCTGGGAGGGGACGAGCGGCGGCAAGTACGTGCTGCGCGGCGGCGCGATCGTCGCCTGGTACGTGCCGGAGGGCGCCGCACCGCACACGCCGTTCCGGATCGTCGGCGCCCACACCGACTCCCCCAACCTGCGCGTCAAGCCGCTCCCCGACAGCGGGGCACACGGCTGGCGCCAGGTGGCCGTGGAGATCTACGGCGGACCGCTGCTCAACTCCTGGCTGGACCGCGACCTGGGCCTCGCGGGCCGGCTCACCCTGCGCGACGGCTCGACACGCCTGGTCAACGTCGACCGGCCGCTGCTGCGCGTCCCGCAGCTCGCCATCCACCTGGACCGCTCGGTGACGGCCGACGGCCTCAAGCTCGACAAGCAGCGGCACATGCAGCCGGTCTGGGGTCTGGGCAACGACGTCCGGGACGGCGACCTGATCGCCTTCCTGGAGGAGACGGCCGGCATCCCGGCGGGCGAGGTCACCGGCTGGGACCTGATGACGCACTCCGTGGAACCGCCCGCCTACCTGGGCCGCGACCGCGAACTGCTGGCCGGCCCGCGCATGGACAACCTGCTGTCGGTGCACGCCGGCACGGCGGCCCTCGCGGCCGTGGCCTCCGGCGCGTCCAAGCCGGCCTCCATCCCGGTCCTGGCCGCCTTCGACCACGAGGAGAACGGCTCCCAGTCGGACACGGGCGCGGACGGGCCGCTGCTCGGCAACGTGCTGGAACGCTCGGTGTTCGCACGCGGCGGCTCCTTCGAGGACCGGGCCCGCGCCTTCGCCGGTACGGTCTGCCTGTCCTCCGACACGGGCCACGCCGTCCACCCCAACTACGCGGAGCGGCACGACCCGACGCACCACCCGCGCGTCAACGGCGGCCCGATCCTCAAGGTCAACGTCAACAACCGCTACGCCACGGACGGTTCGGGCCGCGCGGAGTTCACGGCGGCCTGCGAGGCGGCCGACGTGCCCTTCCAGTCCTTCGTCTCCAACAACTCCATGCCCTGCGGCACCACGATCGGCCCGATCACCGCCGCCCGGCACGGCATCAGGACCGTCGACATCGGCGTGGCCATCCTGTCGATGCACAGCGCACGCGAACTGTGCGGCGCCGACGACCCGTTCCTGCTCGCGAGCGCGCTGACGGCGTTCCTCGAGAGGTAGAACGGGCCGTCACCGCATGGGTGTTCCCCTCGGGGGTACTCGGTGTGCGGACCGGAACGACCGGACCGTACAGGGAGGCGACACACATGGGCCTCGGCGGATGCATCATCCTCATCGCCGTGGGAGCCATCCTCACGTTCGCGACCGACTGGGACATGCAGGGGGTCAACCTCGACCTGGTCGGCATCATCCTGATGATCGTCGGACTGATCGGCGTCACGACGTTCAGCAGCATCGCCAGGCGGCGGCGTGTGGTGGTGCCCCCCACGACGCCGGTCGTGGACGACGGACGACACCACACGCGCGACGGCTACAGCGACGGATACGGGGTGTGAGCCCCGCCCGGATCAGCTGTCCATCCCGGCAAGGACCAGGGGCAGCCGGTCCGTCCCCGACTCGGTGAGACGGACCGGCACGCCCCAGTCCTGCTGGTGGACGTGACAGGCCGGGTACTCGTTGTCGGGGTCGTCGTCGCAGGAGGCGGCCATCGCGGAGACGTGCAGCACACCCTCCGGCACGGAGGGGTCCAGTTCGAGGGCGCGGGAGAGGTCACTCCCCGCGCCCTCGCCGCTGCGCAGCAGCTCCGGCGGGGTGGAGGAGACCAGCAGGCGCGTGGAGGGGCCGTACCGGGTGTCGAGCTTCTGGCCCGCCGGGGCCTGGAAGATCACGTCCAGCCGGAGCCGCCCCGGCGTGACTTCGGTGGCCTCCCGCCGCGTGCGGTGGGCGACCTCGGGCACCTTCACCGCCTCCTCCGGCAGCCGCAACCTGGTCAGCCGGTGGCGGGCCGACTCCACGACCACGATGTCGTCGCCGACGAGCACCGCGTCGCTGGGCTCGCGCAGGTCCGTGGCCAGGGTGGTGACCTCGCCGGTCGCGGGGTCGTAGCGCCGCAGGGCGTGGTTGTAGGTGTCGGCGACCGCGACGGAGCCGTCCGGCAGGGCGGTGACGCCCAGCGGGTGCTGGAGCAGGGCCTGTCCGGCGGCGCCGTCGCGGTGGCCGAAGTCGAACAGGCCGGTGCCGACGGCGGTGTGGACGGAGCCGTCCGGGTCCACCCAGCGCAGGGCGGACGTCTCGGAGTCGGCGAGCCAGAGGCGGTCGGGGGTGGCGGCCAGCCCGGAGGGCTGCGCGAACCAGGCCTCGGCTCCCGGGCCGTCGACGAGCCCCTCGTTGGTGGTCCCGGCCGTGACCGCGACCGTGCCCTCGGCCGGGTCGTACGCCCACAGCTGGTGGACGCCGGCCATGGCGATCCAGACCTTGCCCTGCCAGTGGGCGACGTCCCAGGGGGAGGAGAGGTCGACCTCGCGGGCCGGGCCAGAGGTGGGTGAGCCCTGCCACCACTGCCGGCCCGTGCCGGCGAGGGTGGTGACCTCGCCGGTGGTGAGCTCCAGCCGCCGCAGCGCGTGGTTGACGGTGTCGGCGACGACCACCGATCCGTCGTCGAGCAGGGCGAGCCCCTGCGGCTCGTTGAAGGCGGCCGCGTCGGTCGGTCCGTCGGCGAACCCGCGCGTGCCGGACCCGATCCTCCGCACCACGCTCTCCCCGTCCTGCGCGAGTTCCACCAGCTGATGCCGGGTCGTGTCGCTCACCAGGAAGTTCCCGGACGGCAGCAGGAGCGCCTTGCCCGGGAACCGCAGCACCGTCGGCTCCGGCTCCGGCGGCACGTACGGCCCGTCCCCTCGCCGCAGCGTCCCCTTGGCCTCGTGCTCGGCCTCCAGCTCCGCCACCAGCCGCTCGATGGCGTGCACATGCCCCTCCCCGGCGTGCTGCGCGACGACGTACCCCTCGGGGTCGATCACGACGAGCGTCGGCCAGGCCCGCACTGCGTACTGCTTCCACGTGGCCAGCTCCGGGTCGTCGAGTACCGGGTGCTCCACCCCGTAGCGCTCGACGGCGTCCACCACCGCCTGGTGCTCCGCCTCGTGCACGAACTTCGGCGAGTGCACCCCGATGACCACGACGGTGTCCCGGTGCTTCTCCTCCAGCTCGCGCAGCTCGTCCAGGACGTGCAGGCAGTTGATGCAGCAGAACGTCCAGAAGTCGAGGATGACGATGCGTCCTCGCAGGTCGGCGAGGGTGTACTGCTGCCCGCCCGTGTTCAGCCAGCCGCCCTTGCCGGTCAGCTCGGGGGCGCGGACGCGGGCCCGTCGGGGTGCGGAGTGGTTCATGCGTCCAGGGTGTCATCCGGCACTGACAGCCGGTCCAGCGCATGACCGGTCGTGGCATCCACGTGCTCGGGCACGTCGTCGTGGCGGTCGCCGACCGTGAGGGTGCCGGTGGGTTCGAACAGGAGGATCGCGGTCGGCACGGGGGCGTACGGCTTGTGCTCGGTGCCGCGCGGGACGGTGAAGACGCTGCCCCTGGGGAGCACGACCGTGCGCTCCCCGGCCGGCTCGCGCAGGCCGATGTGCAGCTCGCCGTCGAGGACGAGGAAGAACTCGTCGGTGTGGTCGTGGACGTGCCAGACGTGCTCGCCCTCGACCTTCGCGACGCGGACGTCGTAGTCGTTGACGGCGGTGACGATGCGCGGGCGTCCACTGCTCGGAGAAGGAGGCCGAGCGCGTGGGCGAGGGAGACGGGTTCCGTGGGTCGATGGGGTGGAGTCTTCCGGGGTGCCGTGGGTCTCGCACGAGTGCTAGAAATCGCACATGCCGCAAGGATCCTCGCACCGGGTCGTCCTGATGGTGGACGAGAACTCGAACCCCTTCGAGATGAGCTGTGCCATCGAGGTCTTCGGGCTGCGCAGGCCGGAGCTCGGGCGGGAGCTGTACGACTTCCGGCTGTGCGCCGCCGCACCGCACACGCGTATGCGGGACGGCTTCTTCACGCTCACCGGAGTGGCCGGACTGGAGGCCGCCGAGGAGGCGGACACCCTGATCGTGCCGAACCGGCCCGACACCGGCACACCCCGCGCGCCGCGCGTCCTGGATGCCGTACGCCGGGCACACGCGCGTGGTGCGCGGCTGGTCGGGTTCTGCTCGGGTGCCTTCACGATGGCGGAGGCCGGGCTGCTGGACGGACGGCGGGCGGCCTGCCACTGGATGTGGGCGGAGTCCTTCAGGGCGAGGTTCCCCCAGGTTCGGCTGCAGCCCGATGTGCTGTTCGTGGACGACGGCGACGTCCTGACCGCCTCCGGCAGCGCCTCGGCGCTGGACCTGGGCCTGCACGTCGTACGACGTGACCACGGCGCCGAGATCGCCAACCACGTCTCCCGGCGGCTGGTGTTCGCGTCGCACCGGGACGGCGGGCAGCGGCAGTTCGTCGAGCGGCCGGTCCCGGACGTACGGGACGAGTCCCTGGCGCCCCTGCTGGAATGGGCGCAGGAGCGGCTGGGCGAGCCACTGACCGTGGCGGACCTGGCCGCACGCGCGCGTGTCAGCCCGGCCACGCTCCACCGGCGCTTCCGCGCCCAGCTCGGGACGACGCCGCTGGCGTGGCTGACGGCGGAGCGCGTGGCGCTGGCCTGCCGGCTGATCGAGCGGGGCGAGGAACGCCTGGACGTCGTGGCGGCCCGCAGCGGGCTCGGCACGGCCGCCAACCTGCGGAACCGGCTGCGGCGGGTGACCGGGCTCAGCCCGTCGGCCTATCGACGGCGTTTCGGAGCGGGCGCCGGGGAAGCCCTGGTGTCATGAGATTCCTCGTGTACGACCGGCTCCTCGGCTTCGGCGACGACTACTGGATCGAGGACGACCGCGGCACCAAGGTGTTCCTCGTCGACGGCAAGGCGCTGCGCCTGCGGGACACCTGGGAGCTGAAGGACACCCAGGGGCGCGTCCTGGTCGACATCCACCAGAAGATGCTCGCCCTGCGCGACACGATGGTGCTCCAGCGGGGCGGCGAGCCGCTGGCGACGATCCGCCGCAAACGGCTGTCCCTGCTGCGCAACCACTACCGGGTGTCACTGGCCGACGGCAACGAACTGGACGTCAGCGGCAAGGTCCTCGACCGCGAGTTCGCCGTCGAGTACGACGGGGAGCTGCTGGCGGTGATCTCCCGGCGGTGGCTGACCGTACGGGACACCTACGGCGTGGAGGTCGTCCGCGAGGACGCGGATCCGGCACTGCTGATCGCGGTGGCCGTGTGTGTGATCCACCTGGCGGAGAAGGAGCGGGAGGGCTGAGGGCGCGTCCTCAGGGCCTGCGAGGAGGTTCGTCCTCAGGGGCTGCGAGGAGGCTGGAGCCCCAGCACCCGGTCCTTCAGCGCCGGGAACTGCTCCCGCGTCGTCGCGACCTTCCCCGGGTCGAACTCCACCGTCAGCACCTCTTCATCGGCACCCGCCTGGGCCAGCACCTCGCCCCACGGATCGACCACGATCGAGTGACCGGCCTGGGGAACTCCGGCGTGCGTCCCGGCCGTTCCGCACGCGACGACGAACGACTGGTTCTCGACCGCCCGCGCCTGAGCGAGCAGCGTCCAGTGGGAGCGGCGGCGCTCCGGCCAGCCCGCCGGGACCACGAGCGTCTCGGCACCGGCGTCGACGAGACCGCGGAAGAGTTCGGGGAAACGGAGGTCGTAACAGGTGCCGAGGCCCAGGGTGGTCGACGGCAGACGGACTGTCACCAGCTCGGCCCCCGCGCCCATCAGCACGGCCTCGCCCTTGTCGAAGCCGAAGCGGTGGATCTTGCGGTAGGCGGCGGCGAGGTCGCCGGAGGGGGAGAAGACGAGCGAGGTGTTGTAGAGCGGCCCGTCGGGATCCCGCTCCGGGATCGAACCCGCGTGCAGCCACACACCGGCGTCGCTCGCGGCCTTAGCCATCGCCTCGTAGGTCGGCCCTTCGAGCGGCTCGGCCTCCCGCCCGAAGTCCTCGTAGGCGAAGGCACCCGTGGTCCACAGCTCCGGCAGGACGACGAGATCGGCCCCGGACTGGTCCCGGACCATCGAGGCCACCCGCCGGCGGCGCGATTCGACCGATTCGCCCTCGTCTACGGCGATCTGGATCACAGAGGCGCGCACACTACCACCGTCCTGGCATTCGACCCGTCCAACAAGGGGTTCCCCACGGGCCTACGATCGTCACACGAAAGCACTGCCGGGGTGCCTCACAGCAGCGTAACTTAGCTGCCAAGACACCCGCCGACAGCCGCCACCTCCCACTGGCAACCGCCACCACCTGCCCGTGCACCGACCGCCGAGGGGTCCCGTTCCGTGAGTCTGCATCCCACCCTCCAGCCCTACGCCGACGCCTGGACCCACTCCATCGAAGCGATATCCGAGCTGCTCCAGCCGCTCGCGGAGGCCGAGTGGAACCGGCGGACGCCGTGCCCCGGGTGGTCGGTGCGGGACGTGGTCTCCCATGTCATCGGCCTGGACTGCGAGATGCTCGGCGACCCGCGCCCCATCCACACGCTGCCGCGCGACCTCTTCCACGTGACGAACGACCACCAGCGCTACATGGAGATGCAGGTCGACGTCCGCCGTCACCACACGGCGCCGGAGATGACCTCCGAGCTGGAGTACGTGATCATCCGCCGCAACCGCCAGCTGCGCAACGAGTCGCGCGACCCGGGCACCAAGGTGCGCGGCCCGCTCGGCACGGAGCTGACCCTCGAGGAGTCCATGCGCCGGCACGCCTTCGACGTGTGGGTGCACGAGCAGGACCTGCGCACGGCCCTCGGCCGGCCCGGCAACCTCGACTCCCCCGGCGCGCAGGTCGCCCGCGACGTGCTGCTCGGTGAACTCCCGCGGGTGGTCGCCGAGGACGCGCAGGCACCGCGCAGCTCGGCCGTCGTCTTCGACGTCCACGGCCCCGTCGAGTTCCTGCGCACGATCCGCGTCGACATCCAGGGCCGCGGCACCCTCGAAACGGCCCCCGCCCTCGGCCCCGCCGCCACGCTCACCCTCGACTGGGAGACATACGTCCGCCTGGCCTGCGGCCGCGTGACACCGGAGTCGGTGACGGACAGGCTGAAAACGGAAGGCGACCCGGACCTGACAGCGGCGATCCTGCACAACTTCACGGTGACGAAGTAAGTCAGCCCAGCTGCGGGCAGTCGTGCCGCTGGGGCGGCACGGGTGGGCGCAGCGGCACCTCGCCGCGCCGAGCTGCGCACCCACCCGGCCTCAGCACCAACGGACAGTACGGCGAAAACCCCGTGCCGCCCACCCACCGGCCCCCGTAGCGTCCCCGAGCATGACAACCCCACCCCGCCACACCCGCCTCACCTTCCACGGCCCGCTGTCCGAGACCCGAGCAGACGCCCTCGTACAACGTCTCGTCCGCCACGCCCCCACCACGGTCCTGGACATCGGCTGCGGCTGGGGCGAGCTCCTGCTCCGCATCCTCGCCGCCACCCCGAAGGCCACCGGCACCGGCATCGACATCAACGCCGACGACCTGGCTCGGGGCCGGAAGGCCGCAGCGGAACGCGGACTGGCACCCCGGGTCCGTTTCCTCGAGGAATCCGCCACCGGCACCCCCCACGGCCCAGCCGACCTCGTCCTGTGCGTAGGCGCGAGCCAGGCCCTCGGCAGCCAACTGCCGCAAGCCCTCGGCGAACTACGCAGGCTCGTCTCCGACGAAGGCCGCGTCCTCCTGGGCGAGGGCTTCTGGCAACGCCCACCGACCCCGGCCGAACTGCCCCGCATGTGGCCGGACGCGAAAGCCACCGACCACCCCGACCTCGCGACCCTCGTCGGCCTGGCCGTCGACGCGGGCTTCCGGCCGGAGTGGACGGAGACCGCGAGCCTCGACGAATGGGAGGAGTTCGAGTCGGCGTACCTCGCGGACACCGAGGTGTGGCTCGCCCGGCACCCCGGCCACCCCCTGGCCGCCGAGACCCGGGAGCGCGCCGACCGCCACCGAGCCGCCTGGCTCACCTACCGCGGCGTCCTCGGGCTCGCGTACCTCACCCTGGTACCCGTGGCGGCCCGTTGACCTACACCGGCACGTGCACCGTCTCCACCCGGCTCGCCACCAGCCGTTCCCGCTCGCGCCGGGCCGCCTGCTTCCGCAGCCGCAGGATCTGCGTGACCCCGAGCGCCTGGAGGACGAACACGAAAGAGAAGGCCACGGTGTAGTCGTCGCCCGTGGCGTCCAGCAGCACCCCGACCGCGAACAGCGTGGTCATGGAGGCCACGAAGCCGCCCATGTTGGTGATGCCCGAGGCGGTGCCCTGCCGCTCGGGCGGGTTCGCCGGGCGGGCGAAGTCGAAGCCGAGCATCGACGCGGGCCCGCAGGCCCCGAGCACCGTGCACAGCACGATCAGCAGCCACATCGGGGCGTGCGGGCCGGGGTAGGCCAGCGTCGCCGCCCACAGGGCCGCCGTCGTCCCGACCGTGCCGAGCGCGAGGGGCAGCCGCGCCCCGTGGTGCCGGGCGACGATCTGCCCGTAGACCAGGCCGACGACCATGTTCGACAGCACGACCAGGGTGAGGAGCTCGCCTGCCGTGGCCCGGCTCAGTCCCTGTGCCTCGACGAGGAACGGCAGGCCCCACAGCAGCAGGAACACCATCGCCGGGAACTGGGTCGTGAAGTGCACCCACAGGCCGAGCCGCGTCCCCGGCTCCCGCCAGGCGGCGGCGATCTGCCGCCGTACGTAGGCCGCGCCCTGGTGCGGGAGCGGCTCCGGCTCGTGGCCCTCCGGGTGGTCCTTCGAGGAACAGCAGCACC
>KE354060.1 GCA_000415505.1 Streptomyces afghaniensis 772
GGGCGTTCCTTCGAGCGTCGTGACGACCGCGGTGGGTTCAACCGCGACCGGGACCGCGACCGCGACCGTGGCGGCCGTTCCTTCGACCGCGACCGTGACCGTGGTGGTTTCCGCCGGGACGACCGGGCTGACCGGGGCGACCGTGGCGAGCGCGGCGGCTTCCGTCGTGACGACCGTGGTGGCCGTTCCTTCGAGCGTCGCGACGACCGTGGCGGCAGCCGTTCGTTCGAGCGTCGTGACGACCGTGGCGGGCGTCCGTTCGAGCGCCGTGACGACCGCGGCGGCTTCCGCCGGGACGAGCGCACGGGGCACCGCGGCAGCGACCGTCCCTTCAACCGCGACCGCCGGGACGACCGTCCGGGCTTCCGCGCCGGCGGGCACGACCGTCCCGGGCACGACCGCCCGCAGGGTCGTCGTGACGACCACCGTGGCGGCGGTTCCTTCCAGCGCCGCGAGGACAAGCCGCGCTGGAAGCGCAACAGCTGACGCACAGGTGTGACGAGCGCCGTGGCCCCGTCCCAACGGGGCCACGGCGCTCCGCCGTTCCGGAGGGGTTTTCACACCTCCGGCACGGCCGGGTCACCGATACCCGATCGGAGACTCGGCCTCGTCCGGCTATGCTCGTGGGGGCAACATCGCCTGGGCCCTTAGCTCAATTGGCAGAGCAGTGGACTTTTAATCCATTGGTTGTGGGTTCGAGTCCCACAGGGCCTACCGGAGGCGGGCGGGGGATACATCCCCTGACCTGCTACGCGGCGCCCGGGTCGGCTTCGGCCGGCTCGGGCGCCGCTGTGTTTTCCGGGGCGCTCCAGCTGGCCAGGAGGGCGAGGGCCTGGGCGGAGGCGCTGCCGGGCTCCGCGGTGTACACGCACACGGTCTGGCCGGGGTCGGCCGGGAAGACCAGGGTCTCGTGGTGCAGGGTGATCTCGCCGACCACGGGGTGCTGGAAGCGCTGCGTACCGTGGACGCACTGGGCCACCCGGTGGCTGTCCCACCAGGAGCCGAACTCCGGCACCTTCACGACGGCCTCGCCGATCAGCTCGTTCAGCCGGGCGTCGTCGGGGTGACGTCCCGCCTCCAGGCGCAGATCGGCCACGACGGTCTCCGCGACCTCGCGCCAGTTCAGGTACAGCTCGCGGGCGCCGGGATCGAGGAGGACGTAGCGGGCGAAGTTGCGTTCCCGGTAGGGCAGCTTGTCCCAGTCGGTGATCAGGGCGCGGGCCAGCTGGTTGGCGGCGAGCACATCCTGCCGGTGGTTGGCGACGAAGGCCGGTGAGACGCCGTTGAGGAAGTCCAGCATCTGATGGACCTCGGGGCGCACGCGCTGCACACGTTCCACGCGATGGCGCCGGGGGCGGGTGGTGCGGGGCCGGGCGAGGTCGAAGAGGTGACCGCGTTCGTCGTCGTCCAGGCGCAGGGCACGGGCCACGGCGTCCAGGACGGCCTCGGAGACATTGGGGTGCCGGCCCTGTTCGAGGCGGGTGTAGTAGTCGGTGCTCACACCGGCCACGTACGCGACCTCCTCGCGGCGCAGGCCCGGCACCCTGCGGACGCCGCCGCCCGGCGCCACGCCCGCGTCGGCCGGGCTCATCCGGGCCCGGCGGGTGCGAAGGAAGTCGCCCAGTTCAGCGTTCCGCTCCATTTCCCCAGTATTCGCCCGGGGACGCGCCGGTCGCCCGTCCCAGGGTGGCCCACCTGGACCCAGGCTCGGCTGGGCCACTTTCGAGGGCTCTCCCGCCTTCCGGCGGCGTGAGCCTGGAGAGCGCACGGCAGTCCTGGAGAACTGGGAGCACCCCCCGCCATGCCTTTCCTCATCTACGTCCTCGGGTTCGGCACCTTCGCCCAAGGCACCTCGGAGTTCATGCTCTCGGGGCTGCTGCCCTGCGTCGCCGGCGAGCTGCACGTCTCCCTGTCGGAGGCGGGGCTGCTGGTCTCCGCGTTTGCCGTCGGCATGGTCGTCGGCGCACCGGTGCTGGCGCTGGCCACCCTCGGGTTGCCCCGTCGCGCGGCGCTGGTCGGCTTCCAGACGGTGTTCGCCGCCGGGCACGTGGCAGCCGCGCTCCAGCCGCACTTCGGCTTCCAGCTGGCCATGCGGGGGGTCACGGGGATGGCGTACGCCGGCTTCTGGGCGCTGGCGTCGGTCGCCGCCGTCTCCCTCGTCCCGGCCGACCGGCGCGGGAAGGCGATGTCCGTGGTCGTGTCGGGACTGAGCCTCTCCATGATCATCGGTGTTCCGGCCGGTACGGTGCTGGCCCAGCACGCCAACTGGCAGGCGGCGTTCTGGGCGGTGGCCGTGATGACCGCGCTCTCCGCCGCCGGGCTGCTGCTCGCCCTGCCCGGTGGGCGCGACCCGGAGGCACCCGGGCCGGAACTGCGTGCCGAACTGCGGTCGTCGGCCACGCCTCGGCTGTGGGTCGCCTACGCCACCACGGCGCTGACCGTGTCCGCCACCATCGCGGTCTTCTCGTACCTCGGCGCGCTCCTCGAGGACGTCACAGGCGTCCCCGCAGGGCTCGTCCCGGCGGTCCTCGGGCTGTACGGGGTGGGCGCCCTGGTCGGCCTGACCGTGGGCGGCCGCATCGCCGATCGGGCGCCGTTCGGCGTCCTGCTGACCGGAATGGGCACGGTCGCGGTCGTGGCCGCAGCCATCGCGCTGACCGCGGACATCCCCGGGGTGGTGATTCCGCTCGCGGCACTCCTCGCCGCCGGTGGCTTCCTGACCAACCCGGCCGTGAACACCCGGGTGTTTCGCATCCTGGGCGAGACCAGGACGCTGGGCGGCGCTCTGAACATCGCCGCCTTCAATGTCGGCATCGCCCTGGCCCCCTGGGTGTCCGGCCTGGTCATCGACGCGGGCTCCGGCCTGGCCGGCATCGGCTGGGTCGGCGCGGCCTTCGCGCTGGCGGCGCTCGCGAGCACGCTGCTGGACCGGCAGCTCACCCGGCACCAGCCGAAGAGCCTTGACCTCAAGCGAGGTTGAGTTTCTACGGTCGGTCGTGTCGCACCAGCTCGGACGAAGAGGGAGGGACCTGCCGTGGAGTACTCACACAGCGATGCCGAACTGATCCAGCAGCCCATCGGCTACTGGAGCTGGGCCGCCCACAAGGCTGTCGTCAGCCGCATCCGGGCCGCCCTCGCGGGGATCGGCACCACGCAGCCGCAGTGGTGGGTCCTCGCACAGGTCGCACGAGCCGACACGGTCAGATCCCGGAACGAGGTGTCCCGCCTCCTCGAGAACTACCTCGACACGGGCTCGGAATCCATGGAGCGGGAGATCGGCGTCACGATCGCCCAGGGCTGGATCACCGAGGACTCCGAGGGGCGCCTGGCCATCACGGAGGAGGGCCAGGCGTTCTACGACAAGGCCGCGGCACTCCAGAGCGAGCTGTGGGCGGAACGGCACGCGGGCATCTCCGACGAGGAGTACCTGACCACCCTCAAGGTGCTGCAGCGCTTCATCCACAACACGGGCGGGCGTGCCTGGCACCACTAGCCCGTCGCCAGCATCCCCGACCGCAAGCGGGCCACCGTCCGGGAGATCAGGCGGGAGACGTGCATCTGGGAGATGCCGAGGCGCTTGCCGATGTCCGCCTGGGTGAGTTCCTCCACGAAGCGGAGGTGGAGGATGAGGCGCTGGCGCTCGTCGAGTTCGGCGACCAGGGGAGCCAGTGCGTGGAAGTCCTCGACGAGTTCGAGGGCCGGGTCCTCCTCGCCGATGAACTCGGAGAGCGAGGTGTCGCTTTCCTCCGAGTCGCCGGTGATCGCGGCGTCCAGGGACGAGGACAGGTAGCCGTTCGCCGCGACCTGGGCCTCGACGACCTCCTCCTCCGAGAGGTTCATCAGCGCCGCCAGCTCCGCGACCTTCGGAGCGCGGCCGAGGCGGGAGGACAGTTCCTCGGTGGCCTTGGCGAGTTCCGTACGGGCCTCCTGGAGGCGGCGCGGCACGTGCACGGCCCAGGACGTGTCGCGGAAGAACCGCTTGATCTCACCGATGATGTACGGCACCGCGAAGCTGGTGAACTGCACCTCGCGGGAGACCTCGAACCGGTCGATGGCCTTGATCAGCCCGATGACGCCGACCTGGACGACGTCCTCCATCGACTGGCCGCTCGCACGGAACCGGCGGGCCGCGAACCGCACCAGCGACATGTTCATCTCGATGAGCGTGTTGCGCGCGTACTGGTATTCGGCGGTGCCCTCCTCCAGCACGGCGAGCCGCTCGAGGAACTGCCCGGTCAGCTCGCGCGCGTCCTGCGGGGCGAGCTTCTGCGGCTCTGCGATCTGCGGCAGCTCCTCACCGGTGTCGGTGCCGGAATCCGTCGTCGTGTCGATGCGCATGGTCGCCGTCACGGGCCCTCCCTCGTAGTTCCGGCCCGCTCCCGTCCCCCGTCAGGCCACCTCCACGCCGCTACCCGCGGTCGCCCGGCTCATGCCCCGTCTCCTGTCCGTCGAGACGTTGGCCACAGTCGGCGCAGGTCGGGGCGGTGACGGGGTACCCGCACGGTCGGCTCACGGTACGGGCAGGAGGGCGGGCGGTGCGGCACGGAGGAATCGGCGACGGGACTCGTGGAGCGGACAGTTGTCGTTTGACAACTATAGTCATGAGACAACAATCTAGCCGTGACGTGCGGGCGCGGGGGAGGATCCGGAATGTTCGTCCCGGTGCCACGACGGGCAGTTCAGGCAGTGCGGGTACCGGACGCCGGGGAGTCGTCGGAGTCGTCGTGTATCTGGGCCGCGGCCGCGTCGCAGAACGCCTCCAGCCCCTGCAGCAGCGCGACCCGCTTGGCGGCGGGCATCTGGTCGAGCACAGCGCGCAGCGTCTGCTCCCGGCGGATGCGCAGGTCGGCCAGGAAGGTGCGGCCCCGCCCACTGAGGTGCAGGTGTACCTCGCGCCGGTCCGCCGCACTCACCACCCGTTCGACGAACCCGGCCGCCTGGAGCCGGTCGCACAGCCGGCTGGTCGAGGGCGGGGTGGAGGCGAGGGAGTCGGCGAGGGTGCGCAGGTTGATGCCCTCGTGGTGCTCCAGGATGAGCAGCACGCGCAGCTGGGACGCCGAGGCGGGTGCCGTGGAGGCCCGGCCCCAGAGGACTTCCAGCAACTCCGCGGCCGTGGAGGTCACACGTGCGACCTCTGCTGGCTCAGGGCGGGGTCGGAGGGAAGTCACAGTCACACTCTCGCAGGCACCGGGATGGCCGCCAGCGTACTAGGCGCGCGGGGAGCCGGGGGTGACCTCGGCCGGGGTCACAGCTGCCCACCGCGCATTCAGACCAAGGATTGGTGTGTCGACCATCGTGACGACGATCGTGAACAGACTCGTGGCCGCCGAGCGCGCCCTGCGCACGGCGGCGCCCCATCAACTGCTGGACGCGGTCCGTCGTGTACTGACCGATCAGTACGCGGCGGACTCCGTCGAGCTGTACCTGGCCGACTACGGACTGACGGTGCTTCAGCCGGTGTCCGTGCTGCCGCACACCCTTCAGCCGGTCTCCGTGGCCAACAGCCCGGCGGGCCGGGCCTTCGGCGCGCAGGAGCCCTACGTGGAAACCGTGCCGGGTGACCTCGTACGCGTGCACCTGCCGGTCACCGTGCGCGGCGACCGCCTCGGCGTGCTGACGGTGACCCTGCCGGGCGGCGAGCACGCCGACGGCTGCCTCGGCGAACTGGCCGAGATCGCCGAGGTGCTCGGGCACGAGATCGTCGTGGCCGAGCGGGACACCGACCTGTACCTCCAGGCACGCCGCAGGGACCGGCTCACGCTGGCCGCCGAGATGCAGTGGCAGTTGCTGCCGGGCCGCTCCTGCGCCCGCCCCGAGTACGAGCTGGGCGCCCAGCTGGAACCGGCGTACGCGGTCTTCGGCGACAACTTCGACTGGTCCGCCACGACCGACCGGCTCAGTCTCTACGTCACCAACGGCATGGGCGAGGGCATAGAGGCCTCCCTGCTGACGAACCTGGCGATCAACGCCCTGCGCAACGCGCGCCGGGCGGGTCTCCCCCTCGCCGACCAGGCGGCCCTGGCCGACCAGGCGGTGTACGCCCACTACCGGGGCCGCTGCTACCTGTCCGTGCTCATGCTGGACATCGAGCTGGCCACCGGGCGGGTCCGGGCGGTGGACGCCGGGTCCCCGCGGCTGCTGCGGCTGCGCCGGGGCGCGGTGGAGCGGGTGCCCTTCGACGCCCAGCTGCCGCTCGGCATGTTCGAGGAGACCGACTACGTGGCCCAGGAGTTCGCGGTCGAGCCCGGTGACCGGCTGGTCTTCGTCAGCGACGGGGTGTACGACGTCGCCTCCCCGGGCGGAGAGGCGTACGGCGACGCGGCCCTGGCCCGGGCGATCCAGTCGACCCGGCTGCTCCCGGCCGCCGAGGTGCCCCGGGCCGTCCTGCGCGAACTGTCCGGCCACCGCGGCAGACCCGTCCCGGACGACGACGCCCTGGTGGTGTGCCTGGACTGGCGTGGGCGGGAGGGGCCGGGGAAGGCGGAGGCCAGGGGGTGTGGGTGAGCGGCTGTTTGGCGGAGCCGTACGTCGGCCCTAATGTTTGTCATACGGCAAGTAATGGCTGAGGTGTCGCAGCGCGGCCTCGGTCCGGTCCGTGCAAGGGAGCGATGCAAGTGTCGGTGTCGGTATCGGAAGAGAACGCGGAACAAGAGCCGCCCGCACAGCAGGTGAGTGCCTTTCTCGAACGGCGCCGGGAGCAGATCGCCCAACGGTGGGCGGACGCCGCGCTGTTCCGCACGGTCTTCACCGTGTCCCGCGACGAGGCGGTGGAGGCGGGCAGGTCCGTGGCGGCTGCGCTGGCCGCGGTGGCGGCCGCCGGGCGGCTGGACGACATCCGGGCCTCCGGATTCGCGGCGGTGCGCGACCAGTTGGGGCGGATGGCGGCCTCCCGCGGCCGTATGGGCATCGACGCGGACGGGCTCGCCGACGAGGTGGCCGCCCTGCGCGAACCGGTGACCGACCTGCTGCGCGCCGAGTTCCCGGACCCCTGCGCCCCCGAGGCCCAGGAGTGTGTGCTGGCCCTCACCGTGCTCATGGGCACGCTGCGTCTGGTCGTACTGGAGACGACGGTCAGCGCGGGCGAGGAGGTGATCGCACGGCAGCGCGAGCAACTGCACGAAGTGGCCACCCCGGTGATCAAGCTCTGGGAGAGCACCGTCGCCGTACCGCTGATCGGCACGCTGGACAGCGCGCGCAGCCAGGTGGTCATGGAGAGCCTGCTGGACGCGATCGTCGCCGAGCGCGCCCGGTTCGCCATCCTCGACATCACCGGCGTGCCCACGGTCGACTCGCTGGTGGCCCAGCACCTGATGAAGACGGTGGCCGCGGCCCGGCTGATGGGCGCCGAGTGCATCGTCTCCGGCATCCGGCCGGCGATCGCGCAGACCATCGTCCAGCTGGGCATCGACCTCGGTACGGTGCTCACCCGCGCGAGCCTGGCGGACGCCCTGGCCTACGCGCTCAGCCGGCAGGGCGTCGAGATCGCGCCGTTGCGGGCGGCCGACGCGGGCGCCCGATGACCGGCCCCTCGGGGAACGGGCCCTTCGGCGGGCCCGGCTTCACCGTCCCGGTCCTCCGGCTGGGCGACATCCTGCTGGTCACCCTCCAGGGGGAGCTGCACGACGGGATGGCCGAGCAGCTCCAGCAGGACATCACCGACCGGATCGCGCACACCCGGGTGACCGGCGTGGTCATCGACATCTCCGGCGTGGACATCGTCGACTCCTTCCTGGGGCGGGTCCTCGCCGAGATCGCCGCCGGAGCCGGACTGCTGGCCGCCCGTACGGTACTGGCCGGGATGCGCCCCGCGGTGGCGATCACCCTGGTCGAGCTGGGGCTCACCCTGCCCGGACTGCGTACGGCCCTGGACGTCGAACGCGCGATGGAGCTGCTCACCGCGGGTGAGCGGCAGGCCGAGGGGAGTCCTTGATGCGGGCCTCCCGCCATGCCGCCCCGGCCAGCCTGCCGATCGGCTCGGACGCCGACCTGGCCTGGGTACGGCAGCAGGTCCGGCAGGCCGCCGCCGAGCTCGGTTTCGGTCTGGTGCAGCAGACCAAGCTCGTCACCGCCGCCAGCGAGCTGGCCCGCAACACCCTCGTCCACGGCGGTGGCGGCCATGTGGAGATCACCCCGCTGGACGCCGGGCCGTCGCCCGGCCTTCGGCTGGCCTTCGTCGATGCCGGGCCCGGCATCCGCGACCTGGACCAGGCGATGACCGACGGCTACACCAGCGGCGGCGGGCTCGGACTCGGCATGAGCGGGGCCAAGCGGCTGGTCCAGGAGTTCGAGGTGGACAGCCGGCCCGGTGAGGGGACCCGCGTCACCGTCACCTCCTGGGCCACGGTCGTGCCGCCGACCCGGCCGGGGTCGTGATGAGCAGGGTGTGGGAAGTGCCGGTCGACGACTCGACCCGGGTCCGGGACGTCCGGGTCGCGGCCGAGGCGGCCGGCGCGTGCGCCGAGCTCGGCCCGGACCGCATCGCGACCGCCGCGCTCGTGGCGACGGAGCTGGCGACCAACCTGGTGCGGCACGCGGACGGCGGGTACGTCCTCATCAACCTCGTCGAGCGCGCACCCGCCGACGGCCGGCGGCTGTCCGTGCAGCTCGTCGCGCTCGACCACGGCCCGGGCATCGCGGACGTCGCGGCGGCGATGCGCGACGGCTACACCACCGCGGCTTCCCTGGGCGCCGGCCTCGGCACGTGCCGGCGCATAGCGAACGACTTCGACCTCCACAGCCTCCCCGGCCGGGGCACCGTGGCCATGGCCCGTATCGACCACGAACCCCCCGCCGACCGGTACCGGACGCCCCCGCGGGGCCCGCACACCGGCGGCGTCAACGTCCCCCTCGGCCGGGCCGAGTACTCCGGCGACGCCTGGACCCGGGTCTGCGCCGGCGACCGCCACACCCTCCTGCTCGCCGACGGGCTCGGCCACGGACCCAAGGCGGCCGAGGCGTCCGGCGCCGCCGTGGATGCGCTGCGCGACGTGGCCGACCGGCCGCCCGCCGAGATGCTGCGGCATCTGGGCCGGGCCCTGCGCCGCACCCGGGGCGCGGCCGTCGCCGTGGCCCAACTGGATCTGGGATCCGGGCGGTTGCACTTCGCCGGGATCGGCAACGTCGGGGCGCGGCTGCGCACCGACGGCACCTGGAAGGCGATGCTGTCCCAGCCCGGCATCGTGGGCGCGCAGGCCCCGGCGTCCGTGACCGTGCAGCGGCAGCCGTGGCAGGACGACAGCCTGCTCGTCCTGCACAGCGACGGCCTGCCCGGCCGCTGGACGCCACCCGACGACGCCGTGCTGCTCGGCTGCGACCCGGCGGTGGTGGCCGCCGTGGTCCTCCGCGACGCGGGCAGCGCGGCTCGCCCGGTGCGGGACGACACGTGTGTGGCCGTGTTGGGCGCAGAGCGAGGCGTCGGCAGCCGTCATGGCTCGGGGGGCTGACGGGCACCGGGATCCCGTGCCGCAAGAAACCCCCGCAACCCCCGGCTCAGCGCCACCCGTTCCGCCGGTTCCATCGCCGCCAGTGCCGTGGCCAGGGCTTGCGCCCGGCGCCCTGCGACGTCGCCCAGGACGTGCTGCCCGTGCGCGGTGAGCCACAGCTGTACCTCGCGGCGGGTGTCCGGGTGCGGGGCGCGTTCCAGGAGGCCGGCCGCCGCCAGGCGGTCGCAGAGGCGGCTGGCCGTGGGGAGGCCGATGTCCAGCCGGTCCGCCAGGGCCGTGAGGTTCAGGCCGGGCGCCGCCTCCAGGGTGCGCAGCGCCCGCAGTTGGTGCAGGGACAGCCGCAGGGACGCGTCCTGGGCGGCGACCGACCACAGGGCCGTCAGACTCTCCACGGCGTCGGCGATCTGTGCCGCGACGGCCTCCGGGCCATCGCCCGGTCTCCTCGCCCGGGGGTCGCCGGGGCCGTCGAGATCGGTCACGAAACGGTCACTTTCCATAAGCTCCGGGTACTGCGGAGGTCGCCCTCTTTCAAAGGCTGTACCCGATGAGCCGAGGGGCAAGCCGCCCCGTTCACCCACCCGGCCGGGCCGGGAGGCTCAGCCCGCGCTGAGCCCCGTCAGCGCGGCGAGCGGCAGCGTGTGCTGGGTCTGGAGGACCTTCGCGCGCAGGTACCGGACGTTGTGCGCGGTGGTGAAGACGCCCGTGGGGACGCGGTCGCGGACGCCCACGCCCAGGTCGCGCAGCTGAGCGGCCTTGTCGGGGTTGTTGGAGAGCAGGTCCAGCTCGCCGACGCCGAGGGCCCGGAGCATCTGGGCCGCCGCCGTGTAGTCGCGGGCGTCCTCCGGCAGCCCCAGGGCCGCGTTCGCCTCGTAGGTGTCGAGGCCCTCGTCCTGGAGGGCGTAGGCGTCGAGCTTGTTGTAGAGGCCGATGCCCCGGCCCTCCTGGCGGAGGTAGAGGAGCACGCCGCCGTGCTCGGCGATGCGCTCGACGGCCTCGCGCAGTTGCGGGCCGCAGTCGCAGCGGGCGGAGCCGAACACGTCCCCGGTCAGGCACTCGGAGTGCAGCCGCACCAGCGGAACCGGGCCGGGCTCGCCCAGGACGACTGCCACATGTTCCTGGCCGTCGGCCAGGCCGTGGAAGGTGACGACTTCGGCCTCGACCTCGTAACCGTCGTGGAAGCGCAGCGGGACCCGGACGCGGGAGCGCGGGGTGGCGAGGACAGCGGGGGTGTCGGGCATGCGGGGCCTCCGGGTTCCGTTCCTGTTCGGCTGCACAGCCGTCGGCTTGCAGTCTGCTTCAGATTTGAAGCAGATCCACGTCCGGAACCCTACCCTTGCTTTAAATTTGAAGCAACGAGATGTGAGTGTGGTGTGACGTGGGTCACGAACAGGTCGAGGAGGACCTCCGCCGCCAGGGCACGTCGTCCGACGCCGGCCGTGTCCCGTCCTCCTGGAGCCCCTGCGCGATCGCCGTGGAGATCTCCTCCAGCTGCCCCACCTGCTCCTCGCTGAGCCGGTCGAACAGGAAGCTCCGCACGGTCTCGACATGCCCGGGCGCCGCCCGGTCCAGTACGGCGAACCCGTCGTCCGTCAGGGCCGCGATGCTGCCCCGCTTGTCGTACCGGCAGGCCTCGCGCCGCACCATGCCGTCCTTCTCCAGCCGCGTCACCGCGTACGTCAGCCGACTGCGCGTGATCTTCAGCCGCTCGGCGAGATCGGTCATGCGCAGCCGCCGCTCAGGGGACTCCGACAGGACCGACAGGATGGAGTAGTACAGGTGCGGCATGCCGGCGTCCTGCTGGAGCTGCCGGTCGATCGCGTCCTCCAGGAGCAAGGAGGCGGCGATGTACGCGCGCCAGGCGCGTTGCTCCTCGGGGGTGAGCCAGCGAGTCGTCATGCCGCCAGTGTAGGTTTGTTTCAAACTTGAACCAAGACCGCCCGTCAGTCCGCCGTTTTCAGCCGATTCCAGTCCGCCGATATCTCAGTTCCGCCGATTTCTCAGTCGCCCGTTTTCCACGAGCCGGGAGCGTCGATGCCCCATCCGTACGTCCTGCTGTCCGCCGCCGTCTCCCTCGACGGCTACCTGGACGACACCGGCCCCGAGCGCCTGCTCCTGTCCAGCCCGGCCGACTTCGACCGGGTCGATGAGGTCCGGGCGTCCGTCGACGCGATCCTGATCGGCGCCGGCACCGTCCGCGCCGACAACCCGCGCCTGCTGGTCAACTCACCCGAGCGGCGAGCCGCCCGCACCGCGGCCGGTCTGCCGGAGTACCCCC
Source organism: Streptomyces afghaniensis 772 (assembly GCA_000415505.1). Lineage (GTDB taxonomy): Bacteria > Actinomycetota > Actinomycetes > Streptomycetales > Streptomycetaceae > Streptomyces > Streptomyces afghaniensis. The sequence continues at coordinate 11,719 of KE354060.1, forward strand.
TCAAGGTCACGGTCAGCGGCTCCGGCGACCTCGATCCGGCGGCACGGTTCTGGCACACCGGCGGCGAGAAGATCCTCTACACCACCGACAAGGGCGCCGAACGCGCCCGTGCCCTCGGCCTCGCCACCGAAGCCACCGATGCCGCCGATGCCACCGACGTCGTCCCGCTCGGCGCCGACCTCGACTGGCGGCGGCTCCTCACCCACCTGCACGACGTCCGGGGCGTGCGACGGCTCATGGTCGAGGGCGGCGGCCTGATCCACACCCAGCTCCTCACCCAGGGCCTGGCCGACGAACTCCAGCTGGTCCTCGCCCCGATCTTCGTGGGCGACCCCGAGGCACCCCGCCTCTTCGGCCCCGGCGGCTACCAGTCCGGCCGGCTCCGGCTCCTGGAGACCCGGCGGATCGAGGACGTGGTCCTGATGCGCTACGAGCCCACCGCCCCGGGCACCGGCCCCCTCCCCGCCGCCGCCGACCACCACTGGCTGGCCCTCGCCTGCGAACTGGCGGCACAGTGTCCGCCGTCGGACACGGCGTTCAGTGTCGGCGCGGTGGTGGTCGCGGCCGACGGCACGGAACTGGCCCGCGGCCACTCCCGCGAGGGCGGCGACCCGCTCGTGCACGCCGAGGAGGCGGCCCTGGCCAAGCTCGACCCGGCCGGCCCCGGGCTCGCCGGCGCGACGGTCTACAGCAGCCTGGAGCCCTGCGCCCGCCGGGCCTCCCGCCCCGCACCCTGCGCCCGGCTGATCCTCGACGCGGGCGTACGGCGTGTGGTCACGGCCTGGCGCGAGCCGGACACCTTCGTGGCGGGCGCCGACGGCAGCGGCGTCCTGGCGGCCGGGGGAGTCGAGGTCCTCGTCCTCCCGGAGCACGAGGAGCGGGCCAAGGCACCGAATCGACACCTGCTGCGCCGCCGCTGAGCAGAGGTGTGCGCGAGCGGTCCCGCGGATGGCGTACACTGGAGTCACAACGACGCGGGGTGGAGCAGCTCGGTAGCTCGCTGGGCTCATAACCCAGAGGTCGCAGGTTCAAATCCTGTCCCCGCTACTGAAGGCCGAGGGCCGGAATCCGAAAGGGTTCCGGCCCTCGGTTTTTCCCTGGGCTCGCCATTACTGTCGGTGAGTGAATCGCGCCGCTGCGCATCACAACTGACACACCGTCAAAACCCGTGAGTCACTTACGCAGCGGTCAACTCGCCCGTTTTGGGCCGGTCATGGCAGGTTGGTCCGCGCGAAAAAGGTTAATGATCAAGCGGAATCGCTGGAATACCCACGGCGCGTCTATTAACGTTCGATAACGCAGCGCGGTCGTCCCAGCCGTCACAGAAGGCGGCTCCGTGCGCACGCGCCGAATCCCGAAAGGGAACCGGGGAACCACCACTTGGGGTGAATCGAGCGGATGCCGCCGTGGAAGCACGGCCGGTATACGCGCGTAGGAGACCTTCCTGCTCCGAACCCGTCAGCTAACCCGGTAGGCGAGAAGGAAGGAAAGGAGTACGCCCACGTGGCGTCCAACCGGCCTGCCCCCGCGGCCCCGTCCGCGCCGAACCAGCGCGACACCGAGACCTTCGGCTACGGCGGTCACCGCACCGACGAGGGCCCGTTCCAGGAATGGAACCCCACCGCGGAGTCCATCCGCCCCATCCGTGGCCGGCATCGCGTCACCAAGCAGCGCGGCGGAGGGCTCGCCCGCAGCTCCACCGTCCTGGGCGTCGGCGTCATAGCCGCCGTGGGCGCGGGCGGCATGGCCAGCGCCCAGACCGGCAAGCCGCCGGTGTCGATCTCCGTCCCGGACCTTCCCTCGGTGGGTTCCCTCATCTCGGACGACGACACCTCCGAAGGCTCCGCCACCCCGCTCAGCGACCTCGCCACGGCCTCCGCCGACACCGAGCAGGGCACCTCCGGCGCCGGTGAGGCACTGCGCGCCCGGATCATGGCGCAGGTCGAGCACCAGCAGGAACAGATCGAGACCAAGGCCGCGCAGGACGCCGCCGAAGCCGCCCAGAAGGCGGCCGCGGAGGCCGCCGCCAAGGCCGAGAAGGAAGCCAAGGCCAAGGCCGCCGAAGCCAAGAAGAAGGCGGAGGAGGAGGCCCGGAAGAAGGCCGAGGCCGAGCGGCTCGCCGCCCTCGCCAAGCAGTACACACTGCCGACCTCCGCGTACACCATCACCTCGACCTTCGGCCAGGCCGGCGCCTACTGGTCCTCCGGCTACCACACCGGCCTCGACTTCGCCGCCCCCACGGGCACGCCGATCAAGGCGGTGCACAGCGGCACCATCACCGAGGCGGGCTGGAACGGCTCGTACGGCTACAAGACGGTCCTGACCCTCGATGACGGCACGGAGATCTGGTACGCGCACCAGTCGTCCATCGGCGTCAGCGTCGGACAGAAGGTCAGCACGGGTGACGTCATCGGACGCGTGGGCGCGACCGGCAACGTCACCGGGGCGCACCTGCACCTCGAGGTCCACACCGGCGGTTCCAGCAACGGCATCGACCCGCTGGCCTGGCTGCGGGGCAAGGGCCTGAACGTCTGAGCGTCGGAGCTTCCGGTCCGTGCGGGGGTTTCGTGCGGGGGCGTTCACGCAGGTTTTGCGTCCGCTCCGGAATGAGCCTCCCCCGCACGGCCGTTGACACGGAGCATGACTTCTCTTCGCAAGCTCGGTTCCTCCGACCTCGAGGTCTTCCCGCTCGCCCTCGGCGGCAACGTCTTCGGCTGGACCGCCGACGAGGCACAGTCGTTCGCCGTCCTTGACGCGTACACCGCCGCGGGCGGCAACTTCGTCGACACCGCCGACGTCTACTCGGCGTGGGTGGACGGCAACCAGGGCGGCGAGTCCGAGACCGTCCTCGGCAAGTGGCTGACATCGCGCGGCAACCGCGCGGACGTCGTCCTCGCCACGAAGGTCAGCCAGCACCCCGAGTTCCAGGGCCTGTCCGCCGCCAACATCAAGGCCGCCGCCGACGCCTCCCTGCGGCGCCTCGGCACCGACTACATCGACCTTTACTACACCCACTACGACAAGCCCGACGTGCCGGTGGAGGAGATCATCGGCGCGCTCGACGAACTCGTGAAGGCCGGGAAGGTGCGGCACATCGCCGCCTCCAACATCTCCGCCGAGCGGCTGCGGGCCTCCCTGGAGTTCTCCGACCGCGAGGGGCTCGCCCGGTACGTGGCCCTCCAGCCCCACTACAACCTGGTCTCCCGCGACACCTACGAGGGCGAGCTCCAGGACCTCGCCGAGCGGACCGGCCTGGCGGCCGTCCCGTACTACGCGCTCGCCTCGGGCTTCCTGACCGGCAAGTACCGGCCCGGTACGACCGTCGACAGCGCGCGGGCGGGCGGTGCCGCCCAGCACCTTCAGACCGAGCGGGGCCGCCGGGTCCTCGACGCCCTCGACGAGGTCGCCGCGGCCCACGACGTCCCCGTCGCCACGGTCGCCCTCGCCTGGCTCGCGGCCCAGCCGACGGTGGCGGCGCCGATCGCCTCCGCGCGGACGGTGGAGCAGCTGCCCGCGCTGATCGGGGTCGGGGAGCTGACGCTGACGGAGGCGGAGCTCGGGCGGCTCACGGAGGCTTCGGCCTGAGCGGTTCCTGTTACGACCGGTACGGGTTGTAGGCGGGGTAGGCAGGGTACGGCGTCGGCGTCGCCGGATAGCCGTACCCGTACGCCCCGTACACCGGCCAGGGCGGGGCCACCACCGGTACCGGAGGGGCCGTGACCCGCGCGGCGTAGTCCAGTGCGGGGCGGGCCGTCTCCCGGCGCCGCCACAGTTCGTCCAGCAGTTCCCGTTCCCGCACGACGAAGTCGGCACCGGCGCGGCCGCGGCGGCCCCGGTGCCGCAGGAACGCCAGGGACGTCGCGTAGGCCTCGTACCGCGCGACCTCCCGCGCCGCCGCCCGGCCCGCGTGGCGGCGGGCGTACTGGCGGGCGATCCGCCGGGCCCTCATCGAGCCGAGGGCGTAGGGCTCCACCGGGGACAGCCACCCGGCCACGGCGTACGCGGGCAGCTCCGCCCGTACGGTCCTCAGCTCCCGCTGCCGTGTCCAGATCACCAGCCACGTCAGCAGCCCGAAGATGGGCACCATGAACGCCGCGTACACGGCGAAGAACCCGTACTCGCCGAACGCCGACGAGCCGTTCCACATCGCGTGCATGCCCATCGCGAGCAGCAGCCCGGAGAGCGGGAAGGCGACGCGCCGGACGTGCTGGCGGTCCGCCGCGAGCGCGGAGATGCCGAAGCCGATGCCGGTGAGAACGGTGAACAGCGGGTGCGCGAACGGCGACATGATGATGCGCACGAAGAAGGTCGCCGCCGTGACGGAGGCGATGCCGGTGCCCCCGGTGAGCTGGTCGGTGCCGAAGGCGGTGCCCAGGTAGAGGATGTTCTCCGTGAACGCGAAGCCGGTGGCCGTCACGCCGGCTACGACCACTCCGTCGAGGATCCCGGTGAAGTCGCGGCGCCGGAAGAGGAAGACCAGTAAGACGGCCGCCGCCTTGGCGATCTCCTCGACCACCGGCGCTATGACGGTCGCGCCGAGCGTGTCCGCGCTGGAGGGATCCGCCGTCGCCGTCGCTATCCATCTGGTCGCGAAGCTGTTGGCGACGATCGCGATCAGCGCCGCCGCGCAGGCGCCCCAGGCGAAGCAGAACAGCAGATTCCGCCAGGGGCCCGGTTCGACCCGGTCCAGCCAGCGGAACGCGGCTATGAGCAGGGGCACCGGGAGCGTGGCCAGCCCCAGCCCGACCAGGAACCCTTCCGTGCCGGTCTCCTCGCGGACCAGGGCGAGGATGACGAGGCCGGATATCGCGAGCAGCGTGGTCAGCGCGCCGTAGCGCACCCAGGTGCGCTGCCACCAGTGGGCGTGCCGCAGCGGGCCGGCGGTGGGTGCGCCGGCGGTGGCGCCGCCGGGAGGAACGCTGGGGTACGACGTGTGTGGGGGGCTGGTGGCCACGGCATTGACCCTAACGACGGATGGGCGCTGTCCGCAGGCGGAGGGATACGGGGTACGGGTGCGAGTGCGGTCAGGCGCCGGCGGGGGGTTGGTCCACGTGCTGTACGCGACGGAAGAGGAGGTCGTTCACGACATGTCCCTTGTCCAGTCCCTGGCCCTCGAAACGGGTCAGGGGACGGAAGTCCGGACGGGGCGCGAAACCGCCGTCCGCCTGCGTGTTCTCGAAGGCGGGGTGTGCCGTGAGTACGTCGAGCATATGTTCGGCGTACGGTTCCCAGTCGGTGGCGCAGTGCACGATCGCGCGGGGCCTGAGCCGGGTGGCGGCGAGGGTCAGGAAGTCGGGCTGGATGAGCCTGCGCTTGTGGTGCCGCTTCTTGGGCCACGGGTCGGGGAAGTAGACGCGCAGGCCGTCGAGGGAGTCCGGGGTGAGCATCTCCCGGAGGAGGATGATCGCGTCGCCGTTGCCGACCCGGATGTTGGACAGGCCGTTCCGGTCGGCGAGATTGAGCAGGTTGCCCTGGCCGGGGGTGTGGACGTCGACGGCGAGGATGTTGGTGGTGGGGTCGGCTGCGGCCATCCGGGCGGTGGCCTCGCCCATGCCGAAGCCGATCTCCAGGACGACGGGGTTGTCGTTGCCGAACAGGTCGGCGAGATCGAGGGCTCGGCTGCCGTCGATGTCGAGGCCCCACTTGGGCCACAGCCGCTGAAGCGCGTCCGCCTGGCCGGCTGTCACCCGGCTGCGCCGCGGCTGAAAACTCCGGATCCGCCGCTCGAAGTGCGACCCGGCGGGATCGGCCTTCGGCCCATCGGGAAAACGCGGCTCACCCTTGGCCCGGCTGTGCCGGATGGAGGCACCGGGGGTGGGGAGCTGGGGAGGTTCGGGGGTATGCACGGAGTCAGACACAGTGAGACCGATTTTACGGCCGTGGTGTGGTTGCCGGGGGGCGGTGTGCCTGCGGCGGCCTGTGGCTGCTTCGGTGGGGGTGCGCGTAGCGCCTACCGGGGTGCGGTGGGTCGGGGCCGCGCCGGGGGGTGTCCGTCCTCGGAGCGGCGCGATGGGGTTGCGTACCGACTAACCGTCCGTTGACGCGCCAACCGCTGCGGGCGGACACCCCCGACACGTCCCCTTCCGTGCGTCGGCGGGTGCGGGCGCGTCTCGGCTTAGCTGCCGCAGGCCGTCGCGCTGCGGGCCGCCGTGGCCGCCCTAGCTGCGGGCAGTCGTGCCGCTGGGGCGGCACGGGTGGGCGCAGCGGCACCTCGTCGCGCCGAGCTCTCACAGGGCGCTCAACGCCCTGCGCGCCACCTCCCTGCCGATCGGCAGGGACGCCGTAGCCGCAGGAGACGGCGCGTTCAGCACGTGCACCGTGCGAGCGCCCTCGCGGATCAGGAAGTCGTCCACCAGCGTGCCGTCACGCAGTACCGCCTGGGCCCGGACCCCCGCCGCCGTCGGCACCAGGTCGTCCTCGGACACCCCGCAGCAACCTGCGCACCGCCTCCGTGAACGCGCCCTTGGACAGCGACCGCCGCAGCTCCCCCGCCCCGTACCGCCAGTGCCGCCGGGCGATCCGCCAGGACCCGGGCCAGGCCAGCGTCGACCCCAGCTCCCGGGCACGGACCGTCCCCCACTCGTACCCCTCGCGGGCCAGCGCCGGCACCGCGTTGGGCCCGACGTGGACACCCCCGTCGATCCCGCGCGTGAGATGCACCCCGAGGAACGGGAACGCCGGGTCGGGGACCGGATAGACCAGGCCCCGCACCAGCTCCGGCCGGGCCAGCTCGAAGTACTCCCCGCGGAACGGCACGATCCGGACGTCCGGGTCGTCCCCGGTCAGCCGGGCGATCTCGTCGCTGTACAGACCCGCGCAGTTCACCATCATCCGCCCCCGCACGACATCCCCGGCAGCCGTGAGCACGGCGACTCCCCGCTCGGGGCGGCGGTCGATCCGCACGACCCGCGTGCCGTAGCGGATCTCCGCGCCCGAGCCGTGGGCCAGCTGGCGGGCGACCGCGACGAAGTCGCAGATGCCGGTCGTACCGACGTGTATCGCGGCGAGGCCCCGCACCTCCGGCTCGTACTCCGCGATCTGCGAGCCGCCCAGTTCACGCACCGGTATCCCGTTCTCCCGGCCGCGCTGCACGAGCGCGTGCAGGCGGGGCAGCTCCGCGCGGTCGGTCGCGACGATCAGCTTGCCGGTGACCGCGTGCGGGATGCCGTACTCGGCGCAGAACTTGACCATCTCCGCCGCGCCCCGCACCGCGTAGCGCGCCTTGAGGGAGCCGGGGCGGTAGTAGATACCGCTGTGGATGACGCCGCTGTTGCGGCCGGTCTGGTGCCGGGCCGGGCCCGGCTCCTTCTCCAGGACCGTGACACGTGTGCCCGGTGCGGCGCGTGTGATCGCGTACGCCGTCGACAGACCGACGATCCCCCCGCCGATCACCAGCACGTCACAGTCGTACGCGATCTCCGGCACCCGCGTCACCTGCACCACCTCCCGCTTCGATAGTGCACTGCGCCACTGACAATGCCTTCAAACGCGGAGACGGCAGCATGCCTGCGCGGCTAGGCCGGAGCCATCAGCAGCGGCCGTGCACGTTCACGCAGCTCGACCACCCGTGGCTCGTCGCCGTACGGCTCCAGCCGGTGCAGGAGGTCCTTGACGTACTCGGTGGTGCGGGCGGAGGAGATACGGCCGGCGACCTCCACCGCTCGTACGCCCTGCTCGCACGCCGCGTCCAGGTTCCCCGACTCCAGTTCGGCCACCGCCGAGACGACGAGGCGCAGGCCGTGGGAGCGGACGAACTCCTCGGTGGGCTTCGAGAGGGCCTGTTCCGTGAAGCGGCGGACCTGGCGGGGCGCCTTGAGGTCGCGGTAGCACTCGGCCGCGTCGGCGCAGAAACGGTCGTAGGAGTAGAAGCCGAGCCAGCTCGGGTCGTTGTCGCCAGGACGGGCGCGCTCCAGCCAGCTCTCGGCCGCCTTCAGGGCGCCGCCGGCCGCCTGGGCGTCCCCCGCACGCGCGTGTGCCCGGGCCTCGACGAGGCGGAAGAAGCTCATCGTGCGGGCCGTGGCCAGGCCGCGGTTGCGTTCCAGGGCGGCCTGGGCGAGGTCCACGCCCTCGTCGCCGAAGCCTCGGTAGGTGGCCTGGAGGGACATGGAGGCCAGGACGTAGCCCCCGAGGGGGACGTCCGCCGCCGCCCGGGCCAGGCGCAGGGCCTGGATGTAGTAGCGCTGGGCCGCTTCCTGCTGGCCCGTGTCGAAGGCCATCCAGCCCGCGAGCCGGGTGAGTTCGGCGGAGGCGCCGAAGAGGGCCCGGCCGACCTCGTCGGAGTAGGAGCCGAGCAGCAGCGGAGCCGCCTCCACCCTTAAGCACTCGGGGACCATCGACGAACGCCAGTCGCCGCCGCCGTACTTGGAGTCCCAGCGCCGCGCGTCCTCGGCGGCCTCCCGCAGCTTCTGCACATCGCTGTGGCCGACTTTGAGCGGTGCGCCGGAGCCCTCGCCGGGGCCCACGTCACGCGCGACCGAACTGTCGGCCGGGGTTATCAGCCATCGTGAGGCGGGCGTCGCGTACGCGCTCACCGCGAACGAGCCGGCCAGCGACTGCCAGATGCCGCCGCCGGCGCGGCGGCCCGCGAGGTCGAGACGGTACAGCTCCGTCGCGGACTTCACCGCCTGTCCGACGTCCCGCGGGAAGGCGAGGCCGACTTCGGGCGCGGGGTCCGCGTCCGCCAGGCCGATCTCGTGGAGCGGCACCGGGCGGCCCAGCTTCTGGCCGATGGCGGCGGCGATGAGGTGCGGTGCCGCACCCTGCGGCACCATGCCCTTCGACACCCAGCGCGCCACCGACGTTTTGTCATAGCGAAGCGTCAGTCCTCGCTGAGCGCCAAGATCGTTGACGCGCCGCGCGAGGCCTGCGTTCGAGATTCCCGCGAGGGCGAGAACGGCGCCGAGTTTTTCGTTCGGCCCGCGTTGCTCCCTGGACATGCGCCACCCCTCGACACAGACGGCTGCCGACGTTGGCATAACCACGCGGCATTCGTAAACCCAGCGTAGTTCGCCGCATCCCAAGCGTTAAGGGGCATTGTTCCGGTTGGCGGGATTGTGGTCCGTACTGAAGTGCGGTTCAGATACGGGCTGTTGCCATGTGCTCCCACTGTGTGGCCGTGCGCCTGTCCGTGCGCTCTTCTCCGGCCATCGCGGGAGCGGTTCCATGGTCGTTGCGTGGGTCGGCCCGCTGTACTGGATCCAGTGGGCTGGGGGACACCGCCGCCTTCATCCCCGCGGGCGGCGGAACGGTCCGGGAGGCGTGCTCCGTCTCCCGGACTGCGCGACCGTGCGGTGGTACGCAGGGCCTGTACGGAGAGTGTTCGACGCTGCGTGCGGAACAGGGATTTGGCCGAAAATCGACCCCGTCGATGGTGGGGTATCAGGCCTCCGACCATGGCAGTTGAGGGCGCGTCGGGCGTATTCGGGGCGCGTATCGGGGGCGCATTCGCGCCGCAGTCGTACTGGTGACGTGTCGCTGACGGGTCTTGCCTCCTGACGGTCCCTTCTGTTCTTGCCGCTCCACCGTTGCCTCCACCGCCTCCTTCTCCTTCGGGCTTCACTGCCGGCCGCACTGCCGTCTCCTCCGCTCGTTTCCTCTTGTGGCGTGGGGGAGTTCGGGGCGTTCCGGGGTGTTCGAGGCGGCGTGGGTGGCTCCGCCGGGGCGCGTTCGGCGGAGCGCAAGCGGCGCGGGCGCACTCTGGAACGCTTCCTTCATGGCAGCATGGTGAACCGGTTCGTACGGTGCACTGGTTGTCCACAGCCTGTGGAGGCGGCGATGCGGTGGTTGGTGGGATGGAGCAGCACCGCCGCGGGAGCCGTCGCTGCCGGCTCGGCGGGGGCCACGGGACCCGACGGCGAGACCCTGCACCCGGTGGGCTCCCACCTCCTGTGGGGTGACCCCGATCCGCTGTGGGCGGTCGGTGACTGGCGCCCCGACGAGGTGCGGGTCGTGAAGGCCGACGAGCGCACGCGCATCGCCGTCCTCCGGTATCTGCGGCGCACCGCGAGCAGCTGCGCGTCGCGCTGTTCGCCGCGCGCGCGGGGCACTTCGGCATCTGACGCCTGCCGGGGAGGCTACACGGCCATCGTGCAGGTCGGCAGGAGGGTCACCGTCTGCGGCGACCTCGCGGGCGCGCGGCCGGTGTTCTACGACCCCCTGGGCCGGCGGTACGGCGTATGCGACGGCCGCGCTGCCGCTGGCCGACCTCATCGAGGCCAACCTCGACTTCGGGCACCTCGCCGCGCTGCTGGCCGCCCCTGACGTGCCCGCCGCGCTGCACGACTCCACGCCGTACGACGGCGTGAAGCGCATTCCGCCCGGGCATGCGCTGATCCTGCGCGCGGGGGCGCGTGAGATCGCCGGGTACGAACCGGTCGCCTCGCTGGCGGTGGCGGCGCCTTCGGCCGACCCCGACAGCGCGGTCGACGCCGTGCGCGACGCGCTCGTGGAGGCCGTACGGACGCGG
>KE354061.1 GCA_000415505.1 Streptomyces afghaniensis 772
ACCGGAGGAGGGCCGGCCGGGGGGCGTCGTCTGCGTCAGGCCGCGGCCGGGACCTGCTCGGCCTGTGCCTCGCGCGGTTCGTCCAGGGAGGAGCCGTCGGCCGTGGCGTAGGCCTCGCGGTCGAGCAGGTTCTCGCGGGCGGAGACCAGGACCGGGATCAGGGCCTGACCGGCGACGTTGGTCGCGGTGCGGATCATGTCGAGGATCGGGTCGATCGCGAGGAGCAGGCCCACGCCCTCCATGGGCAGGCCGAGGGTGGAGAGGGTGAGGGTCAGCATGACCGTCGCGCCGGTGAGACCGGCGGTGGCCGCGGAGCCGACCACCGAGACGAACGCGATCAGCAGGTAGTCGCCGACACCCAGCTGGATGTCGAAGATCTGGGCGACGAAGATCGCGGCGATGGCCGGGTAGATCGCGGCGCAGCCGTCCATCTTGGTCGTGGCGCCGAACGGCACCGCGAAGGACGCGTACTCCTTCGGCACGCCGAGCCGCTCGGTGACCTTCTGGGTCAGCGGCATCGTGCCCACGGAGGAGCGGGAGACGAAGGCCAGCTGGATCGCGGGCCAGGCGCCCTTGAAGAACTGGACCGGGTTGGCCTTGGCGACGGTCGCGAGCAGCGCAGGGTAGACGCCGAACAGCACGATCAGGCAGCCGACGTAGATGTCGGCGGTGAACGTCGCGTACTTGCCGATCAGGTCCCAGCCGTAGGTGGCGATGGCGTTGCCGATGAGGCCGACGGTGCCGAGCGGGGCGAGCCGGATGACCCACCACAGGGCCTTCTGGAGCAGTTCGAGGACGGACTCGCTGAGGGTGAGGATCGGCTGGGCCCTCTCACCGAGCTGGAGGGCGGCGATACCGGCGACGGCGGCCATGAAGACGATCTGGAGGACGTTCAGCTGGGTGAACGGCGTGATGACGTCGGTCGGCACGATGCCGGTCAGGAAGTCGATCCAGGAGCCGGTCTCGTCGGGCTTCGCACCGTCCTTGGGGGTGAGACCGGTGCCGGCGCCCGGGTTGGTGACCAGGCCGATGACGAGGCCGATGCTCACCGCGATCAGCGACGTGGCCATGAACCACAGGAGGGTGCGCGAGGCCAGGCGGGCCGCGTTGTTGACCTTCCGCAGGTTGGTTATGGAGACCAGGATCGCGAAGAAGACGAGCGGGGCGACGGCGAGCTTCAGCAGGCCTATGAAGGTGTCGCCGACCTTCTCCAGGGACGTGACCAGCCAGGACAGGTCCTGGCTGCGGGCGAGCCAGCCGAGCAGCACGCCCAGGACGAGACCGGCGATGATCTGGGCCCAGAAGGGCACCTTGAAGGACTTCGTGCGTGAGGACACGGACGGGCTCCGTTGGGGGACGCGTAGGGACTGACGTGGGAGACGACGGGGGGTTGCGTGACGTCAGGGACGACAGGCAGCGGACGCGCACCGGCAGAGATCCACGTGCAGGCGCGCCACGAGCGGAACGCTCTCAGGCATGGGGGGCGCGACTGCTGACTTCATGACATCGACCTTAACACCCGAGTTTTGAGGACCCCAAAGCCTGCCTTTGACAGGCGGAAACGCATACTCACCCACACAACACAAAGCGCCCCGTTTCCGCGTATACACGGAAACAGGGCGCTGTACGCCTGTGTGAGAGGACCTACGAGGCCTGGCCCTGCGCCCGCGACGTGTCGTCGGCGGCGTCCTCCTGGCTGCGGTTGGCCTCCAGGTTGGCCTTCATCCGGTCCACCCGCTGCACGATCTGCACGGACGCCCGGTCCCGCTCCTTGCGCAGCACGACGAAGCTGATCGGCGCGGAGAGCAGCAGGGCGAGCAGCACGACCCACAGGCCGTTGCTGGAGCCGAGGCCGCGCGGGGCGAGGCCGGAGTAGACGAGGCCCCAGACGACCACGAGGCAGCCTGCGAAGATCCCGAGGCGCATCAGCGTGTAGCGGAGCATCTCAATCCACTCTTCCGGTTCGAACGGTCAGAACGCACCCAAAGGGGCACCGTCCAGTGAAGCACGCCGGACCGTCGATCTTGCAGGGGGGTACGAGGCGGGGTTCAGGCGAGCGGCAGCAGCATGAAGATGTCGTCCCGGTCTTCACCGGGCCCCACCCGGATCGCGCCGGGGACGCGGCCGACCTCCTTGTACCCGCACGACGCGTAGAAGCGCTCCAGGCCGAGACCACCCCGGCAGGTGAGGCGGATCGCCTCGAAGCCGAGGCCACGGGCCGCGTCCTCGGCGGCGGCCAGCAGATCACGCCCGTAGCCCTTGCCCTGGTGACGCGGATGCACCATCACCGTGTAGAGCCACAGCCAGTGCGTCATCAGGCGGTGCGTGTTGAACGTCAGAAACGCGGTCGCCGCGACCCGGCCCTCCTCGTCCTGCCCGACGAGCAGTCTTGCCCGGCCCTCCGACATCGCCGCGAAGTGCCTCAGCAACTCGGGGCGCACGTCCTCGCGCGTCACCGGCGGCACGAAGCCGACGGCTCCCCCGGCGTCGGTGACATCGGTCCACAGATCGAGCAGGCCGTCGCGCAGGGCGGGGGTGATGGCGGGGTCGAGGGTGAAAGTAAGGGGCATAGGCCGATAATAGCTATTACGAGAGCGCCTGCGCCGCCACTTTCAGGTCGGACAGCAGCCCCCGGTACGCCGCTTCCCGGTCGTCCGCCCGCAGCACCGACGACGGATGCACCGTCGGCACCAGCCGCTCCGGCCGGCCGTGGATCTCCTCCTGAAGCACCGTGCCCCGCACCTGCGTGACCCGGAAGGAGGACCCGAGCAGCGCCTTCCCGGCGGTGGCCCCGAGGACGACGATCAGCTCCGGCTCCACGACCGCGAGCTCGGCGGCCAGCCAGGGACCGCAGGCGGTCATCTCCCGCAGGTTGGGCGCCTTGTGGATCCGGCGCTTGCGCGGCTCGGCCTGGGTGAACTTGAAGTGCTTGACCGCGTTGGTGACATAGGCCTCGGAGGGATCGATGCCCGCCTCCTCCAGGGCCCGGTCCAGAAGCCGCCCGGCGGGCCCGACGAACGGCTTCCCCTGCCGGTCCTCCTGATCCCCGGGCTGCTCCCCCACGAGCATGACGCGGGCGTCCTTGCTCCCGGCCCCGAACACGGTCTGGGTGGCGTCCCGGTGCAAGGGACACCCCCGGCACTCGGCAGCGGCCCGCCGCAGAGCGGGCAACCCTCCGCGATCCGGAACGAACGGTTCAGCGGTGTAGGCGTCCTCAGGCGCCTTGATGGCGACCATGCCCTCCGGGTACCCAGCTCAGGGTCAGACCCGCATCGGCTGAGGAGACTCCCGACGCTCCGGGTCGGGCCCGTCGTACTCCCGAATGATCTCGTACCGCGTATTCCGCTCCACCGGCCGGAACCCGGCATCGCGAATGAGATCCAGCAAGTCCTCACGGGTCAGCTTGTTCGGCGTACCGAAGTTGTCCGCGTCATGCGTGATCTTGTACTCGACGACCGACCCGTCCATGTCATCGGCACCGTGCTGCAGCGCGAGCTGCGCGGTCTGCACGCCGTGCATGACCCAGAAGACCTTGACGTGCGGCACGTTGTCGAACAGCAGCCGCGACACGGCGAAGGTCTTCAGCGCCTCCGCCCCGGTCGCCATCTGCGTCCGGGCCTGCAGCCGGTTGCGAACCTTCCCGTCCTGCATGTCGACGAAGTCGTGCTGGTACCGCAGCGGGATGAAGACCTGGAAACCCCCGGTCTCGTCCTGGAGCTCACGCAGCCGCAGCACATGGTCCACCCGGTGCCGCGGCTCCTCGATGTGGCCGTACAGCATCGTGCAGGGGGTCTTCAGACCCTTCTCGTGCGCCAGCCGGTGAATCCGGGACCAGTCCTCCCAGTGGGTCCGGTGGTCCACGATGTGCTGCCGGACCTCCCAGTCGAAGATCTCCGCACCGCCGCCGGTCAGCGACTCAAGACCCGCGTCGATCAGCTCGTCGAGGATCTCCGACGCGCTCATCCCGGAGATGGTCTCGAAGTGGTGGATCTCGGTCGCCGTGAAGGCCTTCAGCGAGACGTGCGGCAGCGCGGCCTTCAACTCCCGCAGTGAGCGCGGGTAGTAGCGCCACGGCAGGTTCGGGTGCAGACCGTTGACGATGTGCAGCTCGGTGAGGTTCTCGCTCTCCATCGCCTTGGCGAGCTTGACGGCCTCCTCGATGCGCATCGTGTACGCGTCCTTCTCCCCCGGCTTGCGCTGGAAGGAGCAGTACGCGCAGGAGGCCGTGCACACGTTGGTCATGTTGAGGTGGCGGTTGACGTTGAAGTGCACGACGTCGCCGTTCTTGCGCGTGCGCACCTCGTGCGCGAGGCCGCCGAGCCAGGCCAGGTCGTCCGACTCGTACAGCGCGATGCCGTCCTCACGGGTCAGCCGCTCACCGGAACGGACCTTCTCCTCCAGCTCGCGCTTGAGCCCGACGTCCATGTGCACACCTTTCTCCGACAGCCCGACCAACCGTACGCCTACACCTCTTCCGGCAGCTCTCCGACCCGGTTCTCCCACTTGGTGGACAGAACGATGGTCGTACGCGTCCGGGACACACCCTTCGTGCCGCTGAGCCGTCGGATGATCTTCTCCAGGCCGTCCACGTTCTCGGCCCGCACCTTGAGCATGTACGAGTCGTCGCCCGCGATGAACCAGCAGTCCTCGATCTCCGAGAGGTCCCGCAGCCGCTGCGCCACGTCCTCGTGGTCCGTGGCGTCGGAGAGCGAGATGCCGATGAGGGCGGTGACACCGAGGCCGAGCGAGGCGGCGTCGACGGTGGCCCGGTAACCGGTGATGACTCCGGCCGCCTCCAGCCGGTTGATGCGGTCGGTGACGCTGGGTCCCGACAGCCCGACGAGGCGTCCCAGCTCCGCGTAGGAGGCCCGGCCGTTCTCCCTCAGGGCCTGGATGAGCTGCCTGTCCACCGCGTCCATTGCGATCGAAGCCTTCCGCTGAAGTTGTCTGAAAAGTCTGTGGTTGTGATGACGTACAGGTGCTGTGCAGGGGGTGTGGCTCAGTCGGCGCGGTGTGATCCGCCGCCGAGCTCACCTTGCCAACGGCGGTAGAGCCGGTGCGGCACGCCCGCCGCGTCGAGTACGCGTCCGGCGACGAAGTCCACCAGGTCCTGGATGTGCGTCGCGCCCGCGTAGAAGGCGGGTGAGGCGGGCACGACGGTCGCGCCCGCGTCGTCGAGGGTGACCAGGTGCCGCAGGGTCTGGCCGTTCAGCGGGGTCTCGCGTACGGCCACGACCAGGGGGCGGCTCTCCTTCAGGGTCACGCTCGCCGCCCGCTGCAGCAGGTCCTTCGACAGCCCGAGCGCGACACCGGCCACGCTCGCGGTCGAGGCGGGCACGATCAGCATGCCCTTGGTGGGGTACGACCCCGAGGAGGGCCCGGCGGCCAGGTCGCCGGCGCTCCAGTGCCGTACGGCACCGATGTCCACGGAGAACGTGCCGGGCTTGCCGTCGGCGCCCCGGGACAGCCATTCCCGCAGGTCGTCCTGCCAGTGGGCGTCCCGGAAGGAGATCCCGGTCTCGTCGAGCAGGGTGAGGCGGGAGGCCCGGCTGACCACCAGGTCGACGCTCTCCCCAGCCTCCAGCAACGCACGCAGCACGGCGGCCGCATACGGCGTACCGGACGCTCCCGACACCCCCACGATCCAAGGCCTGCGCTGCGTTTCTCCTGCGTTCACGTCTTGAGCCTACCGGCGGACGGGTCGCTCCTCAGGACCGGCCGGGCGCGTTCAGGTCCCTGGGGGCGCACGTCACGGGTGGCCGCCCCGCTTCCACACGAGCACCATGCCTGCCTTCGGCAGGATCCAGTCGTCGATGCTGACGCTGACCACCCGGGTCGCCGAGAGTCCGGGGCTGTAGTCGATCGAGGCGGGGCGGGTGGCGCCGAAGTAGTCGAGGGCCCTGATGCTCTCGATGTCGTTCACTCCCACACTCACGGAGTAGTTGGCCCCGAACGTGGGTCTCGGCACCTCGAAGCTCAGCAGGTTGCCGTCCGCCCGCACCTTGGCCATGAAGGAGTACTGGACCCTGACGCTTTCGGCGTCCTCGAACTCGTCCACGGGGATGTGGACGAAGAACTCACGGTCGGCCTCGTTCAGTCCGACCGGGACCGACCGGCCGGCGAAGGAGACGGACGTGAGGGAGAAGCCGCTGGTCCAGTCCGCGTCGAACTCGCCGGTGGACGGCAGGCGCCAGATTCCCCCCAGATCATGGGCACGGAGAGTCCGGTCGTACTCCTCGCCCCAGGTGGCCACCTTGAACGAGAACCTGGTGCGGCGGGTGTTGTTGGTGTGGTAGCCGAACTGGAAGTACACCGTGTAGTAGTCGTGGTCCCGGCCGCCCGGAGCGGCGGACTCGATCTCCAGGATCTCGGCCCGGACGACCAGGTTCCGCCAGATTTCCTCCGACTCGAAGACCCCGAGTCGGAGCTTGCGTGCCACCACGGAGCCGAGTTCGGAACTGCCGGAGCGCAGCTGCACGGCACTTTCGATGACCCGGTCCAGTTCGGCGGCGGAGAGCTCCAGTGACCTTATGTGCTGACCTGCCGCCATCGACCGGGCCACGGCTTCACGGACCATCTCCTGCTCGGCGTCCATGATGTTTCTGACCTGCTCGACAAGCCGGTCGTCGGCGATCTGGTTGAGGAGGACCTGGAACAGCACGATCACCAGGCCGGTCTGGAAGATCGCGTTTCCGATGTCGAAGAGGTGCAGTCGGCTCTGGAGGGTCTCGGCGCCCTTGTTCAGGACGTAGTCGCCGTCCGGCTCGCGGACTATGTAGACCGTGTCCTGCGGCACCGTGATCATGAGGATGACGCCCACCGCTATCGCCAGGAGACCGAGGAGAAGTCCACGACTGCGGTAGAGGTCCGTCAAGGCGCCGCCCAGCGTGCGGCGGGCGCCAGGATTCGGTCCGTTGGGTGCCGCCACGATCTCCCCCGTCAGTCGGATGCCCGGTCAGAGCGGAAGGTATCTGGTGATCGCCGTGTGCGCTGATTCCTCCGCACGCAGATAGCGCTCGACGTTCGAATAAGCGATCTCGTTTCCGTTCTGCACGAACAGGGCCGACCCGGCACCGAGATTTTCCAGCACGGGAACCCCTACCCGCGGGTCGACTCCCGCGTCGCCGCAGATCTCTTCCACGGTCGAGCCGCGCCGGACGCTCAGCAGCACAAGACATTCGAGCGGCGAGAAGACGTGAGCGGACAGATATCCACGGCACGCGAAGTCGAGGATTCTCGTGGTTTTGGGATCACTCTTTCCCTTGGGCAGGTCGAGGTCTCTCACGTCACCACTCATCAGGGCGTGCTCGGCGTCATGGATGGCCTTTCGGCCACTCCTGATCAGTTCGGAAAGACCGTCGAGCCCGAATACGTCGTAGATCAGGCTCGCCTGTCGCATGTGATTCAGATAGACCGTCCAGAGCTTCGGCCTCTGCACACCGTGCCGACCATGCACGAGAATGTTCTTCAGCGCCTTTTCCGGCAGCACGGCGGAGCCCGCATAACAGGTTCCGAGAACCTCGGCGATCCCTTCTTCGAGCCCCATGGCATAGACGTCGGGGTCGACTCTTCCGGTCACGGTGTGCACCACTTCATGGGCGAACAGAGCTTCGCTGTAGAAGGGCCTCAGCTTGTCTCGGCGGAAATACACACCGGACGGGATGCCGAAATTCTCCTCGTCCTCGGAGTCCGGCGCAAAAGCCGCCCAGTCGAAGCGGTGGAACGGCTCGGGAAAGCTGTCGACGATCCGCAGGGGTGATTCCCTCACGTCCAGCCCCAGGTCGGCGATGAGGGCTTGGAGGCGGGGGCCGAAGTGGTCCAGTCGCTCCTCGACGGAACTGAACTCGTCGACCCGTTCCAGTTCGGCGGAGGCCATCAGGCGGAGGTCCCGCGCGACGAGCCTGCGTTCCGCCTCTTCTTCCGTGGAGACCACCGATTCCGGCGCGGTGTCGATACGGTCGGCGGCCTCCCGGAGAAGGGCAGAAGCCGCCGACGCGGAGGCGACCTGGGTGTCCGCGCCCACTACATCGGTCACATAGGAAGCAAAGCGCTCAATGTTGGCAAACCGGCAAGCAGTGAGGTAGATCCCTCCGAACAAGTAGTCGGAAAACCGCACAGCCCAGCACCCCTGTCTTATTCCGCTTCCATGGCCCCGGCCCGGCGGGGATGGACGCGACCGTATCGTACTCACGCTCCGCCGGGCCGGTCGTTCCGTCGGCTGCTGTCAGCCACCACCACCGTTGCCGTTGACCCACATGGAACTCACCCCCTTTCACCTGTGCCGCATTTTTCTCCGTCAGGGAGACAAAACGTTTCTCAACTCGTCCACCCGGCCGGCCGCGTAGGCCACGATCCGCTTGTCGTCGGCTGGAACGCCACCACTTTCGGCCACCTGGAGACAGCGATAGGCGGTGGCCAGCAGGGCACGCGTGATGTTCTCCGTGACTTCGGTCAGACGCCGGAGGGCGTGCAGCTCGGCAGGCCCCTCCTCGGCGCGCAGCCTGAATATGGCCCGGGCCGCGGTGCTCTCCAGCTCCTCGAAAGGCTTGAGGAGCTTCACGAATGCCTCGTACAGCAGGGCCACCCGAGGGTCCTGGAAGTCGTAGTACATCCGGTAGGACTCCTCCCGGAAATGCACCTGCTTCCGTCGGAAATACCCGATGAGAGGGGACCCGGGATAGACCTCCAGCCGGTTCACGACCCTGCGGTAGCTTCCCACGTTGTTCGCCAGCAGGAAGTCGAGGTTCGTCCTGATCCCGCCGAGGTCGGACAGCGGCTGGAACATGATGAATCCGACCGAGTACTCGATGTCGCTCTTCCTGAGCAACGCGATGGCTTCTGCCGCCTGCTGAGGGGTGGTGCGCTTCGCGTACAACCTGAGGTCCGCGTCGTTCGCGGCCTCGACCCCGATCAGCACGTGACGGAGCCCGACGTCCCGCAGGGTAGTCAGCAGCGCCGCTTCCAGCTCGCTGATGCGGCATTCGATGGCGAACCTGATGTCCAGTCCCCGTGTCCGCACCAGCCGGGCGAAGTCCTGAGCCCGCTGGATCCCCCGGCCGTCACCGCCCAGGAAATCGTCGTCGACGATGCTGAACATGCGGGCGCCATAGGCCTGTTGTAAGTGCTCGATCTCGTCGACGACGTGTTCCGCCGAGCGATACCGCCAGCGCGGCGCTCCGGGATGACGATTGGCGTAGTTACCCGACTGGCAGAACGAGCAGTGAGCCGCGCAGCCCCGGCTCGTGCACAGGGTGACGTGACTGTCCGCGTAGGCGATCTCGCGACCACCGCGGAACGGCAGAGGCAGCGCGTCGAGATCCTCGGTCGGCGCGCGGGGGCCGGTGAAGAGAAGCTCACCGCCGAGCCTGAGATACATCCCCCGCACACTCGCGGGGCTTTCCCCTGCGATGACGTGCCGCCATAACTCGGAGACGGTCTCCTCCGCCTCGTTGAGGCAGGCCGAATTCAACGCCTCGCACTCTTCGAGCATGCGGGGCCAGAGGGAGTAGGAGCCCTGCCCTCCGATGGTGATGTGCGCGTCGGGCGACACCGATCTGAAGGTGCGTGCCAGGGCGAGAGCGTCGGGGATCTGACGCGTGAACAGTGCGCCTATCCCGATCAACGAGGACTGGCCGGCCATGCGGAGTACCTCCGCAGGAGGTTCGGCCGGACACTCGTCCACGACCGTCACCCGTGCGCCCTCGTCGAGGAGGGTGGCCGCAACCGAACGAATCCCGAGGCTCTCCGCCCCGAGGTACTCGGCGTGATCGTAGGAGGGTGCTACGAGCAGAGCCTGCCGGACACCCTCACCGTCCATGGCTCCCCCTGCCTTCCGCCGCGCACCGCGACCCGGACATCTGGAGCATCGGGCATGCGGTAGGCGGGGTCAAGGGCGCGGGACGGCACCGGGCGGGAGCCGGGCGTACGCCAGTGAGGCGCCCCCGGCTTTCCTGCCCGCCTACACCGTGAGCCCGCGCACCAGCAGGTCGAGCAGCGCGCACACGAACAGAGCTATGCCGATGAAGCCGTTGACGCTGAAGAACGCGCGGTTCACCCGGGACAGGTCGTGGGGGCGGACGATGTTGTGTTCGTAGAGGAACGCGGCGGCGACGATCAGCAGGCCCAGCCAGAAGAAGGCGCCGGCGTCGGTGACGAGAGCGTACCAGACGAACAGGGCCGTCGTGAAGGTGTGGCAGACCCGCGCGCCCCAGATCGCCGCCGGGATGCCGAAGCGGGCCGGGACGGACATGACGCCGATCTCGCGGTCGGTCTCGACGTCCTGGCAGGCGTAGATCAGGTCGAAGCCGCCGATCCAGATGCCGACGGCCAGACCGAGGATCACCGCGTCCCAGGACCAGGAACCCGTGACGGCCAGCCAGCCGCCGACCGGGCCCATCGCCTGGGCCAGGCCCAGGATGGCCTGCGGGAAGTTCGTGAACCGCTTGCCGTACGGGTAGACCACCATCGGGATCACCGCGATGGGGGCCAGCGCCAGGCACAGCGGGTTGAGCAGGGCCGCCGCGCCGAGGAAGACGACCAGGGCGATCAGGGCCCCGGTCCACGCGTGCCGGACCGACATCGCGCCGGTCACCAGTTCGCGGTGCGCGGTGCGCGGGTTACGGGCGTCGATCTCGCGGTCGATGATCCGGTTGACCGCCATCGCGAAGGTCCGCAGCCCCACCATGCAGACGGTGACCAGCAGCAGCCGGCCCCAGTGGATGTTCTTGTCCAGCTGGAACATGGCCGTCAGCGTGGCGATGTAGGCGAAGGGCAGCGCGAAGACCGAGTGCTCGATCATCACCAGCCGGAGGAACGCCTTCGTGCGTCCCGGCTGCGGGATCGCGGCGGAAGCGGAAGTCACAGGCCGTACTCCTTCCAGCGGCGGTCCACCTTCGCCGCCGTCTCCGGATCGGACTCCACCATGTCGGGCCAGCCGCCGTCACGCGTGTAGCCCTCCTCGGGCCACTTCCTCGTCGCGTCGATACCGGCCTTGCCGCCCCAGAACTGCTGGTAGGAGGCGTGGTCGAGGTGGTCGACCGGCCCCTCGACGATGCTCAGGTCGCGGGCGTAGTCCGTGTTGCCGAGCGCCCGCCAGGCGACCTCGTGCAGGTCGTGGACGTCGCAGTCGGAGTCGACGACCACGATGAGCTTGGTCAGCGACATCATGTGCGCGCCCCAGATGGCGTGCATGACCTTCTGCGCGTGCTTCGGGTACTTCTTGTCGATCGAGACGATCGCGCAGTTGTGGAAGCCGCCCGCCTCGGGCAGGTGGTAGTCCACGATGTCCGGGACGATGATCTTCAGCAGCGGCAGGAAGAAGCGTTCCGTCGCACGGCCGAGCGGTCCGTCCTCCGTCGGGGGCCTGCCCACGACGATCGACTGGAGCAGGGGCCGCTTCCGCATCGTCACACAGTCGATCTTCAGCGCGGGGAAGGGTTCCTGCGGCGTGTAGAAGCCGGTGTGGTCGCCGAACGGGCCCTCCGGCAGCATCTCGCCCGGCTCCAGCCAGCCCTCGATGACGACCTCCGCCTGCGCCGGCACCTGGAGCGGCACGGTCTTGCAGTCGACCATCTCGATCCGCTTGCCCGCGAGGAACCCGGCGAACAGGTACTCGTCGATGTCCCCGGGCAGCGGGGCCGTGGACGCGTACGTCACGGCGGGCGGGCACCCGAAGGCGATCGCGACGGGCAGCCGCTCACCGCGCCGGGCCGCCACCTGGTAGTGGTTGCGGCTGTCCTTGTGGATCTGCCAGTGCATGCCGATCGTGCGCTTGTCGTGGCGCTGGAGGCGGTACAGCCCGAGGTTGCGGATGCCCGTCTCCGGGTCCTTGGTGTGGGTCAGCCCGAGGTTGAAGAAGGAGCCGCCGTCCTTGGGCCAGGTGAACAGGGCCGGGAGCTGGTCCAGGTCGACGTCGTCCCCGGTGAGGACGACCTCCTGCACCGGGCCGTCCTTCACCTTCTTCGGCGGTACGTGCGTCATCGCGCCGAGCTTCCCGAAGGCCTCCCGCACGCCGACGAACCCGTGCGGCAGCTCGGGCTTCAGCAGCCCGCCGATCCGCTCCGAGATCTCGGCGTACGACTTCAGGCCCAGCGCCTTCAGCAGGCGCCGGTCCGTGCCGTACACGTTCATCGCGAGCGGCATGCGCGACCCGCGTACGTTCTCGAAGAGCAGCGCGGGGCCGCCGGACTTCTGCACCCGGTCGACGATCTCCCCGACCTCCAGATACGGGTCGACCTCGGCCTTGATGCGCTTGAGGTCGCCCTCGCGCTCCAGAGCCCTGAGCAGGGAGCGAAGATCGTCGTAAGCCATGCGGTCCAGTATCCCCGAGCCGCTACCCTGGCCCTGAACCGCCCACCCGCTTTCGCTGAGAGGCCGCGCATGCTCCGGGTACTGATGTTCCTCGTGCCGCTGGCGCTGAGCGTGTACGCGTTCATCGACTGCATCAGCACGAAGGACGACGAGATCCGGCACATGCCCAAGCCGCTGTGGGCGATCCTCGTGCTGCTGTTTCCGCTCGTCGGCTCGATCTCCTGGCTGATCGCCGGCAAGAAGCGAGGTGCCGCGGCGGGAGGCCGTCCGCGTCCCCGGCAGTGGGTGGCGCCCGACGACAACCCCGACTTCCTGAAGTCCCTCGACGAGGAGAAGCGGGACGACGACCCCAGGCGCGACGACTCCTGAAACCACTTGCCCTCGGGCAACGCATGGTCGTCAATGGTGTTCGGACAGTTACGGCTGTCACTCAGAACCCGTCGGCCCCCAGAAGGACTTCATGGAGACCCAGCAGCAGCCGCCGGGGCAGTGGGACGTCCCGCCCCCGCCCGCCACTCCGCCCCAGGCCATGACCGACATCGAACTGCGCGTCAGCAAGCGGCTGTTATGGGTCGGCGGCGCGGCCTACCCGTTGCGGAACATCGCGCGGGTGTACACCTTCACCCTCCACCCGAGGCGCAAGGAGGCGGTCATCCGCTTCCTGACACGCACCGGGATCACCCTCGCCGTGGCCATCGGCCTGTCGATCATCGGCAGCGTGACGTTCCTCGCGAGCAGGTCCACAGGCAGCGGTCTCCTCACCTTCGTGTGGATCGGCTCCGGCGCGGCGCTGCTCTACTTCCTCGTGGACATGCTCTCCGTCGTCACCGCCCAGTCGCACTACGTCCTCGCCATCGAGACGGCCGGCCCCTCCACCGCGATGGTGACCAGCCGGAACCCGCAGCACCTGGACCAGCTCGTGGGCTACGTCGCCGGCGCGCTGGAGAACCCTGACACCGAGTTCCATGTGACGGTCGAGCGTCTCACCATCAGCTCGCCCACCAACTACTACTTCGGCGACAACGTGAACATGTACGGCGGCAACGGCAACGTGGGGATCGCGGCATGAGCGGCAACAACTACTACTACGGCGACAACGTCACCATGCACGGCGGCAGCGGCAACACGGGCATCGTGAAGAACGGGGCGACCGGCGACGCGATGGATCCCACCCTGCGGCTGGCCATCGCGGAGCTGCTCCAGGGCGTCCGCGAGTTGCGCGAGCAGCTACCGCAGCCGAGCGCGCAGCTCATCGACGAGTCCCTGCCGGTGCTGTCGGCTGACGCCGCGCCTCCCGAGGAACGGCACCGGGCGCTGATGGCTGTCGCCGCGATCGCCGCAGCCGTCGGGGCCGTGGGCCAACCGGTGGCGGAGGCGGCCAACCGGATCCTGCAGATGCTGGGCGGGCAGTAGTTCAGCGCACGCCGGAGAGGAAAGCGGACCAGGCGGACCGGGTGACGAGCAGGACCGGTCCGTCAGGGGTTTTGCTGTCGCGGACGGGGACGGTGTCGGGGAAACCGGGGGCTATTTCGATGCAGTTGCCGCCGTTTTCGCCGCTGTAGCTGCTCTTGATCCAGGTCGCCGCGCAGAGTTCGTGCCTGTCCATGCTGCTCGTACCCCTTCATCGCGTCGCTGATCAGGGCGGCGGATTCACGGGCTGACAGAGCGTCCGCCCTGAGCACATCATAGGTGTGGCTATGACGTGTGTAGACGCTCGGATCGTCGTTGAAATGGCCGCGGTCCAGTGACTCCGAGTACACCCACCGATGCCCGTCCGGCAGCTCGATCAGCGACATGGACACATTGGGCCGCAGGAGTTCCGAGAAGCTCGCAGGGGCGACCTGGATGCGGACGTTGGGGCGTTGCCCGATGCGAAGCAGATGGGCGCACTGGTCCCTCATGATCTCCGGGCTACCGACCACGTTGCGCAGGCAGCTCTCGTCCAGAACGGCGATGTACAGCGGACCGCCTTCGCCAAGGAATCGTCGCTGCCAACTCAGTCGGGCGTGAGCGCGCTCCTCGACCTCTTCGCCGCTGGCGACGCGTCGGAACAGCGCCCGGACGTAGTCGCCGGTCTGCAAGAGGCCCGGGATCAGGCGCTCCTGGTACTCCCGCAGGGCGACGGCCACCTCGTCCATCTCAGCCCGTCGCCGAAACCAGTCAGGATGCTCCACCTGCGGATACCAGTCGATCCGCCCCCACAACCGCAGCAACACCCCACCCGTGCCAAGAAGTTCGTCGCACTTCTTCGCGAAACCCTCCTGCGGAACCCTCGTGCCCGCCTCCACCCGCGCCACGTGCGAGCGGTCGCACGGGATCTGCCTCGCCAAGCCCTCCTGCGTGAGCAGCGCCGCCTCGCGGAAATGCCGCAGCACCTCGCCGAACACGGCCGCCGTGCTCGCCCCCGACTCCGCCCCGCCATTCCGTCGGCTCACGGCTTCCCCCTCCGTGACAGTGCACCGGTGTCACACGCCAAGCATTGAACCGGACTGTTCCCCTGCGCAACGCTCGATACACCCAGAGTTACGGAGGTGCACGGAATGGAACCGGGAACGCTCGTCTACGACCCTGCGACGCGCAAGGTCGGCGAGTACCAGGACAGGACCGGCCCGTATGTGATGCTGCGCCCGGTCGGCGGCGGCCGGGAGTGGCAGGCGGACCCGGCGCGGATCCGGGTGGCCACCCTGGAGGAACGGCTCAGCGCGGGCGTACGCGCGGCCAACGACCGTTCCAGGGAAGGGCTGTCGGCCGACCCGAGCCGGCCGCCCGTGCCCGTGCCCGGGTGCGCGGTGTGCGAGGAGCTGGCCGTCCGCCGGGACCAGGCACGTGCCGCGTTCGACGGGAGTGCCGTGACGGACGCGAACGTGCTGCTGCGCCAGCACCAGCGGCAGGAGCACGGCGGGGAACCGGCGGGGCGCCGGATCTTCCGGTACGTGCCGTACTCGATCGTGCAGGACGCGTCGGCCGTCCCGGAGTACCAGGCGTACTGCGTCTCGGGAGAGGAGGAGGACTGCGGGGCGAGTTCGGGGCCGCGGCAGACCCCGGCCGAGGTGGAGGAGTGGCAGCGCAGGCACACCCAGGAGACCCGGCACCTGCGCTACCGCCGCAGCTTCGCCGACTACGCGGTGCTGGAGAGGCAGGGCTGACGAGGCACGACTCCGCCGAGGAAGCGGGCCATCCCGAGAGCCCTGCGCAGGTCACCCGGCCAGAAACCCGCCGGTCCGCGACGCCTGCACGGCCGCCACCTCCCGCGGGGTCCCCTCGGCCACCACCCGGCCCCCGCCGGCCCCGCCGACCGGCCCGAGGTCGATCAGCCAGTCCGACGCCCGCATGACATCGACGTTGTGCTCGATGGTGACGACGGAGTGGCCCGAGTCGACCAGCCGTTGCAGCACCTCCAGCAGGCGTGCCGTGTCCGCCGCGTGCAGGCCGGTCGTCGGCTCGTCGAGGACGTAGAGCGTCCGGTCGGCCGCCCGGCGGCCCAGCTCCTTCGCCAGCTTGAGGCGCTGGGCCTCGCCCCCGGACAGTGTGGGCGCGGGCTGTCCGAGCGGGAGGTAGCCGAGGCCGACGTCCGCCATGCGCTGAAGTCGGCCGGCCACGTTGGGCACGTCCCGGAACACTCCGAGCGCCTCGTCCACCGTCGCCTCCAGCACCTCGGCGATGTCGTACCCCTGGTACCGCACCGCCAGCACCTCGGCCCGGAAGCGGCGGCCCTGGCAGGTCGGGCAGCGCACCTCCACGGCCGGGAGGAAGTGCATCCGTACGGTGAGAACGCCCGCGCCCTCACAGCGTTCGCAGCGTCCGCCGGGGACGTTGAAGGAGAACCGGCCCGCAGTCAGGCGCCCTTCGCTGCTCGCGGCGAAGACCTCCCGGATGGGTGTGAAGACGTCCGAGTACGTCGCGGCGTTGGAGCGCGGGACGCGGCTGATCGGCTCCTGGTCGATGAGGACGGCCTTGGAGAGGTGCTCCCAGCCGTCCATGCCGTCGTGTTCGGCCGGGAGTTCCCCCGCCCCGTGGAAGTGGCGGCGGGCGGCCCGGCCGAGGATGTCCAGCAGCAGCGTCGACTTGCCCGAGCCGGACGGGCCCGTGACCGTGACCAGGCGGTTCAGCGGGATCCGTACGGTCACGTCCTTGAGGTTGTGGGCCCGGGCCCCGCGGATCACGACCGCTGAAGTGCTGTCGCCGCGGCCACGGGACGCGGGCGCGGGCAGCCGGCCCGACAGATACGCGCCGGTCACCGAGCCTTCGGCCCGGCCCACCTCCTGCGGCGTGCCGGCCGCCACGATCCGGCCGCCGTTCCGGCCGGCCCCGGGGCCGACGTCCACCACGTGGTCCGCCGCCCGCAGCACGTCCAGGTCGTGCTCGACGACCAGCACGGTGTTGCCCAGGTCGCGCAGCCGGCGCAGGACGCCGATCAGGCGGGCGGTGTCCGAGGGGTGCAGACCGATGGTCGGCTCATCGAGGACGTACAGCACGCCGGTCAGGCCGGAGCCGAGCAGGGCGGCGAGCCGCAGCCGCTGGGTCTCCCCGGCGGAGAGGCTCGGCGTGGACTGCTCCAGGCTGAGGTAACCGACTCCGACGTCCACCAGGCGCCGTACCCGCTCCTCCAGGTCGGCGACGACCGGCTCGACGAGCAGCCACTCGTCCCCGGCCGACCGCTCCTTGAGGGCGGCCAGCCAGCCGTCGAGTTCGGTGAGCGGCAGTCGCGCCGCCTCGACGATCGTCAGTCCGTGCACGGTCACCGCCCGGCTCTCCGGCCGCAGCCGGGTGCCCTCGCACTCCCGGCAGGGCTGTTTCACCAGGCCCTGTTTCTCGGCCCGTTCGCGGTACTCGGGGTCGTCGGCGCGCTCGGTGTAGCGCCGCAGCAGCGCCGTCGCGACCCCTTCGAAGCGGCCCGCCGCCACGGTCGTCGGCGCCTCGACCGACGGGAAGTGCCTGCGGAACTCGGGGCTTTCGACGCCGTACACCAGCAAGTCCCGCTGCGGCTCGCCCAGTTCATCGACCGGGAGGTCCGCGTCGAAGATGAAGTCGTAGTGGCGGGCGGCGGCCCGCAGCGCGGTGAGGTTCCAGTCGGTGAGCTTGGGGTTCCAGCCCCGTACCGCGCCCTGGGCCAGCGAGCGGGAGCCGTCGACCAGGCGTCGTACGTCGGGCCGGATGACCTCGCCGAGGCCGGTGCAGGACGGGCAGGCGCCCGCGGGCTTGTTGAAGGAGAAGGAGCCCATCACCAGCTCGGGCACGAGCGTGCCGCAGTGCGGGCAGGGGATGTGCTCGCCCTCGGCGTCCTCGTCGGCCGCGGTGGCCTCGGCGGCGTTCGCGTACGACGGCGGGATGCTCTTGCCGCAGCCGGGGCAGGGGCGGGTCCCGATCCGCGACCACAGCAGCCGAAGATAGGTGAACACCTCGGTGACCGTGCCGACCGTGGAGCGCGGGCTGCGGTTGGTGAGGTGCTGGTCGACGCTGATGGACGGGGACAGGCCGCTGATCGAGTCGACGGCGGGTTTGCTGACGAAGCCGGTGACCATGCCCAGCGACTCCAGGTACTGCCGCTGGCCTTCCTGGTGGAGGGTGTCGAAGGCGAGCGTGGACTTGCCGGATCCGGACAGGCCGGTCAGGACGACCAGCTTGTTCTTCGGGACGGAGAGGGAGACGTTTTTGAGGTTGTGGAGGCGGGCGCCGGTGACCCGGATGCTGTTGTCCATTCCTTCAAGTCTTCCATTGAAGTGCGATGTTGAGACTTTTCCGGCATGGCGGCTGGTCCCTCTGCCGTAACCTTCAAATCGATGACCAACGAACGCCGTCTCCGCCCCGTCGATCTCGCCCGGCTGGCCGGTGTCTCGACGCAGCAGATCCGCAACTACGAGGACGCCGGAGTACTGCCGCCGGCCGCGCGCACCGAGTCCGGCTACCGCGTCTTCACCGATATCCATCGCAGCGC
>KE354062.1 GCA_000415505.1 Streptomyces afghaniensis 772
GCCGTGCCCGGCAAGGGCGAGGTGCTGTGGCGCTCCCTGCTGGTCACCGCGGGGACGATCGTCTGCTTCATCGACGCGGACCTGAAGGACTTCTCGTCCGAGTTCGTCTCCGGGATCGTGGGCCCGCTGCTCACCGACCCGGACGTCGCCCTGGTGAAGGGCATGTACGACCGTCCGCTCGGCGGCGCCGCCGGGCAGGGCGGCCGGGTCACGGAGCTGATGGCCCGCCCGCTGCTCAACATGCACTGGCCGCAGCTGGCCGGGTTCGTGCAGCCGCTCGGCGGCGAGTACGCGGCCCGCCGCTCGCTGCTGGAGCAGCTGCCGTTCCCCGTCGGGTACGGCGTCGAGCTGGGCATGCTGGTCGACGCGCTGCACCTGGTGGGCCTCGACGCCCTCGCCCAGGTGGATGTCGGGGTGCGCAAGCACCGGCACCAGGACGGGCAGGCGCTGGGCCGGATGGCCGCCGCGATCTACCGCACGGCCCAGCTGCGGCTGGCCCGCGGGCATCTGATCCGGCCGTCCCTGACACAGTTCGAGCGGGGCGGTGACGGCTTCGAGCCGCGCACGTACTCCGTGGACACCGAGGAGCGTCCGCCCATGGTGGAGATCGCCGAGTACCAGGCTCGGAAGGCGGCGTGACCGGGGCCGTTTTCGGCCGGGTGGGGCAGGGCCGTACGTTTGAGCGTTTCCGGGCCGGGCTAGGTTGAGGCGTATGGCTTCGACGTACGGTGCTGCACAGGTGCTGGTCGCCTCCAACCGCGGTCCGGTCTCGTACGCGGTGGGTGAGGACGGTTCGCTGAACGCCAAGCGCGGCGGCGGCGGGCTGGTCTCGGGCCTGTCCGCGATCGGCTCGGACGCGGACGCGCTGTGGGTGTGCTCCGCGCTGTCCGACGGTGACCGCGAGGCGGTCCGGCGGGGCGTCGGCGAGGACGGCGTGCGGATGCTGGACATCCCTGCCGACGTGCACGCCGACGCGTACAACGGCATCGCGAACTCGGTGCTGTGGTTCGTGCATCACATGATCTACCAGACGCCGCTGGAGCCGGTCTTCGACGACGAGTTCCGGCGCCAGTGGACGTCGTACGAGACGTACAACCGGGCGTTCGCCGAGGCGCTGGCCGAGGAGGCGGCGCAGGGCGCGGCGGTGGTGGTGCAGGACTACCACCTGACGCTGGTGCCGGGCATGCTCCGTGAGCTGCGGCCGGACCTCAGGATCGGCCACTTCTCGCACACGCCGTGGGCGCCGCCCGAGTACTTCCGGATGCTGCCGGACGACGTGGCCGGGCAGGTGCTGCGCGGCATGCTGGGCGCGGACCGGCTGGGCTTCCTCACGCAGCGCTGGGCGGACGCGTTCACCGCGTGCGCCGAGCAGTTCGCCGGCGGGCTCGGCGGCACGCGGATCGGCGTGCACGGGCTCGGGGCCGACGCTGACTTCCTGCGCAAGCGGTCGCACGAGCAGGACGTCGAGGAGCGGATGGCCGCGCTCCGGGAGGAGATCGGCGAGGGCCGCCGCACCATCGTCCGGGTCGACCGCACGGAGCTGTCGAAGAACATCGTGCGCGGCCTGCTGGCCTACCGACGGCTGCTTCAGACCCACGCCGAGTGGCGCGAGCGCGTGGTGCACGTGGCCTTCGCGTATCCCTCGCGGCAGGACCTCGCGGTCTACCGGGACTACACGGCCGAGGTGCGGCGGGTCTCGGAGGAGATCAACGCCGAGTACGGGACGCCGGGGTGGACCCCGGTCGTCCTCAACCTCAAGGACGACTTCGCCCGCTCCCTGGCCGCGTACCGGCTGGCCGACGTGGCGCTCGTCAACCCCATCCGGGACGGCATGAACCTCGTCGCCAAGGAGGTCCCGGTCGTCTCCGACGCGGGCTGCGCCCTGGTGCTGTCCCGGGAGGCCGGGGCGTTCGAGGAGCTGGGCGAGGACGCGATCGTGGTGAACCCGTACGACGTGACGGGGACGGCTACGGCCCTGCACGAGGCGCTGTCGATGCGCCCGGAGGAGCGCGCCGAGCGCAGCAAGCGGCTGGCAGCGGCGGCGACCGCGCTGCCTCCGGCGCAGTGGTTCCTGGACCAGCTCGACGCGTTGAGGGGCTGACCGCCGATGACCGGTCCCACGGACTCCCCGCTGCCGGCACCCGCCACTAAGGCCGGGCAGGAGGGCCTGGACGCTCTCCTCATCCGCCCGGACACGGCGCTGATCGGCCTCGACTTCGACGGGACGCTCGCGCCGATCGTGGCCGACCCCGAGAAGGCCCGGGCCCACCCGGAGGCCGTACCCGTGCTGGCCGCGCTCGCGCCGAAGGTGGCCGCCGTGGCGGTGATCACCGGGCGGCCGGCCGAGGTCGCGGTGCGCAACGGCGGCTTCGCCGGCGTTGCGGGCCTGGAGCACCTCGTGGTTCTCGGCCACTACGGCGCCGAGCGCTGGGACGCCCGCACCGGCGAGGTCAGCGCTCCCGAGCCGCATCCCGGCGTCGCCGCCGTCCGCGCCGAGCTGCCCGAGCTCCTCGAACGGCTCGGCGCGTCACAGGGGACCTGGGTCGAGGAGAAGGGCCGGTCCGTGGCCGTGCACACCCGCCGGGCCGCCGACCCCCAGGCCACGCTGGACTTCCTGGGCGAACCGCTCGCCGGCCTGGCCGGCCGCCACGGCCTGATCGTGGAGCCCGGCCGCATGGTCCTCGAACTCCGCCCGCCCGGCATGGACAAGGGCGCCGCCCTCGCCGGGTTCGCCCGCGAGATCGGCGCCGGGTCCGTCCTCTTCGCCGGCGACGACCTGGGCGATCTGCCCGCCTACGCGGCCGTCGACAAGCTCCGCTCGGACGGCACCCCGGGCCTGCTGGTGTGCAGCGGCAGCGACGAGGTGACCGAGCTGAGGGAACGGGCGGACGTGGTGGTGGACGGCCCGGAGGGTGTCGTACGCCTGCTGAGCGCACTGGCCGGCCGGCTCTCGTAAGGCCTGTCAGCGTTCGGCCCGGCGCGTCTCCCGGATCCGCCGCAGCCGGTTCACCGTCACCGGGTCGTGGGCCAGGGCCCGGGGGTCGTCCAGCAGGGCGTTGAGAAGCTGGTAGTAGCGCACGGGGGCGAGGCCCAGCTCCTCCCGTATGACCCGTTCCTTCGCGCCGGGCCCGGCGAAACCGCGGCGTTCGAGCGCGAGGATGTCCCGCTCCCTGCGCCCGAGCCGCTCGTCACCCGTGTCCTCGTCCATGCCAGGCACCGTAACGCCCGCCACCGACAGCGGGCCTACTCCGCGCTCTCCGCACGGGTCGCCACGGCCTGGAGGTGGCCCAGGACACCCGAGGGACTGCCGCTGGGGGCGACGGCCTTGCCGATCTGCTTCTTGACCTGGACGCTGATGCCGGCCCAGGAGGTCTTGCCGACCGGGTAGAGCTCGGAAGCCGGCAGTTCCTCCAGGAACGGCTTGAGGTGCCGGTCCCGGCCGGAGGCGGCCATGGTCTGGGACGCGGAGCTGGTGACCGGCAGCAGGTCGTACTCGCGGGAGAAGGCCAGCACGTTCTTCTCGCTGTAGACGAAGTCGAGGAAGTCCCCGACCTGGTCGCGGTGGCCGTTCTTCCGGAAGGCCGTCATCCAGTCGGCGACACCGAGCGTGGACTTGCTCGTCCCCTCCTTGCCGGGCGTCGGCACCATGCCGTACTCGACGCCGTTCTTGGCGGCGATCTTCATCAGGGAGGGGTGGCCGTTGAGCATGCCGACCTCGCCCTTGGCGAAGGCGGCGAACGCGGCGGCCCGGTTGAGCTCGCCGGGCGCGACCGGCCCGGTCAGGTCCTTGCCGACCAGTTCGTTCTTCAGCCAGGAGAAGGTGTCGATGTTCTCCGGGGAGTCGATGCCGTAGCTGCCGACGGTGTCGGCGTAGCCGCCCCCGCCGCTGAGCATCCACTGCATGGTCTCGGCCTGGGCCTCCTCCGGGCCGAGGGGCAGCGCGTAGGGGTACTTCACGCCCTCGTCCTTGAGCGCCTCGGCGTCATCGGCCAGGTCGTCCCAGGTCTTGGGCGGGGTGATGCCGGCCTTGGCGAAGAGGGTCTTGTTGTAGAAGAGCACGCGCGTGGAGGAGGCGAACGGCATGCCGTACTGCACGCCCTTGACCTGTCCCGCGGAGGCCAGCTGCCCGACGAAGTCGGCCTGCACGGGTATGGAGAGCAGGTCGTCGGCCTTGTAGAGCTGGTTCTGCGCCGCGTAGTCGGCGTACGCGCCGATCTGCGCCATGTCCGGCGGGTCACCGGCGGCGACCATCTCCCTGACCTTGCGGTCGACGTCGTTCCAGGAGTAGACGCTGACGTCGATCTTGACGCCGGGGTGGTCGGCCTCGTACTCCTCGACGAGCCCGTCCCAGTACTTCTTCGAGCTGTTGGCCGCACTGTCGCCGTAGTCGGCGGCGACCAGCTTCAGGGTCACGTCGGCGGAGCCGCCCGTGACGCCGCATCCGCCGAGGACCGCCGTCATGCCCAGTGCGGACACCACCGCGATCGTTCCTGCCATCCGCCGCCGCTGCACCGCTGTTCTTCCCCAACCCTGGCGTCACCGCCAACGAAAGCTTTCGATAATCGGAACAAGGTCTACACCACGTGAGTGGACTAGACCTCTTGCGGGTCCCCGGGTCACACTGTTCTCCGTGAGACATGTCATCGCCCTCGACGTGGGCGGCACCGGAATGAAGGCCGCTCTGGCCGGGCCGCGGGGCGAGCTGCTGCACCGGGCTCGCCGAGCCACCGGACGCGAGCAGGGGCCGGACGCCGTCGTCGCGGGCATCCTCGACTTCGCCGCCGAGCTGCGCGCATACGGCACCGAGCACTTCGGCACGCCCGCGTCGGCCGCCGGCGTGGCCGTCCCCGGCATCGTCGACGAGGCGCGGGGCGTCGCCGCCTACGCCGCGAACCTCGGCTGGCGCGACGTCCCCCTGCGCGACCTGCTGACGGAACGGCTGGGCGTCCCGGTCGCCCTCGGCCACGACGTGCGCACCGGCGGCCTCGCCGAGGGCCGGGTCGGTGCGGGCCGGGGCGCGGACCGGTTCCTGTTCGTCGCGCTGGGCACCGGCATCGCGGGCGCCATCGGCGTCGACGGCCGGGTCGAGGCGGGCGCGCACGGCTTCGCGGGCGAGATCGGCCACATCGTCGTACGCCCCGGCGGGACGCCGTGCCCCTGCGGCCAGCACGGCTGCCTGGAGCGCTTCGCCTCGGCGGCGGCCGTGAGCGAGGCCTGGGCGACGGCCTCCGGCGACCCGGACGCGGACGCGGCGGACTGCGCGAAGGCGGTGGACCGCCGCGACCCCAGGGCGCTCACGGTCTGGCAGGGGGCGGTCGATGCCCTCGCCGACGGCCTGGTCACTGCGCTGACTCTGCTGGATCCACGCACCCTGATCATCGGCGGGGGCCTCGCCGAAGCGGGAGAAACCCTGTTCACCCCGCTACGGGAAGCCATCCGCCGCCGCATCACCTTCCAGAAGCAGCCGTCACTCGTCCCCGCGGCCCTGGGGGACAGCGCCGGCTGTCTGGGGGCGGGCCTGCTGGCCTGGGATCTTCTGCTGTCTACCGACCGTTCGGAGGTAACCACCTGATGGCAACGCCCCCAGGGGCGCGGGGAACTGCGCGACCAGCCACACACCACCCGCACCCCGCAACGGCCGGACACCCCACGGTCCTCACCGGCGCAACCGTGGTCCTCCCCACGGGAACGGTCGAAAACGGCCAGGTGACCATCGACGGCACCCGGATCACGGCAGTGGCACCCGAAAACGCCCAGGTCATCGACGTAACCGGCCACTACGTCATCCCCGGCTTCATCGACATCCACAACCACGGCGGCGGCGGAGCCTCCTTCACCTCCGGGTCGGTCGAGGACATCCTCAAGGGCATCCACACCCACCGCCTGCACGGCACGACCACCCTGGTCGCCTCGACCGTCACCGGCGACATGGACTTCCTCGCCCAGCGCGCGGGCCTGCTGAGCGAGCTGGCCGAGCAGGGCGAGATCGCCGGCATCCACTTCGAGGGACCGTTCATCTCCCCCTGCCGCAAGGGCGCGCACTCCGAGGCACTGCTGCGCGACCCCGACCCGGCGGAGGTCCGCAAGCTGATCGACGCGGCCCGGGGCAGGGCGACGATGGTCACGCTGGCCACGGAACTCCCCGGCGGCACCGACTCCGTACGCCTCCTGGCCGAACACGGCGTGATCGCGGCGATCGGCCACACCGACGCGACGTACGAACAGACGGTCGAGGCCATCGACGCGGGCGCGACGGTCGCCACCCACCTCTTCAACGCGATGCCGCCGCTCGGTCACCGCTCCCCCGGCCCCATCGCCGCGCTCCTGGAGGACGACCGGATCACGGTCGAGCTGATCAACGACGGCACGCATCTGCACCCCGCCGCACTCCAGCTGGCGTTCCACCGCGCGGGTGCGGACCGGGTGGCGTTCATCACGGACGCGATGGACGCGGCCGGTTTCGGTGACGGACGCTACTGGCTGGGCCCGCTGGAGGTGGAGGTCGCGGACGGCGTGGCCCGCCTGCTGGCGGACGGCACGATCGCCGGATCGACCCTCACCCTGGACCGCGCGTTCAAGCGGGCGGTCACGGTCGACGGCCTGTCCGTCGAGGACGCGGTGACGGCTCTCTCGGCCACCCCGGCCCGCCTCCTCGGCATGGACGACCGGATCGGCTCCCTGGAGCCCGGCAAGGACGCGGACCTGGTGCTCCTGGACGCGGACTACGAGCTCAAGGGCGTGATGCGCCGCGGCGCATGGGTGGTCGGTCCCCAACTGCACTGATCCGTCCCGCAGTAGGAGACGGTGGCCGACTCCAGGACTGGGCCGACCGCCGTCTCTTTGGCATGATCGGACTACCTGAACGTTCACGGCGGCAAGCGCATTCTCGGGGGAGGTCGGCCCAGGTGATCCTCACGGTCACGCTGAACACCGCTCTCGACATCACCTACCGCGTCCGGTCCCTCCGGCCGCACGCCTCCCACCGCGTCTCCGAGGTGACGGAACGCCCCGGCGGCAAGGGCGTCAACGTCGCCCGGGTGCTCGCGGCGCTCGGGCACGAGGTGACGGTGACCGGTTTCACGGGCGGGGCGACGGGACGGGTCGTGCAGGAGCGGCTCGCGGCGGTGCCGGGCGTGATGGACGCGCTGGTCCCGGTCACGGGCGCCACCCGCCGCACGATCGCCGTGGTCGACGAGCAGACCGGCGACACGACGCAACTCAACGAACCGGGCCCGATGGTCACGCCCGCCGAATGGTCGGCCTTCCAGGAGGCCTACGAGGACCTGCTGCCGTCCGCCTCGGCGGTGGCGCTGTGCGGCAGCCTGCCGCCGGGCGTGCCGGTCGGTGCGTACGCCGGCCTGGTCCGTACGGCCCGTGCCGCCGGTGTCCCGGTCCTCCTGGACACGAGCGGCGAGCCCCTGCGCCGGGGTGTCGCGGCCCGCCCGGACATCATCAAGCCGAACGCCGACGAACTGGCGGAACTGACCGGCTCCCACGAGCCCCTGCGCGCCACGCAGGACGCCCGCCGCCGGGGCGCGGGCGCGGTCGTCGCGTCCCTGGGCCCCGAGGGCCTCCTCGCCGCCACCCGAGAGGGCCGCTGGCGAGCCACCACACCGACCTCTGTACGAGGCAACCCGACGGGCGCGGGCGACTCGGCGGTCGCGGGCCTGCTGTCGGGCCTGGTCGAACACCTCTCCTGGCCGGATCGTCTGGCCCGGGCGGTGGCCCTGTCGGCAGCGACGGTGGCAGCGCCGGTGGCCGGGGAGTTCGACCTGGGTCATTACCAGGAGTTGCGGGGAAGGGTGACGGTGACCGGCGAGGCGTCGGCGGCCTGAAGGTCAGCTCTTGACCCAGCCCTTCACCAGCCACACCTGGTCGAGGAGAGCGTCACACTGGTTGCCCTGCTCGCAGGAAACCTTGATCGTGTTGGTGCCCTTGTTGAGCTGGATGTAGTTGTAGGTCTTCGTCCAGCCCTTCGCGAAATCGCCCTCGGGGCCGCCCGCCCAGTTCTTCAGCTCGACGGGTCGGGTGGAAGGCGTGCCGTTGATGGTGAGAGTGGCGTTCTGGTCCTTGCCGGGCACGCTGTAGCCGACGAACAGGCTGTACTTGCCCGCCTTCGGGATGCCGTTGACGGTCCAGGTCACCGAGGCACCGACCTGGTTGAACCCCGTGACGTAGACACCGCCGGCGGCCTTGGCCCCCTTGACGTCCGTGGCGGTCGTCATACCGGGCGAGAGCCTGAGGGTCTTCGCGTCGGCAGCCGGGAGATCCTCCTCGCTCGCCGCACCACTGCTGCTCGCCGACGGGCTCGGCTTCGCGTTCTGGGACTGCGTCGGTGCCGTGCCCGCCTGGTCGTCAGGGTTGTCCTGGTCCTTCTCGCCGCCCAGCATGGCCACGCCGATGCCGATGACGACCGCCGCGACCACCGCGATCGCGCCGATCAGCAGGCCCTTGGTGTTCGGGCCGCGACCACCACGGCCGCCACCGCCGCCGCCCGGCACCTGCTGCTGCGCGGTCGGCGCGCCGCCGGGCAGCGTCTCCGGTGCCGCGTAGTGCGCGTTCGGCCGGCCGGGAGCGCTCTGCTGCGGGACCTGGCCGTACGGTGCGGTCTGGCTCGCCTGCGGCTGCTGGCCGTACTGGCGTGTGCCGACCGCCCGCACCCGGTTGACCGAGTTCGGGTAGCCGTAGCCCCCGGACGGCGGCTGGGCTCCGTTGGCCTGCCCGTCGGCGTAGAGATAGCCGAACGGGTCGTCGTCCTCGGGCGTGCTCGCGCCGTTGTTGCCGGGCGTCATCCCTTGGTCTCCTCAGTCAGGTGCGGTGCATGCGGTACGGGTCGTGAGAACGCGAGCCTACCCGCTCCCAGTGACCCAAACGGGTGACTCAGACCGCATCAACTCGCTGACCAGGGGTTCACCCCGCGCGTCTGTGTTGTTTGGGACGAGATCGTTTCTCGACGTACATCCGCTCGTCAGCGGATTTCAACACTTCGTCCGCCGTCATTCCACAGTGTGCCCATCCGATGCCGAAGCTGGCGCCCACCCGGACGGCCCGCCCCTCGGCGCGGATGGGCTGGATGATCTCGTTGCGCAGGCGGACCGCGAGGTCCTGCGCGTCGGCCCGGCCGAGCCCGTCGGCCAGGATGACGAATTCGTCACCCCCGAGCCGGGCGACCGTGTCACCGTCGCGCACGCCGTTGCTCAGCCGCCGGGCGACCTCGATGAGAACCGCGTCACCCGCGTTGTGCCCGAACCGGTCGTTGATCGACTTGAAGCCGTCGAGGTCGCAGAAGAGGACGGCGAGGCCCTTCGTGCCGTCGTCGTGGTCCCCGTCCGGGGCGACGGTGTGCACGTGGTGGTCGTAGGCGTCGTACGGCTCCACGCCCTGCCGGAAGTCGAAGCCGGGCCCGACCACGTCGAAGTCGGGATGACCGTAGGCCGCGTCGTGGGACTCGGCGACGGCGGAGTGCGGAGTGGCGCGCTGGCACAGCCGCGCGGACAGGCGGGAGCGCAGCTCGGCGGAGTTCGGCAGGCCCGTGAGCGAGTCGTGGGAGGCGCGGTGGGCGAGCTGGAGCTCGCGGCGCTTGCGCTCCTCGATGTCCTCGACGTGGGTGAGGAGGAGCGCGGGCCGTCGGCGGCGTCCGCGACCACGCTGTTGCGCAGGCTGACCCAGACGTAGGTGCCGTCCCGGCGGCCGAGGCGGAGCTCGGCCCGGCCGCCCTCGGCGGAGGTGCGCAGGAGCGTGCCTATGTCCTCGGGGTGGACCAGGTCGGAGAACGAGTAGCGGCGCATCGCGGACGCGGGGCGGCCGAGCAGCCGGCACAGGGCGTCGTTCGTGCGCAGGATCCGGCCGTGCTGGTCGCCGCCCATCTCTGCGATGGCCATGCCTGACGGGGCGTACTCGAAGGCCTGCCTGAAGCTTTCCTCACTGGCCCGCAGCGCCTGCTGCTCGCGCTCCAGCCGGACGAGCGCCCGCTGCATGTTGGCGCGCAGCCGGGCGTTGCTGATCGCGATGGCGGCCTGGAAGGCGTACATCTGGAGCGCCTCGCGGCCCCAGGCGCCGGGGCGGCGGCCGTTGCGCGGCCGGTCCACGGACAGCACGCCGATCAGCTCGCCGCAGGCCGCGCTGCCCTGCGGGCCGGGCGCGTACATCGGGGCGAAGAGCCGGTCGGCCGGGTGCCACTCGTCCTCGAAGCGGGGGGCGGGGCCGTCGGTGTACCACTGCGGGACGTCGTCGTCGTCGAGGACCCAGCCTTCGGTGTGCGGTATGAACACGAGGTCGCCCCAGTGCTCGCCCATGCCGAGCCGGCGTTCCCAGGACTCGCGCGAGCCGACGCGGCCGGTGATGAGGGCCTCGGCGGCGGGGTTCCCGGCGAAGGCTGCGACGACGAGATCGCCGTCGGGCCGTACGAGGTTCACGCATGCCAGCTCGTACCCGAGGGCGGCGACGACGCCCTCCGCGACGGTCTGCAGTGTGTCCGCCAGGCTGCGGGCCGTGTTCATGTCGGCCATGACCTGGTGCAGTTGCCGCAGGGAGGCAAGGCGGACGTAGGGCTCCGACTCGGTCTCCATGCTCGCCCTCCCCCCGAGACCTCGCAGCGAATCAAGGGTTCTCATCGGCGTATCGTCCTGGCAGCTTCCCAGCCACTGAATCACAGCGCGCTGCCCACTCGGTACACAGGGTCAACAATTCCTGCCCCTTGTGACTCAAGTCACAGGCAAACCTGAACAATTGAGTGGAGTTTCTGCGTTCTTCACGTGCGGCTACCGAACGCAAACTTTGTCAGGTTGCGCACATATTTTCCGCCGCGGCCTTCGGCAGTCCGTCGGGAGTCCTAGGACCGTGATCGGGCGGGAGCCCGATGCGGGGCGCCGGAGATGGAGATTAGCGTTTCGGGCGTGCCGAACACTCCCACTGCCACGTCCCCGATCATGCCGCCGCCCGCCTCCGGGCATGCTGAGGGGGTGAGCAACGACGAGTTCCGCGCCGCCATGTCCCGGCTGGCCTCAGGCGTGGTCCTGGTGACCGCGCAGGAGCCGCCGCTCGACCCGGACGACCCCTCGGCGCCGGGCAGCGAGGACGTGGGCATGACGGCCACGGCCTTCATGTCGGTGTCCCTGGACCCGCCCCTGGTGCTGGTGAGCCTGCGCGAGGGCTCCCGCATGGACGAGCTGCTCGACGAGCAGCCCCTGTGGGCGGTCTCGGTCCTCTCCGAGAGCCAGCGGCACATCGCGGGCCGGTTCGCGATGAAGGGCCGCGTCAGCGACCGTCTGCTCTTCGCGGACATCCCGTACACGCGCGGCGAGTACACCGACGCGCCCCTGGTCGGCGGCGCCCTGGCCGTCCTGGAGTGCCGCACCGAGCAGCGGGTCCGGGCCGGCGACCACACCCTGGTCATCGGCCGCGTCCTGACGGCCCGGGTCCCGAGCGCGGACGGCGGGCCGCTGACGTACTTCCGGGGGCGGTACCGGCATTTGGGGTAGGGCGGAAACCCGGTGGCCCGGGGTGATTCGGCACGCCTAGGGTGCGCGCATGACAACGACGGGCCTTCGCCTCGAAGAGATCACCGCCCGGAACCTCGGCGCCGCGCTCGGCATCCGCGTCCGCCCCGACCAGGAACACGCGGTCTCCCCGGTCGTGAAGTCCCTCGCCGAGGCCTATGTGCATCCCGGGGTCGCCTGGCCCCGTCTGGTCGTCGACGGCGACCGTCCGGTCGGCTTCCTCATGGCCTTCATCGACATCGACTGGTACGAGGACGGCAGCGTGCTGCGCTCGGGCCTGTGGCGGCTGAACATCGCGGCCGGGGAGCAGGGCAGGGGCTACGGCCGTTTCGCCGTCGAGTCCGTCGCGGAGGAACTGCGCCGACGCGGCACCAAGGAGTTCTACGTCACCTGGCATCCCGGCCCCGACGGCCCGGAGGGCTTCTACCTGGGGCTCGGCTTCCGCCCGAACGGGGAGGTCAGCGAGGGCGAGACGGTAGGCGTGCTGGAACTGGACTAGTTCCAGTTCTGCGCGGAACGCCCCCGCTTGGTCTCCGAGCGCTGCTTCTTCTCGCGCAGCCGCCGCTCGTTGATGCCCCGGGGGATCCGGGTCGGCTTGCGGGGCTTGGGCGGGGGTGCGGTGGCCTCGGCCAGGAGCGCGGCGAGGCGGACGGCGGCGGCCTCGCGGTTGCGCCACTGGGAGCGGTGCTCGGAGGAACGTACGGTGACGACCCCGTCGACCAGGCGCCCGGCCAGCCGCTCCAGCGCCCGCTTCTTCCACACCTCGGGCAGCGCCTCGGTCCTCGCCAGGTCGAAGCCGAGCTCCACCTTCGAGTCACTGGTGTTGACGTGCTGCCCGCCCGGCCCCGACGACCGCGAGAAACGCCACATGAGCTCGGCCTCGGGCAGGGAGACGGAGCCGCGGATGACGTGGGGACCAGACATGCCGTCCATGTTCCCGCTCCTGACCGGTCCACGTCACCCGAATAATCGCGCGTAAAGAAAGTAAAGGACCTGGAACCTCGCGTACCCCTCTCCACGTTCATGGGGGTAGCTGTAGCTTCTTTGCCGTACGTAAACGAGGGAAGGGACTCCCAACAATGGCTGTAAGCCTGTCCAAGGGTGGCAACGTCTCGCTCACCAAGGAGGCTCCGGGCCTGACCGCCGTCACCGTGGGCCTCGGCTGGGACGTCCGCACCACCACCGGCACGGACTTCGACCTCGACGCGTCCGCGATCGCGGTCAACACGCAGGGCAAGGTCTACTCGGACGCCCACTTCGTCTTCTTCAACAACAAGCAGACCCCGGACAACTCCATCGTCCACACCGGTGACAACCGCACGGGTGAGGGCGCCGGCGACGACGAGGCGATCAACGTGAACCTCGCCGCCCTCCCGGCGGACATCGACAAGATCGTCTTCCCGGTGTCCATCTACGACGCCGAGAACCGCTCGCAGAACTTCGGCCAGGTCCGCAACGCCTACATCCGCATCGTCAACCAGGCCGGCGGCGCCGAGATCGCCCGCTACGACCTGTCGGAGGACGCCGCCACGGAGACGGCCATGGTCTTCGGCGAGCTGTACCGCAACGGCGCGGAGTGGAAGTTCCGCGCGGTCGGCCAGGGCTACGCCTCGGGCCTGGTCGGCATCGCCCAGGACTTCGGTGTGAACGTCTGACGGACGCCCTCACCTGTGGCAGAAGCCCCCGGCGCCGGTCCATCGGCCCGGGGGCTTCGCCGTCCTCGTCCGCGCCCCTCCGCCCCGCCCGAGATACGTTCCCGACGTGATCCTCGAACCCCTGCTCCCACCACCCCCGGCCGCCCCCTCCCCGAACCCCTCCTCGCGGAGCTCACGGCCCTCCACGCCTCCAACCACGCGTTCCACACCCTCACCGGCGACTTCCCCGACCCGCACGACATCCGCCCGGAGCAGGTGGCGCACGCCCTGTCGGAGGAATGGTCCCAGCCCGGCACCGACGTCCTGCTCGCCCGCAGCTTCGGCCACCTGACCGGGATCGCGATCACCCTCGCCCACCACCCCGACCCCGCCGACCCGGACCCGTGGATCGGCCTCCTGCTGGTGGACGCCCGCCTGCACGGCCAGGGCCATGGCCGCCGCCTGGCCACCCTCGTGGAGGACCGCTTCCGCACGGCGGACCGCAGCGCCGTGCGCCTCGCCGTCCTCGACAACAACCCGAAGGCCCTGGCCTTCTGGACCGCCCTCGGCTACGAGGTCATCGACCGTCGCGAGGATCTGCAGATGAAGCGCCCGTGTGCGGTGCTCCGCAAGGAACTCAGCGCGCGCTAGGTGGTGGCTTCCCCTCCCCGTACAGCCAGTCCTCCCAGATCCCGTCGAAGTCCGTCCCGGGCGCCTGCTTCTCGACGTACGCCGTGAAGTCGCCCGTGTCGGCGTTCCCATGGCGGTGGGCC
The DNA here is from genome assembly GCA_000415505.1 of Streptomyces afghaniensis 772. Classification (GTDB taxonomy): domain Bacteria; phylum Actinomycetota; class Actinomycetes; order Streptomycetales; family Streptomycetaceae; genus Streptomyces; species Streptomyces afghaniensis. The sequence continues at coordinate 13,906 of KE354062.1, forward strand.
GCCGCCCACCCCCGGAGGATGTCGCCGAACACCTCGTCGCCCACCGCCTGGCGGACCTTGTGGAGGACCATGGCGCCGCGCTGGTAGACGGGGGCTTCGGAGAGGTGCGCGGCGTCCGAGGGCTGGGCGGGCGGGAAGGACCAGAGGTCCTCGTAGGTCTGCTCCCCGTGGTCGTACAGCGCGTCGAAGGTCTCCTGCGCCGTCTCGCCGCCGTGGTCCTCCTCCCACATCCATTCCGCGTACGTCGCGAAACCCTCGTTGAGCCACATGTCCCGCCAGCTCTTCGGCGTCACGGAGTCGCCGTACCACTGGTGGGCGACCTCGTGGACGAGGAGGGTGATGTCGGGGGCGCCGGGGAAGACGGGGCGCGTCTGGGTCTCCAGGGCGTAGCCGATGCCGACCGCGCGGTCGACGATCGCGCCGGTGGCGGAGAAGGGGTACGGGCCGAAGCGCCGCTCCGCCCAGCGCAGCACCTCGGGGATGCGCGCGAGGACCGCGCGGCTCGCCTCCTTCTCCACGGGGTCGACGGCCGTGTACACGGGCAGACCGTCCCGGGCGGTGGAGCGGCTGATGTCGAAGTCACCGATCGCGAGCGTGGCGAGGTAGCTCGCCATCGGCTCGGCGGTGCGCCAGGTGAACGTCGTCCGGCCTCGCGCGGTCCGCTCGCCGCGCAACTCCCCGTTGGACACGGCCCGCAGCCCCCGCGGCACGCTCACCGTGAGGTCGTAGGCCGCCTTGTCGGAGGGGTGGTGGTTGCCGGGGAACCACGTCATCGACCCGGTGGGCTCGCCCAGGGCGAGCGCCCCGTCCGTCGTGCGCAGCCAGCCCTCCCGAGAGCCGTCCGGGTCGGTGACGGTCTCGGGCTCCCCGGTGTAACTGACGGCCACGCGGAACGTCTCGCCCTCGTCGAGATCCTCGCGCGGCCGGACGGTGAGCTCCTGCCCGGCACGGTTCCAGCGGGCGGTCTCGCCGCCGACGGTGACCTCCCCGACCTCCAGGCCGAGCAGGTCGAGGTTGAAGGCGGAGAGGGCCTCGGTGGCCCGTGCGGTGAGGGTGGCCGTGCCGGCGAGCTGGTGTGCGCTCGGGTCGTAGTCGACGCGCAGGCCGTAGTGGGTGACGTCGTAGCCGCCGTTGCCGGCCTTCGGGAAGTACGGGTCGCGTACGCCGGATCCGCCCGGGCCGCCGTGGACTCCGCCGCACGCGGTGAGGGCCAGGGCTACGGGAACGGCGGTCAGCGCGGGGACAAGACGTACAGATCGGGCCACGATCGGGATCCTACGGGCGCGTGACACCATCACCTCCGTGCTCGACATCGGCTACGCCCTCTCCAACCGCTTCCCCGACCCGCCGCAGACCGACTACCGCCGTGCGGACGTCCGTGCCCTGCGGCACGACCTGTTCTGCGGTGACGTCTACCTGGCGGACACCGAGCAGGACCGGGAACTGTCCACAGCCTGGGGATGGGTGCCGGTGCTCGACTTCGCGTGGGCGCTGTGCGACATCGTCGAGCGGATCGACCGGGACCCGGCGGGCTCCCGGGCGTCCCGGCCGCAGCGGGCGGAGCTGGACTTCACCGAGTCGACCGACCGGATGCTCTTCGAGCGCCGCTTCGGGTGGGTGGACATCGAGGCCGACTGGATGCCGGCGGAGGAAGCTCCCCTGACCTTCTCCCACACCGAACTGCGCCGGGAGTCCCGCGACTTCCTGCACGACCTGATCGCCGACCTCACCGACCTGCATGACGATCTCGCCGAGAACCCGGCGATCTGGACGCTCCAGGCGCGTTTCCCCAGGGTCTCCTGACGGGCGCCGACCACCGCGGTGACACCCTTGGTCGTGATCAGTACCTGACACGGGGAGAGCGGGAGCATGACGCAGGGGCGTGTGACCTACGGGCTGGACTACAGGGTGCACCCACCGGCCGTCGTCGGCGGCGACGGACCGGGGCAGGGCACCTCCGTCCGGCTGTGCCGTGACCCCGACAGTCCCGCTCCCGACCGGCGCCGCTCGCTGCGGGCCTTCCATCTGCGCGCCGAGGACGGGACGCCGGTCGCCCGCGTGGTCACGGAGCAGGCCCTGGGTTCCCGGCTGAGCGGGCGCCCGGCGGTGTACCAGGTGCTGGATCCCCATGGCGCGCCGCTCGGACTGATCACGCTGCGGCGCCGCCGCGCCTTCCGCTGGGGCCGCAGGCGCTGGACCGTCGAGCCGGTGGCCGGCCCCGCCCTCCAGGGGTACCAGGGCCGGCTGGTGTGGTGGGCGCTGTGGTGGCCCGTTGGTTTTCCGGTGTACCTGCTGTTGTTGATCTGGGCTCTGCTGGCGGGAGACGGCGACGGCTTCGGACCGCCGCGCCGCGTCATCTGGCGCGACACCTCACGCCGCGCCCATCTCGTCTTCCGCGCGGTGGCCGAGGACTACCGGCTGCTGAGCCACGAGGTGGACCCGCGCCTGATCAACGCCCTGATCGCACTGCACCAGTCCTACGACTGCCCGGAACGGGCGGGAACCTGGGGCTGGTACGGGAGTTGAGCGGGTGATCAGTCCTCCACCCTGATCCCCCACTGCAGCGCCAGCACCGGTGCCAGGTCCAGCAGTTGGCCCGTGCTGATCACCGCCCCGGCCAGCCGGTCCAGGCCGCGGCTGATCTCCAGTGTCACGGCACCGCGCAGGTCGACGTCCTTGAGGGTCGCCGCGTGGAGGTCGGCGCCCTTCAGCGCGCAGTCCACGAACTCCACGCGCTCCAGGCGGGCACCGCCGAAGTCCGGCTCGACCAGGACGCAGCCCTCGAAGACGACGTCTCTGAGCCGGGCCATGCGCAGGTTCAGGTAGTCGATCTTGCCGCCGCGGATCAGCACCCGCTCCAGCACCGCCGCGTGCATCTGCGTGCCCCCGAGGCGGGCGTCGATCAGCTCGACATCGCGCAGCGTCGCCTCGGCGAGATTGGTGCCAACGCCCCGGGGCCCCGTGAGGACCGAGTCCAGGACGGAGGCGTGCCGCAGCCCGGCCTCGTCCAGCGCGCACTCCGTCAGGGCGCAGTCCAGGAAGCGGGCCCCCGACCCGTCCTGCCCCGCGAGATCCGCCGCCCGGAACTCCAGCCCGTCGTAGTCCCCGTCCGGCTCCAGCCCGCCGCCCGTGAACGGCTCCAGTGCGGGCAGCCGGATCTCCGGTCGCCGCGCGCCCTTCACACCCGTACCGCCCGCTGCTCTCCTCGCCATGCCCCCATGGTTCACCCCACCACTGACAATCGGCCCTGACCTGCGAGGACACCGACCATGTCACATTCCGGTGCCCTCGGTCGGTCGTACTCGCAGAACGGCCGACCCCGACCG
>KE354063.1 GCA_000415505.1 Streptomyces afghaniensis 772
CTGGTCGGCGGCCTGACGGCGGCCCTCGGCCTGATCTTCGCGAGCCGGCTGGGGCGCGGACTGGCCCTGGGAGCGGCCGGGCTGGGCCTGGTCGCGGCGCTGGCCGGGCCGGCGGCGTACACGCTCACCACGGTGAACGAGGGCACACGGGCTCGATCGTCACGGCCGTCCGGCGTCGCGGCGGCCGGGCGGTCCGGGCGGGGTGGCGTTCCCGAGGGTGACGGTTTCCCGGGTGGCGGCC
>KE354064.1 GCA_000415505.1 Streptomyces afghaniensis 772
TATGTACGTCGTACGGCCCTCGGACGTGCTGCGCATCAGGCGCTCGGCGTACTTGTAGGACGAGGGGGTCGGTTGTCGGCGTAGACCACGCGGGCGTCGGGGACCACGGACTGGGCGACCTGGTGCAGGTTGGGCTCGTGGGGATGCCGGTGCCGATGTCCAGCCACTGGCGGATGCCGTGCTCGCGGGCGAGGACCCGGGTGGCGCGGTGCATGAAGGCCCGGTTCTCGCGGGCGCAGACGAAGATGGCGGGGTAGGCCTCGGCGACCCGCTCGGCCGCCTGCTTGTCGACCTCGAAGTGGTCCTTGCCGCCGAGGTAGTAGTCGTACATACGGGCGGAGTGCGGCCTGCTGGTGTCGATGTCCCGCGCTGCCTGCGAGTGGGTCATGGGGGTGCCTCTCGTGGGGGGTGGTGGTGCGATCCGGCTCGGTGGGGCTCAGTGGGCCGAGTGGCCGGTGAGATGGTCGGCGAGGCCCTGCTTGACCCCCGCGACGAACGCGGTGATCTCCTCGGGCGTGTAGATCAGCGCGGGGCCGGCGGGATCGGCCGACTGCCGAACCGCCACGCGGCCGTCGGCCAGTTGCTTGGTCTCCACGCACTGGCCCCCGTTGGGGCCGCTCCACGGACGTTCCCAGCCCTGTTCCCCGAGGTCCGACGCGGGCATCCCGTTGTAGACGGTGCCCTCGGTGATGGTCATGAGTACTCCTTCCGCATGCGGTTCAACAGCGCCTTGCTGTCCGCGGACGAGGTCTTCAGCGACAGCCGGTTGTGGGCCTCCAGATGGGCCACGACGTCGGCGCGCTGGTCGAGGTAGACCGACGCGGAGAGGATCTCGCTGTAGACGATGTCGGGCAGCTCCCGCTCCTCGAACCGGAAGTAGGTGAAGGGCGCGCACGCCCCGACGTGGGCGCCCGCGTCGAACGGCACGATGTCGACGCTGACGTGGTCCAGCTCGGAGGCCTCCAGGAGCCGGTCGATCTGCTCGCGCATCACCTCGGGGCCGCCCACGACCCGGTGCAGCACGGCCTCCTCCATCACCACCCACAGCGTGGGCGCGTCCGGCTTGGTGAGCAGGCTCTGGCGGCGCAGCCGCAGCTCCACGCGCCGCTGCAGGTCCTCGTCGTTGTCGTTCGGGAAGCCTCCGCGCAGCACGGCACGCGCGTACCCGGGTGTCTGGAGCAGGCCGGTGACGTACTGCGGCTCATAGGTGCGCAGTGTTCTCGCGCCGGTCTCCAGACTGACGTAGGCGGTGAACCAGGAGGGCATCACATCGCGGTACGGGTGCCACCAGCCGGGCTCGTTGGCCCGCTCGGCCAGGGTGACGAACTCGTCGATCTCCTGCTGCTCCGCCCCGTAGGTCTGGAGCAGCTTCTCGACGTAGAGGATCTTCAGACCGACCTCGGCCTTCTCCAGGCGGCGGATGGTCAGCGGGGTGACGCGCAGGGCCTTGGCGGCTTCGTCGAGGGAGAGGCCCGCGGTCTGCCGGGCCTCCTGGAGACGGCGTCCCAGGATCATGCGGAGAACGGTGGGCGCGCCGGCGCCGGTGCCTGATCGCGCGTCGCTCACGCCGTGCCTCCCGAGGGGTCGTCACCGGCGCAAGCCTGACAGGGACTTGATCGTTCCGCCAAGCGACCCGGAGCAGCGATACCTTCCACCTGAAATTATCAGGCAGATGGTTGCAGCGTGAACTGCTCTGCGAGCATAGTTACTCGTGGGAACAGGGCACCGGAACCCCCAACTCCCCTTTCCGGACGGTCTGATTCGCGCCTCGCCCCTTCCTCGACTGCGCCCACCCCCCACGGAAGGCGAACGCCGTGTCCCCCCACACGACTTCCACCCCCCGGTTCCTGGACGCGGTGCGCCCGGGCCGCACGCACTGGCTGGAGCTGCCGTCCCACCGGACCAGCGTCAGAGTGGCCCGTCATGCCACGCAGGCGCGGCTGGCCTCGTGGCAGGTGCCCGACGAGGTGTGCGCGAACGCCGTCCTGCTGGTGTCCGAGCTGGTGACCAACGCCGTGCTGCACACGCCCGGCGAGTGGGTCCTGTGCGGCGTCGGCCGGATGACGGCGGAGCGTTTCCGCCTGGAGGTGCACGACGGCGACCTCACGGGCCGCGGCATCCCCGACCGCTGCCCCGGCCTCGACGACGAGGGCGGCCGCGGCCTGCTGCTCGTCCGCGAGATAGCCGACAGCTGGGGAGTCACGCGCTCGCCCCTCACCGGCGGAAACGCGGTCTGGGCGAGCCTGGCGACGGCGTTATAGCGCGCTTTGAAAGCTCAGAACCCCAGCTTGCGCAACTGCCGCGGATCCCGCTGCCAGTCCTTCGCGACCTTCACGTGCAGGTCCAGGAACACGGGTGTACCGAGCAGGGCCTCGATCTGCTTGCGGGACTTGATGCCGACTTCCTTCAGGCGCTTGCCCTTGGGGCCGATGATGATGCCCTTCTGACTGGGGCGCTCGATGTAGACGAAGGCGTGGATGTCGAGCAGGGGCTTGTCGGCGGGGCGGTCCTCGCGGGGGAGCATCTCCTCGACGACGACGGCGATGGAGTGCGGGAGCTCGTCGCGGACGCCCTCCAGCGCGGCCTCGCGGATCAGCTCCGCGATCATGACCTGCTCGGGCTCGTCGGTCAGGTCACCCTCGGGATAGAGCGCCGGGCCCTGAGGGAGGAGCGGGACGAGCAGATCGGCCAGCAGGTCCACCTGCTGGTCGCCGACCGCCGACACCGGGACGATCTCCGCCCACTCGAAGCCCAGCTCCTTGCCGAGCTGGTCGATCGCGATGAGCTGCTCGGCGAGCGTCTTGCTGTCCACCAGGTCGGTCTTGGTGACGATGGCGATCTTCGGCGTCTTCTTGATGGACGCCAGTTCCTTCGCGATGAAGCGGTCACCGGGGCCGAGCTTCTCGTTCGCCGGCAGGCAGAAGCCGATCACGTCGACCTCGGCCCACGTCGTGCGCACGACGTCGTTCAGCCGCTCGCCCAGCAGCGTGCGCGGCTTGTGCAGCCCCGGGGTGTCGACCAGGATCAGCTGGGCGTCCGGGCGGTGCACGATGCCCCGCACGGTGTGCCGCGTCGTCTGCGGCTGGTTCGCCGTGATCGCCACCTTCTGGCCGACCAGAGCATTCGTGAGGGTGGACTTGCCCGCGTTGGGGCGGCCCACGAAGCAGGCGAAGCCGGCCCTGTGGACAGCCTCGGCCGGCTCTTCGGATGACTGGGTACGAACGCTCATGGCGCCCATTCTCCCTGATCCACAGACCCCTGCCGCACAGGCGCCCGAACGCCGCCCGCGCCGTGAGGTTCACGAAACCCGCAAGCAACGAAACGTCACGGAAACACACCCGTACGCAACCGGAAACGCAGGCCGGTGAACCTCTGACGAGCCCCCGGAGCCCCACCTCGTTGGAGACACCGTGCCTCTGGCCGCCGCAAGCGCCGACACCGGCGACACCGCCTGGCTGCTCGCCGCCACCGCTCTCGTCCTGCTGATGACCCCGGGCCTGGCCCTGTTCTACGGCGGCATGGTCCGCACGAAGAGCGTGCTCAACATGCTGATGATGAGCTTCGTGTCGATCGCCCTGGTGACCGTGGTGTGGCTGGCCGCCGGGTACTCCCTCGCCTTCGGCGAGGACACCGCGGGCGGGCTCATCGGCGGCCTCGACCACGCGGGCATGAGCGGCCTCGGCCCGGACAGCCTCCAGGGGACGGTCCCCACCCTCCTCTTCGCCACCTTCCAGCTCACCTTCGCGATCATCACGGCCGCCCTGGTCAGCGGCGCGGTCGCCGACCGGGCGAAGTTCGGGGCGTGGCTGGTCTTCGTGCCGGTGTGGGCGCTGCTCGTATACGTTCCGGTCGCACACTGGGTCTGGGGCCCGGGCGGCTGGATCCTGGAGAAGCTCGGTGCCCTGGACTTCGCCGGCGGTCTGCCCGTGGAGATCGTCTCCGGCGCCTCGGGCCTGGCGTTGTGCCTGGTCCTGGGCCCGCGACTGGGCTTCAAGAAGGACGCCATGCGCCCGCACAACCTGCCCATGGTGATGCTCGGCGCCGGTCTGCTCTGGTTCGGCTGGTTCGGCTTCAACGCCGGGTCCGCCCTCGGCGCCAACGGCCTCGCGGCCGCCGCGTTCCTCAACACCCTCGCCGCGGGCTGCACCGGCCTGCTCGGCTGGCTCTTCGTCGAGCAGAAGCGCGACGGCCACCCCACGACCCTGGGCGCCGCGTCCGGCGCGGTCGCCGGCCTGGTCGCCATCACCCCGTCCTGCGGCTCGGTCTCCCTGCTCGGCGCCCTGGTCGTCGGCCTCACCGCCGGTGCCGTCTGCTCGTACGCCGTGAGCTGGAAGTTCAAGCTGAACTACGACGACTCCCTCGACGTCGTCGGCGTCCACCTGGTCGGCGGGATCATCGGCACGCTCCTCATCGGCGTCTTCGCCGTGGAGTCGATGACCGGCGGCGCCGAGGGCCTCCTCTACGGCGGCGGCCTCGGCCAGCTCGGCAAGCAGCTGCTGGCCGTGGTCGTGGTGGCGGTGTACGCGTTCGGTGTGACGTACGGGATCGGCAAGCTGATCGACGCCACGATGGGCCTGCGCGCGAGCGAGGAGCAGGAGCAGACGGGCCTGGACCTTACGGTGCACGCCGAGACGGCCTACGATCACGGGGTCCTGGGCCACGGCGCCCCGGTCTCCTCCTCCGTCGTCCCCTCCGCCCAGAAGGTCACCCCCCAGGCATGAAGCTCATCACCGCGATCGTCAAGCCGTACCGCCTCGACGAGATCAAGAACGCCTTGCAGGAACTCGGCGTGCAGGGCCTGACCGTGAGCGAGGCCAGCGGCTACGGCCGGCAGCGCGGCCACACCGAGGTGTACCGCGGCGCCGAGTACCAGGTCGACCTGGTGCCGAAGGTCCGGATCGAGGTCGTCGTCGAGGACGCGGACGCCGAGGCCGTCATCGACGCGGTCGTGAAGGCCGCGCACACCGGCAAGATCGGCGACGGCAAGGTGTGGGCGCTGCCCGTGGACACGATCGTGCGGGTGCGGACGGGCGAACGCGGGCCGGACGCGCTGTAGCTCGCGCCCGGCCCGGCCGGGATCAGTCGAACACGAACGGGCCCGGCGACTGCGGCCCGGTCGCCGTGCAGGTGATGGTGATGCCGAAGACGGTCATCCTCAGCGAGCCGCCGAAGGCCTCCAGGCTGTCGCCGGAGGCCACGGTGCCGCTGAGGGGGCCGACCTCGACGGGGGCGCCGGCGGACATCGCCGGGTTCTGAGTGCCGGTGAAGTCGACGGTGCCGCCGCCGGACTTCACCAGAGTGAGGGTGGACGCGATCGAGTCCTCGCCGAGGGCGATCGGCGCGGTGATCGCGGAGGACTTGACGGTGACGGTGGCGGCGGTGCCGTCCTGCGTGGCCGTGAGCGTGGCCTCGCCGCTGCCGAAGGTGCCGCAGTCGGCGCTGATCGTCGCCGTCTGCGGGGTGACGGCGAGTGCGGCGGGGGCGAAGGCGAGCCCGGTGACCGCGAGGGCCCCGGCCGCCAGGGCCGCGCCTGCTGCGATTCGCTTGCGTCTCATGGGATTCCGGCTCCGTTTCCGTGTGGGGGGACGCTCGGCGGGTGAGTGCGGGCACGTCACACGAGCGCCGAACCTGACGGTCCGTCGGAACTTACGGTTCCCATTGATGCGCCTGGGGCAGACGGCGGCAAGGTTGAATTCGCGCCTAATTACCGCCGGTTACACCGGACTTCAGCCGGCCGTCACGGTCGTCCGGACCGTCCCGTCGGGCCCGGCCACCAACACCGGCGTCTGCGCGCCACCGAGATCCCGTACCGCCGCCCGGTCCTCGTCGGACGCGGTCTCCGCCTCCGTCACCACGGCAGCGGCCTCCAGGGACTGCGCACCCGAGGCCACCGCCATCGCCACCGCCGTCCGGAGGGCACTGAGCTTCAGGGAGTCGAGGGCCACGGTCCCCGCGACATACGTACGTCCGGTCTCGTCCCGTACGGCCGCGCCCTCGGGCACACCGTTGCGGGCCCGTGCGGAACGGGCCAGGGTGACGATCTTGCGGTCCTCGGGGTCGAGCGCGCTGCTGTCGGTCATGGTCTGAGCATACGTAAGCGTCAGGACCGGTCGAGGCGCAGGCGGTCCGCTCGCGGCAGGCCCGCGACGACGAGGTCGTAGGAGTCCTCGACGAGCTCCCGGACCAGCCGGTCCGGGAGTCCCCCGTCGCACGTGACCGTGTTCCAGTGCCGCTTGTTCATGTGCCAGCCGGGGACGATGAACCCCTCGTGCTCACGGCGCAGCCGGATCGCGTCGTCCGGGTCGCACTTGAGGTTGACCTTCAGGGGACGCGCGTCGAGGTGCGACAGGGCGAAGAGCTTGCCCTGGACCTTGAAGACCGAGATCTCCGGGCTGAACGGGAAGTCCTCGACCGCCGCGTTGAACGACAGGCAGAACGCGCGCAGTTCCTGCGGAGTCATTCCGGCTTCTCCTCCTCGTCCGATGGGAGATCCGCCGGGTCCACCGGCTCCACCAGCACCGTCACGATCTTGTTCCTCCGGCCGGCCGCGGCCTCCGCGGTCAGACGCAGTTCCCGGCCGTCGGGGAGGCCGACGACGGACGAGGCACCGGCGATGGGAACCCGGCCCAGCGCCTTCGCCAGCAGACCGCCGACCGTCTCGACGTCCTCGTCGTCGAACGCCTCCAGGCCGTACAGCTCGCCCAGGTCGCCGATGTCCAGGCGGGCGGTGACCCGGTAGCGGTCCTTGCCGAGGTCCTCCACCGGCGGCAGTTCGCGGTCGTACTCGTCGGTGATCTCGCCGACGATCTCCTCGAGGATGTCCTCGATGGTGACGATGCCGGCGGTGCCGCCGTACTCGTCGACGGCGACGGCGACGTGGTTGCGTTCCTTCTGCATCTCGCGCAGCAGGTCGCCCGCGTTCTTGGTGTCGGGCACGAAGAACGCCGGGCGCATCGCCGTGGACACCTGCTCGGACTCGGCGTCGCGGCTGATGTGCGTCTTGCGGACCAGGTCCTTCAGATACACGATCCCGACGATGTCGTCCTCGCTCTCGCCGGTCACCGGGATCCGCGAGAAGCCGGAGCGCAGGGCGAGGGTGAGGGCCTGGCGGATGGTCTTGTAGCGCTCGATGACCACCAGGTCCGTGCGCGGGACCATGACCTCGCGGACGAGGGTGTCGCCCAGCTCGAAGACCGAGTGCACCATGCGGCGCTCCTCGTCCTCGATGAGCGACTCCTTCTCGGCGAGGTCGACCAGCGCGCGCAGCTCCGCCTCGGAGGCGAACGGGCCGCGCCGGAAGCCCTTGCCGGGGGTGAGCGCGTTGCCGATGAGGATGAGCAGCGACGGGATCGGGCCCATGATCCGGGCCAGCGGCACCAGGACGTACGCCGAGAGCGTCGCCGTGTTCAGCGGGTGCTGGCGGCCGATGGTGCGCGGGGAGACGCCGACGGCGACGTACGACACGAGGACCATGACCGCGATGGCGATCAGGAGGGCCTCGGTCGTGCCGTCGAACTCCTTCAGGCAGCCGTAGGTGATCAGCGCGGCGGCGGCCATCTCGCAGGCGACACGGACCAGCAGCGCCACGTTCAGATAGCGGGTCGGGTCGGCGGCGACCTGGGACAGCTTGGCGCTGCCCCGGCGGCCGGAGCGCACGGCCTCCTCCGCACGGAAGCTGGAGACGCGCGCGAGGCCCGCCTCCGCGCAGGCGGCGAGCCAGGCCACGACGACCAGGGCGACCGCACCCAGGGCCAGTTGCGGACTCATCGGCGGCGCTACGAGACCGTCGGCGCCGGGGACGGGCCGGTCAGGCCCCGCTCCGCGCGCCAGCCGTCCACGATGGCCGCCTGGAGGCCGAACATCTCGGCCTTCTCGTCCGGTTCCTCGTGGTCGTAGCCGAGCAGGTGCAGCACGCCGTGGACGGTGAGGAGCTGGAGCTCCTCGTCCATGGAGTGCTGCGTGTCCGCTTCCCTGCCCTGCTTCTCCGCGACCTCGGGGCACAGCACGATGTCGCCGAGCAGCCCCTGCGGCGGCTCGTCGTCGTCCTTGGACGGCGGGCGCAGCTCGTCCATCGGGAAGGACATGACATCCGTGGGGCCCGGCAGGTCCATCCACTGGATGTGGAGCTGCTCCATGGCGTCGGCGTCCACGACGATCACCGAGAGCTCGGAGAGTGGGTGGATGCGCATCCGCGCCAGCGCGTAGCGGGCGATGTCGAGGATCGCCTGCTCGTCGACCTCGGTGCCGGACTCGTTGTTGACGTCGATCGACATGGTGTGGTGCTTGTCTACTTCCCCTTGTGCCCGGACTTGCCTCGGCTCTTGTGCGCGCCGTTCTGGGTGCCGTGCTTGGTGTCGTACTGCTCGTACGCGTCGACGATACGGCCCACCAGCTTGTGCCGGACGACATCGTGGGACGACAGCCGGGAGAAGTGGACGTCCTCGACGCCGTCCAGGATGTCCTGCACCTGCCGCAGACCGCTCTTCGTCCCGTCCGGGAGGTCGACCTGCGTCACGTCACCCGTGATCACGATCTTCGAGTCGAAGCCGAGGCGGGTGAGGAACATCTTCATCTGCTCGGGGCTCGTGTTCTGGGCCTCGTCCAGGATGATGAAGGCGTCGTTGAGCGTGCGGCCGCGCATGTAGGCGAGCGGCGCGACCTCGATCGTGCCCGCCGCCATCAGCCGTGGGATGGAGTCCGGGTCGAGCATGTCGTGCAGCGCGTCGTAGAGCGGGCGCAGGTACGGGTCGATCTTCTCGTAGAGCGTGCCCGGGAGGAATCCGAGCCGCTCTCCGGCCTCGACCGCCGGGCGGGTCAGGATGATGCGGTTGACCTGCTTGGACTGCAGGGCCTGGACGGCCTTGGCCATCGCCAGGTACGTCTTGCCGGTACCCGCCGGCCCGATGCCGAAGACGATCGTGTGCTTGTCGATCGCGTCCACGTAGCGCTTCTGGTTGAGCGTCTTGGGGCGGATCGTGCGGCCTCGCGAGGACAGGATGTTCTGCGTGAGCACCTGGGCCGGGGTCTCCTGGCCGTCGCTCTCCCCGTTCTCGCTCGCCTTGAGCATGGCGATCGAGCGTTCCACTGCGTCCTCCGTCATCGGCTGTCCGGTGCGGAGCACCAGCATCATCTCGTCGAACACGCGGGCGATGAGGGCGACGTCCACGGGGTCGCCGACCGCGCTGATCTCATTGCCCCGGACATGGATGTCGGCCGCCGGGAAGGCCTTCTCGATCACGCGCAGGAGGGCGTCGCCGGAACCCAGCACGGTCACCATGGGGTGCTGAGCGGGGACGGTGAACTGTGCTCTCGCCTGCTCCTGCGCGGGGGTGTGAGCTGTCGGTGTCTGAGTCATGGGCCGGCGCTGAAGGCCTGCGGTTCCTCCTCTTCACGGCCGCGTAGCTGAGGGCGGCCTCGCGATTCCCAGGGTACGACGGGGGACTGACAACGCCGTAGGGGTTTTGGGGGCGGGGTTTCCACCAGGGCTCCGGGCGGCCACAGCGTCACGCCGAGCGCCGGAAGCCGATCGTCGGTACAGCACGCCGCAACGGCCAGGGCCTCACCAACTCCTCCGACACCAGCCCCGCCAGGAACCCGTACCGCTGCAAGGCCTCCGGATCCTGCCCCTCCACCGACTGCACCCTGCGCCACCACGCCGCGATCTCCGACCACCCCGGCGCCGACAACGACCCGCCGAACTCCTGCACCGACAGCGCCGCCGTCAGGCCGGCGAAGGCCAGCCGGTCCGCCAGCGGCCAGTCCGCCAGCGTCCCGGTCACGAACCCGGCGACGAACACGTCCCCCGCCCCGGTCGGATCGAGCGCCTCGACCTCGATCGCCGGCACCTCCGCCGTCTCCCCCGTACGCCGGTCCACCGCGTACGCCCCGTCCGCCCCGAGAGTGACCACCGCGAGCGGCACGTAGTCGGTCAGCGCGTGCGCCGCTGCCCTGGGACAGTCCGCGCCCGTGTACCGCATGGCCTCCTCCGCGTTCGGCAGGAATGCCTCGCAGTGCCGCAGGTCGGACAGCGCCGCCAGGTCCCACGCGCCGGTGTCGTCCCAGCCGACGTCGCCGAAGACCCGGGTGCCCTTGCTCGCGGCCTGGGCGATCCAGGGCGCGCTCACGCCGGGGGCGAGGGAGGCGACGGCGGCACGCGCGCGGGGCGGGCACTCGGGGGCGGGCTCCTCCGGGGGCGGCTCGTGGCCGTGCGAGACCATCGTGCGCTCCCCCTCGTAGGCCATGGAGACCGTCACCGGGGAGTGCCAGCCGGGCACCGTGCGCGACGGGGAGAGGTCGATGCCCTCGCCGTGCTCCAGGGCGTCCCAGCAGTAGTCGCCGTAGTGGTCGTCGCCGAAGGCCGCCGCGAGGGACGTCCGCAGGCCGAGACGGGCCAGGGCGGTGGCCATGTTGGCGACGCCGCCGGGGCTCGACCCCATCCCGCGTGCCCAGGACTCGGTCCCGCGCACCGGGGCGGAGTCGAGCCCGGTGAAGATGATGTCGAGGAAGACGGTGCCGGTGAGGTAGACGTCCCAGGGCGGGTCGTCCGGCGCGCGCAGCGGGGCGAGGGGATCGACCTGGCTCTGGCGGTGCGATCCCTTTCCGGCCGGGCCCTTTCCTGCCGGGGCGGTGGACGCGATCACGATGCGCTCCCTGACGTGGTGCGGATCAGGCCAGTGTGCACCACACCACCGACAACGTGACGCCGATCACGCCGGGCCCACCCGTTCCGTCAGCTCGCACCGGCCCCCGCGCGCCCCCTGGGCGCCCGGAGAGCCGGGGCTACCAGCGGGGCATCGAGGGCGTCACCCACTCCGGGTCGGCGACCCGCATGGCCGCCGCGTCGTCGCGGTCCCGCAGCGCACCGTCGTCATCCAGCCACCGCCGGTGCAGTACGGCCAGCCGCTCACGGTCGAGCTCCACGCCGAGCCCGGGCGCGTCCGACACGGTCACCCTGCCGCCCTCGAAGGCGAGCCGCTCGGTGAGCACGTCCTCGGACTGCCAGGGGTAGTGGGAGTCGCAGGCGTGGTGGAGGTCCGGGACCGTGGCCGCCACGTGGGTCATCGCCGCGAGCGAGATGCCCAGGTGGGTGTTGGAGTGCATCGACACGCCGACGCCGAAGGTGCGGCAGACGGCGGCGAGCTGCTGGGTGTTGCGCAGTCCGCCCCAGTAGTGGTGATCCGAGAGCACCACCTGGACCGCGCCCGCGGTGAACGCCTCCTTGATCTCGGCGAAGGTCGTCACGCACATGTTGGTGGCGAGGGGCACCCCGGTCCGCTCGGCGACCTCGGCCATGGCCGGGGTGCCGAGGGTCGGGTCCTCCAGGTACTCCAGGACGTCCCCGAGTTCCCGCGCCACCTTCAGCGAGGTCTGAAGGGACCAGGCGCCGTTGGGGTCGAGCCGCAGCGGGTGCCCGGGGAACGCCTCGGCGAGCGCCCGGACCGCCGCGATCTCCTCGTCGGGCGGGAAGACGCCACCCTTGAGCTTGAAGGAGGTGAAGCCGTACCGCTCGGTGAACCGGCGGGCCTGTTCCACCACCCCGGCCGGGTCGACGGCGGCTCCCCAGTCGTCCTTCTCGCAGGTGACGCCATCCGGGTGAGAGGCCCACTTGTAGAACAGGTACGCGCTGTACTCGACGGCGTCGCGCACCTTGCCGCCCAGCAGCGCGTGCACGGGCAGCCCGAGGGCCTTGCCGAGGGCGTCGAGGCAGGCGACCTCGAACGCGGAGACGACGGAAAGGCGCAGCTTGTCGGCGGTCTGGACGCCGCGCAGCCCGCCGACGTCGACGGCGTTCTCGACCCGGGAGGCGTCCACCGCGACCTGGTCCGCGAGCGTGAACAGCCCGTTCAGATCGCTGACCGGCCGTCCCTTCAGCCGCTCGGCGAAGGGCCGGGCCAGCTCCAGGTACTTGGTGTCGCCGTAGGTCTCCCCCACGCCCGTGACCCCGTCCGCCGTGACGACCTCGACGACCAGCCGGGGCGTGTACGGCTGGTGCACGCCCTGTGTGTTGAGCAGCGGCGGGTCCGCGACCAGGATCGGCGTCAGCCGCACGTCGGTGATGGCGAGGTTCACAGGGCGGCTCCTACGAGGTCGAGTCCCGTGGCGAGGAGGGCGGTGAGGGCGGCCTGGTCGGCGGGCGAGGGGTCGGTGAGCGGGGCGCGTACGGGGCCCACGGCGTGGCCGCGCAGCCGGGCCGCCGCCTTCACCAGCGACACGGCGTACCCGGGGACGCGGTCGCGCAGTTCGACGAGCGGGACGTAGAAGCCGCGCAGCAGCTTGTCGACGGTGCCGTGGTCACCGTCGCGCAGGGCGGCGAAGAAGGCGCCGGCGATCTCGGGGGCGAAGGCGTGCACGGCGGACGAGTAGGCGGGGACGCCGACGGTGGCGTAGGCGCGGGCCTGGATCTCGGCGGTGGCGGCGCCGTTGAAGAACAGGAAGTCCTCGGGCGCGGCGAGGGTGAGGCGCTGGAGCCGGTCGAGGTCGCTGTGGCCGTCCTTGAGGCCGATGACACCTGGCAGGGCCGCGATGCGCTTGAGCGACTCGGCGGTGAACGCGACCTGGCCGCGCTGGTAGGCGATCAGGGGCAGCCGGGTGCGGGCGGCGATCTGTTCCAGCTGGGCGACCAGGCCGTCCTGCGGGGCGGCGACGAGGTAGTGCGGCAGCACGAGGAGGGCGTCGGCCCCGGCGTCCTCGGCGATGCGGGCGAACCGGACGGCCTGCGCCCAGCCGTAGCCGATGCCCGCGACGACGGGTACGCGGCCCGCCGCCTCCTCGACCGTGATGGCGACGACCTGCCGGTACTCGTCCTCGTCGAGCGAGAAGAACTCGCCGGTGCCGCAGGCTGGGAAGACGGCGCCGGGCGAGGCGGCGAGCCGGTCCGCGACGTAGGCGCGGAAGCCCTCCGGATCGAGGCTGCCGTCGTCGCGGAAGCTGGTCAGCGGGAACGACAGCACGCCGCCGGCCATGCCCTCCCGCAGGCGGTGCGCCACCCCGTCCGGGCCGGCGCTCACCGTCATCTCCTCGGTCATCCCCTCGCCATCTCCTTATGTAGACGTCATTTATGTATGAGAATGGTGGTTGAGTACGCGAACGTCAACCGCGCGGGGTGGTCCGATTACGATCGGCGCATGTCAGACACAGGGGGCGTCCGTGAAGTGAAGTCCGCGGCCCGCACGGTCGAGCTGCTGGAACTCCTCGCGGCGCGCGGCGACCGCCCGGCCCGGCTCCAGGAGCTGGCCGACGAACTCGGCGTGCCGCGCAGCTCGATGTACGCGCTGCTCCAGACCCTGATCTCGCGCGGCTGGGTCCGCACGGACGTCACCGGCTCCCTGTACGGCATCGGCATCCACGCCCTGCTCACCGGCACCGGTTACCTCGACTCCGACCCGCGGGTCCGGGTCGTACGGCCATATCTCGACGAGGCGTCCGAGGCGCTCGGCGAGACGATCCACATGGGGCGGCTGGACGGCCGGGACGTGGCGTACCTGGCGACGCGGGAGTCGCACGAGTACCTGCGCACGATCAGCCGGGTGGGGCGCCGCCTGCCCGCGCACGCCGGGGCGCTGGGCAAGGCCCTGCTGGCACAACGCCCGGATGCGGAACTGCCCGAGGGGCCGTACGAGGCGCTGACCCCGAACACGCACACCAGCCGGGAGTCCCTCACGGCCGGCCTGGCCCGGGTCCGGGCCCGCGGCTGGTCCGTGGACCGCGAGGAGGGCGTGACCGGCATCGTCGGCTTCGGGTTCGCGCTGCGCTACGACACCCCCGCACTGGACGCGATCAGCTGTTCGGTGCCGGTGGCCCGGCTCACGCCGGAGCACGAGGAGCGGATCGTCGCGGTGATGCGGGAGATCCGGGCGAAGGTGGAGGCGACGGTTCCGGGGGCCGGATCGGTGCGCTGGCGCTAGCGGAACCCGCACGCCACCTCGCGAAAGGCCCTCGTCTACCCGGACTTCACCGCACCAAACGCAACGTGCGCCACATCACACCCTCCGGGTTAACTCGTACGACTACTTGCTTGATACAAATTGCCCGCGCGTTCCTGTCCGTCGACGGTCGTCGCCCAACCCCCCTCCTCCACCGCTCCTTTCGCATGCCCTGGGAACGCCCGTGTTCGCCCCCCGCACCACCCCCTGGCCCCTCGTCGCCCTTTTCACGGCCGGGTACCTCGCCCCGTATCTGCTGCCGACCACCGTCGGCAGACTCGACTCGGGCCTTCCGCTCTCCGCCACCCAGGCCGGCGCCGTCGGCAGTGCGCTGCTGCTGAGTTCGGCGACCGCCGGATTCGCCCTGGCCTCACGGGTCGAACGGATCGGAGCCCGCACCCTCGCCCGGCTCGGGCTCGCACTCGCCCTGCTCGGCTACGGCGCTGCCGCGCTGACCACCGCCGTCCCCGCCGTCGTCGCCGGCGCCATGGTCGGCGGCTTCGGATCCGGCACGGCCACCACCGTCGCCGCGACCCTGATAGCCGCCCAGCGGGACCCGCACCGGGCCTCCACGGCCGGGCTGCTCACCGTCTCCGCCCTCGCGGGCGCCGTGTATCTGACGGTCCCGCACCTCGGCCCGGGGCACGGACTGCCCCTGGCCGCGATCGCCCTCACGGCCCTGGCCGTGTGGCCGCTGACCGGCCGCCTGCCCGCCGGTACGCCCGCCGCACCCACGCGCCACCACAAGGCCCGGCTGCCGCACGCCCGTTCGGGCCTGGTGCTGGCCGCCGCCATGCTGTGCTGGTCGCTCGCCCAGAACTCCCTGTGGGGCGTGAGCGGACAGATCGGGCTGACCCAGGCCCACCTCGGCGAGGCCACCGTCGGTGCCGTCTTCGCCGTGGCGCTGGGCGCCGGACTGACCGGCGTCCTCGCGGCGGGCGCGCTCGGGGCGCGGCTGGGACGCGCGGTGCCGATCGGGGCGGGCACGGTCCTGATCGCCGGCTGCATCGTGCTCAGCGCCTCCGCGACCGACCTGACGAGCTTCGCCACCGGCGAGATCGCCTGGAACACCCTGTATCCGGTGGTGCTGTCGTACCTGATCGGGCTGGCCGCCTCGCTCGACCCGCGCGGCCGCTGGGCGGTGCTCGTCGGCTCGGCGTCCTCGCTGGGCACGGCCGCCGGGCCGCTGGCCGGCAGCGTGCTGTCGGCGCAGGCCGGGTTCCCGGTCATGGGCGCGATCCTGGCCGCCGGTCTGCTGGTGATCGCCCTGCCGATGACCGCCGTCGCCCTGCACACGAGCGGGCGCCCGCTGCTCGCCGGGGCGATCCGCCGCCGCGGCGGCCACCCGGCCGCCCTGGTCGCCGCCACCACGGGCACCCCCACCGGCGCGGTCCCCGAGATCGGCGCCCGGGAACAGCAGGTGGTGGAGATCCCCGTGGACGCCCCGGCCGTCCCGGCCCAGCGCGCCTACGGCCAGGCGGGGTCGGAGGTCCTGTGAGGCCGCGGGTCCTCTGAGGCCCGGGTCCTGTGAGGCCGGGGGATCTTCTACGGCTGCGGGTTCCTCAGCGGAACTCGTAGGCCTCCACCTCGGCGAGATACCGCGCCCGCAACTCCTCGTCGTCCTCCAGGAACGAGGCGAGGAAGGAGTTGCGGGCGAGCTCGCGCAGCCGCTCCTCGCTCAGGCCGAGGGTGCCGCGCACGGCATCGAAGTTGTCACCGGCGTACCCGCCGAAGTACGCCGGATCGTCCGAGTTGACCGTGCACATGAGGCCGGCGTCCAGCATGGCGGGCAGCGGATGGTCGGCGAGGGTTTCGACGGTGCGCAGCCGGACGTTCGACAGGGGACACAGCGTCAGCGGCACCCGCTCCCGCACCAGCCGCTCCACCAGCACCGGGTCCTCCACGCAGCGCAGCCCGTGGTCGACCCGCTCGACGCCGAGGACGTCCAGCGCCTCGGTGATGTACTCCGGCGGCCCCTCCTCACCGGCGTGCGCGACCCGCCGCAGCCCGAGCGTCGCGGCGGCCTCGTACACCTCGCGGAACTTCGCCGGCGGATGCCCGACCTCGGCCGAGTCGAGTCCGACGCCGGTGATCCGGTCCAGGTACGGCTTGGCCGCCTCCAGGGTCGCCAGGGCCGACTCGGCGGACTCGTCGCGCAGGAAGCACAGGATCAGCCGGGTCGAGACACCGTGCTTGGACTCGCTGTCGCCGAGCGCCCGCCACAGCCCCTCGACGACCGTGCCGAGCTCCAGGCCGCGGCTGGTGTGGGCCTGCGGGTCGAAGAAGATCTCGGCGTGCCGCACGCCCTGGGCGGCGGCGCGTTCGAGGTACTCGTTCGCCAGGTCCTCGAAGTCCCGCTCGGTGCGCAGGACGGCCATGAGCTCGTAGTACAGGTTCAGGAACGACTGGAGGTCCTCGAACCGGTAGGCCTCGCGCAGCTCGTCCGTGTCCGCGTACGGCAGCGTGAGGCCGTTGCGCGTGGCGAGCTCGAAGGCGAGTTCCGGTTCCAGGGTGCCTTCGATATGAAGGTGCAGTTCGGCTTTGGGGAGGGACATCAATTCATCGTACGGGCGTTTCACCGACGCTTCGGAACCGGCACCCTCAGCAGATCGTGGGCCACGGTCAGCTCGCCCTCGTACCCCGCCGCCCGCGCCTGCCGCTCGAACTCGTCGGGGTCGGTGTAGCGCTGGCTGAAGTGGGTCAGCACGAGGTGCCGCACACCGCCGTCCCGGGCCACCCGGGCAGCCTGACCCGCCGTCAGGTGACCGTGTTCCACCGCGAGTTGCTCGTCCTCGTCGAGGAAGGTCGACTCGATGACGAGCATGTCGCAGCCCTCGGCGAGCGCGTACACCCCCTCGCACAGGCGGGTGTCCATGACGAACGCGAACCGCTGCCCGCGCCGCAGCTCGCTGACCTCGTCGAGCGAGACCCCGCCGAGCGAGCCCTCGCGCTGGATCCGGCCGATGTCCGGTCCCTTGATGCCGTGCGCGGCGAGCCGCTCGGGCAGCATGCGGCGGCCGTCGTGCTCGGTGATCCGGTAGCCGTACGACTCGATCGAGTGCGACAGCCTGCGGGTGTCCAGCGTGTACGACGGCGTGACCGCGAGCACACCGTCCCCGTCGGCCGGGGCCTCGGTGAGGGAGACGGTCGCGCGGAAGGGCGTGGCGAAATGGAGCCGCTCGTAGAAGCGCTGCCCGGACTTCGGGTAGTGGGCGGTGATCTCGTGCGGCACCTGGTCGAGGTTGATGCGCTGGATGACCCCGGGCAAGCCGAGTGCGTGGTCGCCGTGGAAGTGCGTGACGCAGATCCGGTTCAGGTCGTGCGCGGCGACCCCGGCACGCACCATCTGGCGCTGCGTGCCCTCGCCGGGGTCGAACAGGATGCCCTCACCGTCCCAGCGGAGCAGGTAGCCGTTGTGGTTGCGGTGGCGGGTCGGGACCTGGCTGGCGGTGCCGAGCACCACGAGTTCGCGTACGGACAAGGCGGACTACCCCGTTACCCCGGAGGCCAGTCGAGACCGCGGCCGCCGAGCACGTGGCCGTGCACGTGCCAGACCGTCTGGCCGGCGCCGCTGCCGGTGTTGAAGACGAGGCGGTAGCTGTCCAGCTTCTCCTCGTCGGCGACGGCCCGGGCCTCGCGGAGCACGTCCGCGGTGAGGGCCGGGTCGGCGGCGGCGAGGGCGGCGGCGTTCTCGTAGTGCGCCTTGGGGATGATCAGGACGTGGGTGGGGGCCTGGGGGTTTATGTCGCGGAACGCGACAGTCGTTTCCGTCTGGCGGACGATCGTCGCCGGGATGGTTCCAGCGACGATCTTGCAGAACAGGCAGTCGTCCTGGGGTTCCCCTGCCATGTTTCCTCCGGGGGTTGGCCGAATGGGGGTCCGACTCGGGCATCGTATCGTCGTCGGGTGCGGGCGCGTTTGGGCTGGTCGCGCCCACGCGGCGGAGCCGCAAATCGATACAGCCCCGCGCCCTTAAGAAGTCGGCAAAGCCGGAGGCGTTTTTGCGGGATTGGCCTCCAGACTCTCCAACGCGAGCCGGATGGCCTCGTCCAGTTGGGTGTCCCTGCCCGCCGCGTAGTCCTGGGGCCGCTGGAGGATCTCCACGTCCGGGTCCACCCCGTGGTTCTCCACCCCCCACTCGTAACCCTCCAGCCAGAAGGCGTACTTGGGTTGGGTGACCAGGGTGCCGTCGACCAGGCGGTAGCGGCTGTCGATGCCGATGACGCCGCCCCAGGTGCGGGTGCCGACCACCGGACCGAGGCCCAGGGCCTTGATCGCGGCGTTGACGATGTCGCCGTCGGAGCCGGAGAACTCGTTGGCGACGGCCACGACCGGGCCGCGCGGGGCGTCCTCGGGGTAGCTGTAGGGGCGCATGCCGCGGGGGACGGCCCAGCCGACGATGCGGCGGGCGAGTTTCTCGACGACCAGCTGGGAGGTGTGGCCGCCGCGGTTCTCCCGGACGTCGACGACCAGGCCCTCGCGGGCGACCTCGACGCGCAGGTCGCGGTGGATCTGGGCCCAGCCGGGGGCCTGCATGTCCGGGACGTGGAGGTAGCCGAGGCGGCCGCCGGACTTCTCGTGGACGTAGGCGCGCCGGTCGGCGACCCAGGCGTGGTAGCGCAGCGGCTCCTCGTCGGTGACCGGGACGACGACGGCGTGCCGCGGGTCGCCGCCGCCGGACGGGGAGACGGTCAGCTCCACCGGCTTGCCCGCCGTGCCGATCAGCAGCGGGCCGGGTCCTGCCACCGGGTCGACCGGCTGGCCGGCGACCGCGAGGATCGCGTCCCCGGGGCGTACGGCGACACCGGGCGCGGCCAGCGGGCTGCGGGCGTCCGGGTCGGAGGTCTCGGAGGGCAGGATGCGGTCGACGCGCCAGGTGCCGTCCTCGTGGCGGGAGATGTCGGCGCCGAGCAGGCCCTGGCGGGGACCGCCGCCGAAGCCGCCACGCGGGGTGACGTAGGCGTGCGAGGTGCCGAGTTCGCCCTGCACCTCCCACAGCAGGTCGACCAGGTCGTCGTGGGTGGCGAGCCGGTCCACGACCGGCCGGTAGCGGTCGAGGACGCCGTCCCAGTCGACGCCGCTCATGTCCGGCCGCCAGAAGTGGTCGCGCATGATGCGGCCGTTCTCGTCGAACATCTGCCGCCACTCGGCGGCCGGGTCGACGAACTGGCGTACGCGGCCCAGGTCGACGGTGATGTTGGTGTCGCTGTCGTCGTCGCCGGAGGCGCGCCGGTCGCTGGGGACGACCTTCAGCCGGCCGTCGGTCCACAGCAGCACCCGCTTGCCGTCGCCGCTGACCTCGAAGTGGTCGGCGTCGACGGCGAGATGCTCGATCCGCTGCTGGGCGAGGTCGTACCGCTCCAGCTCGGACTTGGGCTCGGGGTCGTCCGGGGTGGCCCGGGACGCGCCGAGCACACCGGCGACCGGGTGGCGCAGCCACAGGACGCCGTCCTTGGCGGCACGCAGGTTGGAGTAGCGGGCGGCCTCGACCGGGAAGGGCACGATGCGGTCGGCGAGGCCTTCGAGGTCGATGCGGGTGGTGGGGGTGCCCTCGCTGTCGGGGGTCTCCTCCCGGTCGGGCGTCTCGAAGGACCGGCCGTGCCGCTGGGGCCCGAACGGGGAGGGCGTGGTGGCCGCGAGGGTGATCAGATGCGGCCGGGCACCCTCCACGAAGGCCAGGTCGAAGACGTGCTCGTCGTAGACCGGGTCGAAGGAGCGGGTCGACAGGAACGCGAGGTGCTTGCCGTCCGTCGTGAACGCCGGCGCGTAGTCCTGGAAGCGCAGCGGGGTGGCCTCGGTGACCGACAGGTCGGTGGTGTTGGCGAGCTTCAGCTGCGACAGGGGGCGCGGGCCGGGGTGGGACCAGGCGAGCCAGGAGGAGTCGGGTGAGAAGACCAGCCCGGAGACGTCACCGTCCTCGCTGCGGTCCACCTCCCGCACCTCGCCCGTCTCCCGCTCCACGAGCAGCAGGCGCCCGTCGTGGGAGGCCACGGCCGCACGGCTGCCGTCCGGTGCCATGGCGAGCTCCAGCACCCTGCCGAGCTGCCCGGCGGCGAGCCGGCGCGGTGTCGCCCCCGGGGTGAGGCCGGTGGCGGGCGCGAACTCCAGGGCGTCGTCGCCCTCGGCGTCCGTGACCCACACCACCCACTCCTCGCCGTCCGCGCGGAACGTCCGCGGCAGCCGGGCCCGGACGCCGGGCGTCGCGGCCAGGGCGCGGGCCGGGCCGGAGCGGTGGGTGACCCAGTGGACGCAGCCGCGTACGGACACGGCGCTGCCGCGCGCGGTGTGGTCCGGGGACGCCGACCCGAACCACCGGGAGGCGTTCACGGGGAACGGCTGGAGGTCGACGCGCTGTCCGCCGAGCCGCACGTCGAGCCGCCGCGGCTCCGCCCCGTCCAGGTCGTCCAGCACCCACAGCTCACCGGCGCTGGAGTAGACGACACGGGTGCCGTCGGTCGCCGCGTGCCGGGCGTAGAAACCGTCGAGCGGTGTGTGCCGGCGCAGGTCGGATCCGTCGGCGAGGGAGGAGTACAGCGCGCCGGTGGCCTCGTGGTCGGAGAGGAAGGCGATCCGGTCCCCCACCCACAGCGGGTACTCGATGTTCCCGTCCAGCCCCTCGTGGAGCCGTACGAACTCGCCGTCTCCGTCGGGGTCGATCCACAGCTTCCCGGCGGTACCGCCCCGGTACCGCTTCCACCAGGCGGCCTCGCGCCCCATCGGCGCGGACAGCAGGACGACACTCGGCCCGAAGGCGATGTCACCGACCGGCCCGTACGGCAGCGTGGTGGCCGGACCGCCGTCGAGCGGCACGGCACGCGCCCACGTGCGCCGCAGGCTCGCCTGCCCGTGGGAGCTGATCGCGAGCACCTCGCCGTCCGGGGTCCAGCCGCGCACCTGTGTCTTCAGACTGCCCCAGTACGTCAGGCGCTTGGCGGGGCCGCCGTCGACCGGGGCGATGTGCACCTCGGGGGCGCCGTCCCGGGTGGAGGTCCAGGCGACGGTGGTGCCGTCGGGCGAGATGCGGGGCAGGGTCACCGGCACGTTCTCGGCGCTGACCCGCCAGGCCCGTCCGCCGTCGAGAGGAGCGAGCCACACGTCGTCCTCGGCGGTGAAGGCGACCAGGTCACCGTGCACGTGCGGGAAACGGAGGTAAGCAGGCGATGCGGACTGTGTCACCCGATCACCCTATGCAGGGAGGCCGTCGTACGGACAGGGTTCGGATCACTTGCCCTCGACAGGGCGGCAGTCCGGGTACCGGTCACACCAGATGGTCTGCGTGACGGTCACGGTGACGGTGGGGCCGGGCTGCCCGTTCGAGGGCCCGCCTCCGACGGGCGGCGGGCTGGTGGAGTTGCAGTCGCCGAGCCCGTCGACCTCGAACCACACCTTGCCGTCCACCTTGGCGGTGATGTTCCCGCGCACACAGGCGCCGTCCAGCGCGTGAGTGACCTTGCCGTCGACGGTGATGTCCTTCCCGTCCTCCGTCTCCCCCTCACAGTCGACGGTGGCGACGGTCCTCTCACTCGCCGACGGCGACGGCTTCCCGCCCTGGCCGGAATCCCCGTAGGAGGCGGTGCACGTGAGCCAACGCACGCCGGCCTTCTGCCGGTTCAGCTCCTTGGTGACGGCCTCGTCGGTGGTGTACGCGACGGACGCGGAACTGATCCCGCCACCGGGTTCACACGCCACCACGCCGCCGACGGCAGCCACCGCGCAGGTCACCGCGACCGCCACCGTACGGTTGCGCGGCCCTCGCCGAATCCTCCTCAGTACCCCCATGGAGGGGAGCCTGCCACCGTCGGGGGCCGCGCGGTAGGGCGCAAAGGCGTCAGCCGCGCAGCAGCAACCACTCCTGCAGCTCGACCAAGTTGCCCTCGGGGTCCTTGAGGTGGGCGACGCGCAGGCGGTCGGTCAGGTGGGCCGGACCGTGGAGGATCGTGGCGCCGCGCATCGTGACCTCCTCGCAGTACGCGTCCAGGGCGTCGACGCGCAGGACGACCAGGGAGCGGTGGCCGTTCGCCGTGTCGCCCAACTCGTCCAGGACCTCGGCCATCATCGTGCGGTCCTGGAGGGCGATCCCCGCCGAGCCGACGGCGGGGCTGAACTTCTCGTACGGCCCGTCCGCCGCCCCCGACTGCGGCTTGAGGCCGAGGACCTCGCCGTAGAAGCGGTAGCAGGCGGCGAAGTCGGTCACGAGCAGTCGTACCTGTGCGAGTTCCACGGTGCCTCCGAGAAGGGTTCAGGTCCAGCGGCCGGTGCGAGCCAGGAGCACGGCCGTGGCCGCGGTCCCGGCAGTCGATGTGCGCAGCACACTGCGCCCGAGGCGATACGCCTTGCCCCCCGCTTGTGCGAACAGCGCCAACTCCTCCGGCGCCACGCCCCCTTCGGGCCCCACGACGAGCACGATCTCGCCGGACGACGGCAGTTCGGCCGTCGCCAGCGCCTCGTCCCCGCTCTCGTGCAGCACGGCGGCGAAGTCGGCACCGGCCAGCAGCGCCGCGACCTGCTTGGTCGTCGCCGCCTCCGCGACCTGCGGGAAGCGCACCCGGCGGGACTGCTTGCCCGCCTCCCGGGCCGTCGCCCGCCACTTGCCCAGCGCCTTCAGCCCGCGGTCGCCCTTCCACTGCGTGATGCAGCGCGCCGCCGCCCACGGCACGATCGCGTCGACGCCGACCTCGGTCATCGTCTCGACGGCCAGCTCCCCGCGGTCGCCCTTGGGCAGCGCCTGGACGACGGTCACCCGCGGCTGCTCCGGCGGCTCCTCCGTCACCGGGTCCAGCCGGACGATCAGCCGGTCCTTGCCCTCGGTGTCGAGCACGACACCGTCCGCCCAGCGCCCGGCCCCGTCCGTGAGGACCACGTCCTCTCCGGAGCGCAGCCGCTTCACGGAGACGGCGTGCCGTCCCTCCGGGCCGTCGAGGACATAGCGGCCGCCTCCGCCCGCGTCGAAGTGCTCGACCACGAACACCGGAGCTGTCATCGCACTCCGCCTCCGCCCGACAACGCTGTCCGCGCCGCGGCGAGTTCACCGGCCAGCACCTCCACGAGCTGCCCGGCGGGCAGCTCCCGCGCCATCCGGTGGCCCTGCCCGGCCCACAGCGCCATGCCCTGCGCGTCCCCCGCCTTGGCGGCGGCCTTGCGCAGCGGCGCGGTGAGGTGGTGGATCTCGGGATAGGCGGCGGGCGCGTACGGGCCGTGCTCGCGCAGGAAGCGGTTGACCAGGCCGCGCGCCGGGCGCCCGGAGAAGGCCCGGGTCAACTCCGTACGGACGAACAGGGGGTGGGTCAGCGCCTGCTTGTGCAGGGCGTTCGCGCCCGACTCGGCGGTGGCGAGGAACGCGGTGCCGAGCTGGGCCGCGCTCGCGCCCGCGGCGAGGACGGCGGCGATCTGGCCGCCGCGCATGATGCCGCCGGCGGCGATGATCGGGATGCTGACGGTCTCCCGGATCTGGGCGACCAGCGACAGCAGCCCGATGCCGCAGCCGTCCGTCTCGGGGAGGTCCCGGTGCGTGCCCTGGTGGCCGCCGGCCTCGACGCCCTGCGCGATGACCGCGTCCGCGCCCGCCCGCTCGACGGCCCGGGCCTCGTCCGGGGTGGTGGCGGTGACCAGGACGAAGGTGCCGACCCGGTGCAGGGCGTCGACGACCTCCCGGCTCGGTGCGCCGAAGTGGAACGACACCACCGGCACGGGGTTGTCGCGCAGGACCGCGAGCTTGGTCTCGTAGCCGTCGTCACGGCCGCTGTCGGGGTCGCCCAACTCGGCCTCGTACCAGGAGGCCTCGCCGGCCAGCTGGTGGGCGTAGACGTCGATGGCGGCGGGGTCGGCGTACTCCGGCTGCGGCATGAAGAGGTTCACGCCGAAGGGCCTGCCGGTGAGGCTCCTCAGCTGCTTGATCTCCTCGTACATCCCGTCGGCGGTCTTGTACCCGGCGGCGAGGAACCCGAGCCCGCCCGCCTCGCACACGGCGGCGGCGAGCTTCGGCACGGAGACGCCGCCCGCCATGGGGGCCTGCACGATCGGGTGGGGGAAGAGATCGGTCAGCGCGGAGGACATGACCGCATGTTGTCACGTCCTCCGGACTACTCCGAAACCGGCCTGCCGTGTGGCATAGACCAGAGGAAAAGCCACCCGCAGGCCCCCTGGGGAGCCGGCGTCACCGCCCGTTGAACGCGTCCTTCAACCGCGAGAACAGCCCTTGCTGCCCCGGCTGGAACTGACCCGTGGGCCGTTCCTCGCCGCGCAGTTTGGCCAGCTCGCGGAGCAGGCGCTCCTGCTCGACGTCCAGCTTGTTCGGGGTCTGGACCTCGACGTGGACGATGAGGTCGCCGCGTCCGCCGCCCCGCAGGTGTGTGACTCCGCGGCCGTGCAGCGGGATCGACTGGCCGGACTGGGTGCCCGGGCGGATGTCGACCTCCTCCAGGCCGTCCAGCGTCTCCAGCGGCACCTTCGTGCCGAGGGCGGCCGCCGTCATCGGCAGCGTGACCGTGCAGTGCAGGTCGTCGCCGCGCCGCTGGAACTGCGAGTGCGGCAGTTCGTGGATCTCGACGTACAGGTCGCCCGCGGGACCGCCGCCGGGCCCGACCTCGCCCTCACCGGCGAGCTGGATCCGCGTGCCGTTGTCGACACCGGCCGGGATCTTGACCGTGAGCGTACGGCGCGACCGCACGCGCCCGTCACCCGCGCACTCCGGGCACGGCGTGGGCACCACGGTGCCGAAGCCCTGGCACTGCGGGCAGGGCCGCGAGGTCATGACCTGGCCGAGGAAGGACCGCGTGACCTGGGACACCTCACCGCGACCGCGGCACATGTCGCACGTCTGGGCGGAGGTCCCCGGCGCCGCGCCCTCACCGTTACAGGTGTTGCAGACGACCGCCGTGTCGACCTGGATGTCCTTCGTCGTGCCGAAGGCCGCCTCGTCGAGCTCCACCTCGATGCGGATCATCGCGTCCTGGCCGCGGCGGGTGCGCGAGCGCGGACCGCGCTGCGACGCCGTGCCGAAGAACGCGTCCATGATGTCGGAGAAGTTCCCGAAGCCGCCGGCCCCGAAGCCGCCCGCGCCGCCGCCCCCGGCCTGCGAGAGCGGGTCGCCGCCGAGGTCGTAGACCTGCTTCTTCTGCGGGTCCGACAACACCTCGTAGGCGGCGTTGATCTCCTTGAACCGCTCCTGGGTCTTCGGATCGGGGTTGACGTCCGGGTGCAGCTCGCGCGCGAGCCGCCGGAAGGCCTTCTTGATCTCTTCCTGCGACGCGTCGCGGCGCACGCCGAGTACGGCGTAGTAGTCCGTGGCCACTACGACTCCGCCAGGATCTGTCCGACGTACCGTGCCACTGCGCGTACCGCTCCCATCGTTCCCGGGTAGTCCATGCGGGTCGGTCCGACCACGCCGAGCTTGGCGACAGCCTCGCCGCCCGAACCGTAGCCGACCGACACGACGGACGTGGAGTTGAGTCCTTCGTGGGCGTTCTCATGACCGATACGTACGGTCACGCCCGGATCCTTCGCCTCGCCGAGCAGCTTGAGGAGCACGACCTGCTCCTCCAGCGCCTCCAGCACCGGCCGGATCGTGAGGGGAAAGTCGTGCCCGAAGCGGGTCAGGTTGGCGGTGCCGCCGATCATCAGCCGCTCCTCGTTCTCCTCGACGAGCGTCTCCAGAAGTGTGGAGAGCACCGTGGAGACCGTACCCCGGTCCTCGTGCTCGAACGCCTCCGGCAGATCCTCCACCAGACTCGGCACATCCGCGAAACGGCGGTTCGCCACCCGGCTGTTGAGCCGCGCGCGCAGATCCGCGAGCGAGGCCTCGCCGAAGGGCGCCGGGCAGTCGACCACGCGCTGCTCGACCCGCCCGGTGTCCGTGATCAGCACGAGCATCAGCCGCGCGGGCGCGAGAGCGAGCAGCTCCACGTGCCGCACGGTCGAGCGGGTCAGCGACGGGTACTGCACGACGGCGACCTGGCGCGTGAGCTGGGCCAGCAGCCGCACCGTACGCGCCACGACGTCGTCGAGGTCGACGGCTCCCTCGAGGAAGTTCTGGATCGCGCGCCGCTCGGGCGCGGTCATCGGCTTGACCCCGGCCAGCTTGTCCACGAACAGCCGGTAGCCCTTGTCGGTGGGGATGCGCCCGGCGCTGGTGTGCGGCTGGGCGATGTACCCCTCGTCCTCCAGGGCTGCCATGTCGTTGCGGACGGTGGCCGGCGAGACGCCGAGGTTGTGCCGCTCGGTGAGGGCCTTGGAGCCCACCGGCTCCTCGGTGCCGACGTAGTCCTGGACGATGGCGCGCAGCACCTGAAGCCTGCGTTCACTGAGCATTCGCGCACACCTCCAGAAGTCGTCCGCCTGGTGTCCTGCCTGTGAGGCCTGGCACTCTGCGCGTGCGAGTGCCAGCATTCCCCGCCCAGTGTACGGCGGTGAGGTACACCCCCGGCAAGGCTGGTCGCGTGCTGTCGTGCCCAGGGCGGCGGTCACCGCTAGCGTCGCCGTATGACGGTGACTTGGGAAGAGCTCGGATGGGAACGCGTGGCCGCCGGGGTGGGGCGGTGCCGGCTCCCGGTGTGGGACTGCACGGCGGGGCTGGTCGCCGGTGAGGGCGCGGTCCTCATGATCGACGCGGGTTCGAGCCCGGCCGAGGGCGCGCGGTTGCGCGAGCAGGCGCGGTCGCTCACCGGTCACCGTGTGACGCATCTCGCGCTGACCCATCCCCACTTCGACCATGTCTTCGGGGTGGCGGAGTTCACGGACGCGGAGGTGTTCGGCGCGGTGGGCGTGGACGCCGTGCTGACGCGCTCCGGGACCGCCGAGGAGCTGCGCGCCGACGCGGTGCGCGGCGGCCTGGCGGAGACCACCGCGCAGGAGGCGGCGGACCGGCTGGTCGCGCCCCGCCACCTGGTCTCCGGCGAGTGGACCCTCGACCTGGGCGGCGGGCGCCAGGTGCTGCTGGCCAACGTGGCCCCGGGCACACCGCGCACGACCTGGCGGTGCTGGTGCCGGGGGAGTCCGGAGGTGGTGGTTCTGCGGCGACCTGGTCGAGGAGTCCGGCGAGCCGCAGGCGGGCCCCGACGCCGTGCCGTCGCACTGGCCGGCCGCCCTGGACCGGCTGCTCGACCTGGGCGGCGAGGACGCGCTGTACGTGCCCGGTCACGGAGCGGTGGTGGACGCGGCGTTCGTGCGCGCCCAGCGCGACGCGCTGGCGGCGCATTTCGGCGTGTCGCGGTGATCGCCGTACGCCTTCTCCTATCGTCATTCGAATGCGCCAGTACTCTCCGGACCTGACCCCGCCGTGGAAGAAGCCGAAGCCGGTGCCCGAGGTTCCGGCGGAGCCGGGCCTGGTGGTCGAGGAGGCCGGGACCGGTTTCGTGCGGTGCGGTGATCCGCTGCGAGGCGGGCACGGTGACCCTGGAGGACCGCTTCGGCAAGCACCGGGTGTTCCCCCTGGAGCCGCGCGGCTTCCTCCTGGAGGGCAGGGTCGTGACGCTGGTCCGCCCCTCGCCCGCCGGCCCCGCACGTCCCACCCGTACGGCGTCCGGTTCGGTGGCCGTCCCCGGCGCCCGCGCCCGCGTGGCCCGCGCCGGGCGCATCTACGTCGAGGGCCGGCACGACGCCGAGCTGGTCGAGAAGGTCTGGGGCGACGACCTGCGCATCGAGGGCGTGGTAGTGGAGTATCTGGAGGGCGTCGACGACCTGCCGTCGATCGTCGCCGACTTCGCC
>KE354065.1 GCA_000415505.1 Streptomyces afghaniensis 772
CCGCTGCACGGCTCGGCGTACATCCCGCCGACCGGCGGCTGGGAGACCTTCCAGAACGTCGACGTGCCGCTGCGGTCGCTGCCGAAGAAGACCACCGACATCTACCTGGTCTTCAAGGGCGGCGAGGGCGCGCTGTACGACGTGGACGACTTCGAGTTCTCCAAGGAGCCGTTCAAGGGCGGCAAGAAGGTCCTGGTCTTCTCCAAGACCGCGGGCTTCCGCCACGACTCCATCCCGGCCGGCATCGCCGCGCTGAAGGAGCTCGGCGGACCGGCCGGCATCACGGTCGACGCCACCGAGGAGGCGAAGCAGTTCACCACCGCCAACCTCGCCAAGTACGACGCGGTGGCCTTCCTGTCCACCACCGGTGACGTGCTCGACGCCGAGCAGCAGAAGGCGTTCGAGAACTACGTGAAGAACGGCGGCGGCTACATGGGCATCCACGCCGCCGCCGACACCGAGTACGACTGGGAGTTCTACGGCGGCCTCGTCGGCGCCTACTTCGACTCGCACCCGGCCATCCAGAAGGCCACCGTCCGCGTCGAGGACCACGACCACCCGTCGACCGCGCACCTGGGCGACGCCTGGGAGCGCACCGACGAGTGGTACAACTACCGCACCAACCCGCGCGAGCAGGCCAAGGTCCTCGCCACCCTGGACGAGACCACCTACCAGGGCGGGAACATGAAGGGCGACCACCCGATCGCCTGGTGCCAGAGCTACGGCGGCGGCCGGTCCTTCTACACCGGCGGCGGCCACACCAAGGAGTCCTACGCCGACGAGGCCTTCCGCGCCCATCTGCTCGGCGGCCTGAAGTACGCCACCGGCCAGGTGAAGGCGGACTGCAAGCCGAGCAAGGACTACCGGAAGATCTTCAACGGCCAGACCCTGGACGGCTGGAAGCAGGCCGGTCCCGGCAAGTTCAACGTCAAGGACGGCACCCTGGAGACCGAGGGCGGCATGGGCCTGCTCTGGTACCAGGCCAAGGAGCTGAAGTCGTACTCCCTCAAGCTCGACTGGAAGATGCGGGGCGACGACAACTCCGGGATCTTCGTGGGCTTCCCGGCCTCCGACGACCCCTGGTCCGCGGTGAACAAGGGCTACGAGATCCAGATCGACGCCACGGACGCGGCCGACCGCACCACGGGCTCCGTCTACTCGTTCAAGTCGGCGAACATCAAGGCCCGTGACCAGGTCCTGCGGCCGCCCGGCCAGTGGAACTCCTACGAGATCAAGGTCCAGGGCGAACGCCTCCAGGTGTACCTCAACGGAGTCAAGATCAACGACTTCACCAACAAGGACCCCCAGCGGAGCCTGACCGACGGCTACATCGGCCTCCAGAACCATGGCGCCGACGACCAGGTCTCCTTCCGCAACATCCAGTTGAAGGAACTGCCCGTCACGGGTGGCTGAGAGCGGCGGCGGGCGGGGGACGCCGGACCCCCGCCCGCCGTCTCCCGTCCCTCCCCCCGGGTTCGCGCACTCGCGCACGATCAGGAGGCTGCACATGTCCGCGTCCCTCTCCCGACCGCGTGTGGGGGTGTGGCTGATCGGAGCCCGCGGCTCCGTCGCCACCACCGTCGTCACGGGGTGCGCCGCCGTCGCCGCGGGACTGCACCTGCCCACCGGCATGGTGACCGAGACACCGGCGTTCACCGACAGCGGTCTGCCCGCGTTGTCCGACCTCGTCTTCGGCGGCCACGACACCGTCGACTGCCCCCTGCCCAAACGCGCCGAGACCCTGACCGCCGGTGGCGTCCTCCCGCCGGGCATCGCCACCGCAGTCGCTGCCGAACTCACCGCCGCCGACCGGGAGATCAGGCCCGGCGGCCCCACTCCCGGGGACACCCGGAGCGAGACCGAACTGATCACGGCCTTCGCCGACGACATCCGCGACTTCGTCCACCGCCATGGCCTGGAGCGGGCCGTGGTGGTGAACGTCGCCTCCACCGAGCCCGCCTCGCAGGGGCCCGACGCACCGCTGCCGGCCAGCACCCTGTACGCGCTGGCGGCCCTGCGCGCGGGCTGCCCCTACGTCAACTTCACCCCCTCCGAGGGCATGCACCATCCCGCCGCCGCCCGCGAGGCCGAACGGAGCGGCCTGCCCTACGCCGGCCGCGACGGCAAGACCGGCCAGACCCTCCTGCGCTCGGTACTCGGCCCCATGTTCGCCCAGCGGGCGCTGACCGTCCGCGCCTGGTCCGGCACGAACCTGCTCGGCGGCGGCGACGGCGCCGCCCTGGCCGACCCGGCCGCCGCGGCGGCCAAGAACGCGGGCAAAGAACGGGTCCTCACCGACACCCTCGGCACCACCCCCCAGGGCGAGACCCACATCGACGACGTCCCCGCCCTCGGCGACTGGAAGACCGCCTGGGACCACATCGCCTTCGACGGCTTCCTCGGCACCCGCATGATCCTCCAGACCACCTGGCAGGGCTGCGACTCCGCCCTGGCGGCACCCCTCGTCCTCGACCTCGCACGGCTGACCGCCCGTGCCCACGAGTCGGGCCTGTCCGGCCCGCTCGACGCCCTCGCCTTCTACTTCAAGGACCCGGTGGGGGACGCGCCCTCGGGCCTGGCCGAGCAATACGAGGCGCTGATCCGGTTCGCGGGGAGGCTCCGCGAGGGAGAGGCGGGGGAGGGAGCAGCCGAACGGGAGGACGCCGCAGACGGGGCCGCCCATCCGGCGCGGGAGGTACGCGGGACGGGGGACCGGCCGTGACGGGACGCCGCGAGCAGCCTCCCGCAATCCGGGACGGTGCGGGGGACGCCGTCAAGGAGAAGAACCCCTGTCGCACGGCGTCCTGCGGAGCTGCCGGCCGTGCACACCGACGGCGCGCCTGGGCCGAACTCCTGCGCCTGCCCGCCCTGTTCAGTGTGCCAGGCGACGCCCTCGCCGGCACGGCCGCGACCGGCGCACCGCCCAACGCCCGAACTGTGCTCGCCATTGCATCCTCCCTCTGCCTGTACGAGGCCGGCATGGCCCTCAACGACTGGGCGGACCGCGAGGTGGACGCCGTTGAACGCCCGCACCGCCCCCTGCCCTCCGGCCGCATCCGCCCCGCCGCCGCACTCACCGCGGCCTGTGCCCTCACCGGAGCCGGACTGGCCCTGGCCGCCCGCGCGGGCCGCCCTGCCCTGGCCGTCGCCGCGCCCCTGGCGGCGACCGTCTGGGCGTACGACCTCGGCGTGAAGCACACGCCCGC
Source organism: Streptomyces afghaniensis 772 (assembly GCA_000415505.1). Lineage (GTDB taxonomy): Bacteria > Actinomycetota > Actinomycetes > Streptomycetales > Streptomycetaceae > Streptomyces > Streptomyces afghaniensis. Next base: position 3,207 of record KE354065.1, read on the forward strand.
CGGACCCGTGGTCATGGGCGCGGCCCGCGGACTGGACCTGCTCCTGGGAGCCGCGGCCACCACCGGCCGCACCCGCCAGGCACTGCCGTCGGCGGCCCTCCTCGGCACCCACACCCTGGCCGTCACGACGGTCTCCCGCCAGGAGGCCCAGGGCGGCTCACCCCTGGTCCCCCTGGCGGCCCTCGCGACGACCGCCCTGCTGACCCGTGTGGTGACGCACCGCCCGTCGGACCACGGAGGGACAGCCGCTCATGGCCTTCTCGGGGTACGAGCGACTCCGCCTCCAGGGGCTGCGCTCGGCCGGAAACCCACGGCACACCTCACCACCGCCCTCGCGGCCGCCTACGTCGCGGCCACCGCCCGCCCCTACTTCCACGCCACGCTCAACCCCTCACCTCCGCTCACCCAACGAGCCGTCGGGGCCGGCATCCGCGCCACGATCCCCCTCCAGGCCACCCTGACCGCCCGCTCCAAGGGCACGGCCACGGCCCTCCTCATCGCGGCGCTGGCCCCGCTGGGAGCGCGGTTCGCGAAGAGGGTGAGCGTGACGTGAATGCAGGGACCTCTCCCCTCGACGCCCGCCGGCCCCTGCGCTTCGGCTACGGCACCAACGGCCTTGCCGACCTCCGGCTGGACGACGCGCTCCGCCTTCTCGCCGACCTCGGCTACGACGGAGTCGGGCTGACCCTCGACCACATGCACCTCGACCCGCTCGCCCCGGACCTCGCCGCCCGCACCCGCCGGGTCGCGCACCGGCTGGACGCGCTCGGACTGGGTGTCACCGTGGAGACGGGCGCCCGCTATGTGCTCGACCCGCGCCGCAAACACGGTCCCTCCCTGCTGGACCCGGACCCCGGCGACCGGGCCCGCCGTGCCGACCTCCTGCTGCGGGCCGTGCGGGTCGCGGCCGACCTCGGTGCCCACGCGGTCCACTGCTTCAGCGGGATCGTCCCGGAGGGCACCGACACGGACACCGCGTGGAAGCGCCTCGCCGAGACCCTCACGCCCGTCCTGGACGCCGCCGCGTCCGCCGGCGTTCCGCTCGCCGTCGAGCCCGAGCCGGGCCACCTCCTCGCCAGCCTGGACGACTTCCATCACCTCCGCCGCATCCTCGGCGACCCCGAACCCCTCGGCCTCACCCTCGACATCGGCCACTGCCAGTGCCTAGAACCCCTTTCTCCCGCCGACTGCGTGCGCGCCGCCGCACCCTGGCTGCGGCACGTCCAGATCGAGGACATGCGGCGCGGTGTCCACGAGCACCTGCCCTTCGGTGACGGGGAGATCGACTTCCCGCCGGTCCTGGCGGCCCTCGCCGCCACCGGCTACCAGGGCCTGACCGTCGTCGAACTGCCCCGCCACTCCCACGCCGGCCCGCACTACGCCGGACACTCCCTCCCGTTCCTCCGCCACGCCGAGCAGACCGCGGCCACCGCCTCGCCGCGCCCTGCCCCGGCCCTCCAGCAGGCCGCGCCACCCCACGGCGCTCCCTCCACCGCCCCTGAAGGGAGCAGCACCCCATGACCCGTCCCCGCACCACTCCAGCGGTAAGAACCGACGGCTCCCAGGACACCCAGGACACCCAGGCCCACAGCACCCACCCCACCCTCGACACCGCCCTCACCTCCTCACTGGACGACCTCCGCCGCCACCTCACCGCCCACCTCGACCCCGCCGCCCGCGACTGGCTCGAGCACGCCCTCGACGAGGCCGCCGCCCACCCCGGCATCCACGGGCCCATCTCCGCGTGGGAACTGCGCCTCGCCGAGGCCGGCCGGCGCTGCGGTGCCGCCTACGCCGACGCCGCACGCGTCCTCATCCTCGACGCGGCCCGTGCCGGCACCGACGCCCTGACCCGGGTGTACTTCCAGGGCACCGCCGACGAGCGCCGCGCCGTCCTGCACGCCCTGCCCCACCTCGTGTCCGGCTCCAGTGCCCTCCCGCTCGTCGAGGACGCCCTGCGCACCAACGACACCCGGCTCCTCACCGCCGCCGTCGGCCCGTACGCCGCCCGGCACCTGGCCCCCCACGACTGGCGCCACGCCGTGCTGAAGTGCCTGTTCACCGGTGTCCCCGTCGACCACGTGGCGGACCTGCCCCGGCGCGCCCGGGGCGACGGTGAACTCGCCCGCATGCTGGGCGACTACGCCGCCGAACGCACCGCAGCCGGCCGCACCGTCCCCGAGGACCTGTACCGCGTCCTGGACCTGACCGAGTCCGTGCCCCCCGCCCCCGGCACGGACCACCCCCACGGCAAGGAGTCCTGATGCGCATCTTCGACCCCCACATCCACATGACGTCCCGCACCACGGACGACTACGAGGCCATGCACGCCGCAGGTGTCCGCGCCGTCGTCGAGCCCTCCTTCTGGCTCGGCCAGCCCCGCACCTCGCCCGCCTCCTTCCTCGACTACTTCGACTCCCTCCTCGGCTGGGAGCCGTTCCGCGCCGCCCAGTACGGCATCGCCCACCACTGCACGCTGGCGCTCAACCCCAAGGAGGCCAACGACCCGCGCTGTGTGCCCGTCCTCGACGCGCTGCCCCGGTATCTCGTCAAGGACAACGTCGTGGCCGTCGGCGAGATCGGCTACGACTCCATGACCCCCGCCGAGGACACCGCCCTCGCCGCCCAGCTCCAGCTCGCCGCCGACCACGGCCTGCCCGCCCTCGTGCACACCCCGCACCGCGACAAGCTCGCCGGTCTGCGCCGCACCCTCGACGTCGTCCGGGAGTCCGCACTGCCCCCGGAACGCGTCCTGGCCGACCACCTCAACGAGACCACCGTCAAGGAGGCCAAGGACAGCGGCTGCTGGCTGGGCTTCTCCGTCTATCCGGACACCAAGATGGACGAGGAGCGGATGATCGCGATCCTGCGCGCCTACGGCACCGAGCAGGTCCTGGTCAACTCCGCCGCCGACTGGGGAAAGAGCGACCCTCTGAAGACCCGCAAGGTCGGCGACCTGATGCTGGCCGAGGGCTTCGGCGAGGACGACGTCGACCAGGTGCTGTGGCGCAACCCCGTCGCCTTCTACGGGCTCAGCGGCCGCCTGAACCTCGACGTCACCGGCACGGAGGCCACCCACGAGGGCAACTCCATTCTCCGCGGCGTACCGAAGGAGCCGGTGGAGCCGAAGGAGCCGGTGGAGCCGGACCCCGGCCCGGAAGACGGCGGCGAGCCGGCCCGCGTCCCCGCCGCGGGGGCGTGAACCATGCGCTTCCGCCACCCCGACGGCTCCACCGTCCACCTCGCCTACTGCACCAACGTCCACCCCGCCGAAACCCTCGACGGCGTCCTCGCACAGCTCCGCGACCACTGCGAACCCGTCCGCCGCCGCCTGGGCCGCGACCGGCTCGGCATCGGGCTGTGGCTGGCCAGGGACGCCGCCCACGCCCTCGACACCGACCCGTCCGCCCTGCGCGCCCTGCGCGCCGAGCTCGACCGGCGCGGTCTCGAGGTCGTCACCCTCAACGGCTTCCCGTACGAGGGCTTCGGCGCCGAAGAGGTCAAGTACCGGGTGTACAAGCCGGACTGGGCCGACCCGGAACGCCTCGACCACACCACCGCCCTGGCCCGCGTCCTCGCCGGGCTCCTCCCCGACGACGTCGGCGACGGCACCATCTCCACCCTGCCCCTCGCCTGGCGCACCGCGTACGACGACGAACGCGCACAGACCGCCCGCACCGCCCTGCACACCCTCGCCGAACGCCTCGACGCCATCGAGGAGCTGACCGGCCGCTCCATCCGCGTCGGGCTGGAACCGGAACCTGGCTGTGTCGTCGAGACCACCCACGACGCCATCGCCCCGCTCACCGCGATCGCCCACGACCGCATCGGCATCTGCGTCGACACCTGCCACCTCGCCACCTCCTTCGAAGACCCGCACACCGCCCTGGACGCCCTCACCGAGGCCCGCGTCCCCGTCGTCAAATCCCAGCTCTCCGCCGCCCTGCACGCCGAACACCCCCATCTGCCCGAGGTCCGCGAGGCCCTCGCCGCCTTCGCCGAACCCCGCTTCCTGCACCAGACCCGCACCGCCACCGCCGCCGGCCTGCGCGCCACCGACGACCTCGACGAGGCCGTGGCCGGCCACGCCCTGCCCGACGGCGCACCCTGGCGCGCCCACTTCCACGTCCCGCTGCACGCGGCCCCCGCCGCACCCCTCACCTCCACACTCCCGGTCCTGAAGACCGCGCTCACCCGGCTCGTCGGCGGCCCTGTCCCGCTCACCCGCCACCTGGAGGTCGAGACCTACACCTGGCAGGCCCTCCCGCCCGAGCTGCGCCCCCGCGGCCGCAGCCAGCTCGCCGAGGGCATCGCCGCCGAACTCACCCTCGCCCGCGACCTGTTGACGGACCTCGGACTGAAGGAGCTGCCATGAGCACCCACCCGTCCGCCCCGAGCGCCCACCCGGCCCGCACAGGCCCCACCCCGCTCCTCGTCCTCGACGTCGTCGGCCTCACCCCCCGTCTCCTCGACCACATGCCCCGCCTCAAGGCGCTCGGCCAATCCGGCTCCCGCGCCCCGCTGGGCACCGTCCTGCCCGCCGTCACCTGCGCCGCCCAGTCCACGTTCCTCACCGGCACCATGCCCTCGGAGCACGGCATCGTCGGCAACGGCTGGTACTTCCGCGAACTCGGCGACGTACTCCTGTGGCGCCAGCACAACGGACTCGTTGCCGGAGACAAGCTCTGGGACGCCGCCCGCCGCGCCCACCCCGGCTACACCGTCGCGAACATCTGCTGGTGGTACGCCATGGGCGCCGACACCGACATCACCGTCACCCCCCGTCCGGTCTACTACGCCGACGGCCGCAAGGAACCCGACTGCTACACAAGGCCGGCCGCACTGCACGACGAACTCACCGACAGACTCGGCACGTTCCCCCTCTTTCACTTCTGGGGCCCCGGAGCGGACCTCGTGTCCAGCCGGTGGATCATCGACGCGACCCGCCACATCATCCGCACCCGCCACCCCGACCTGGCCCTCTGCTACCTCCCTCACCTCGACTACGACCTGCAGCGCTTCGGCCCCGACGACCCGCGCTCCCTGAAGGCGGCCGCCGACCTGGACGCCGCCATGGCACCGCTCCTGGACGACGCCCGCGCCGAGGGGCGCACGGTGGTCGCGCTGTCCGAGTACGGCATCACCCGGGTGAACCGGCCCGTCGACATCAACCGCGCCCTGCGCCGCGCCGGCCTGCTGGAGGTGCACACCCAGGACGGCATGGAGTACCTCGACCCGATGGCGTCCCGTGCCTTCGCGGTCGCCGACCACCAGATCGCCCACGTCTATGTGCGCCGCCCCGAGGACCTCGACGCCACCCGGGCCGCCCTCGACGGTCTGCCCGGCATCGAGCAACTCCTCGACGACGAGGGCAAGAAGGACCACCACCTCGACCATCCGCGCGCCGGCGAACTCGTCGCCGTGGCGGAACCCGACGCCTGGTTCACGTACTACTACTGGCTCGACGACGCCCGCGCACCCGACTTCGCGCAGCTCGTCGAGATCCACCGCAAACCCGGCTACGACCCGGTCGAGCTCTTCATGGATCCCCTCGACCCCTACGTCAAGGTCAAGGCGGCCACCGCGCTGGCGCGCAAGAAACTCGGCATGCGCTACCGCATGGCGGTCGTGCCCCTGGACCCCTCACCTATTCGCGGCAGCCACGGCCGCCTTCCGGCGAGCGACGACGACGGTCCGCTCCTCATCTGCTCCACCCCCCGCGCTGTCGGCGACCGCGTCGCGGCCACCGATGTGAAGTCACTGCTGCTCCGACTCGCCGGTCTCGACTGAGGCCGTAACCCTCAGTACCGACTGGTCACAAGTGAAGCACTCACCACTGACAACGCCCCGCGATCACGAGGAGTTCCACGCATGAGCCGCTTCTCCCAGCCCGACCCCGAACTCACCCACCGCCTCAGCAGACGAGGCATGCTCGGCGTGGCCGCAGGCGCCACCGCCGCCGCCCTGCTCGGTGCCGCCGCCCCCGCGACAGCCGCCACCGGCAACGCGTCGGGGCCACCGGCACGGCCTCCGGTGCCAAGGGCCGCGGCCGCCGCGTCCTGCCGCCCGGCCGCCTCGGCATCCAGCTCTACAGCCTCCGTGACAAGGTCTCCACCCTCGGCTTCGGCCCCGTCTTCGCCGAACTGGAGAAGTACGGCTACGACGAGGTCGAGTTCGCCGGCTACACCCAGGGCTCGGCCGGCCCCATCACCCTCGCCCAGCTCAAGCGGCTGGCCCGCAACCACGGCCTGAACCCGATCGGCAGCCACGTCGGCTACTACTCCAGCGACCCGAACGCCTACACCTTCGCCCAGAACCTCACCAAGGTCCTCGACGACGCCCAGGCCCTCGGCCTCAAGCACATCGGCACGGCCGCCGGACCGTTCCGCTACGGCTCGACCGTCGACGCCTGGAAGCGCGCCGCCGAGGACTTCAACACCTACGGCGCGGCGGCGAAGGCCAGAGGCATGAAGTTCTACCAGCACAACCACTCCGAGGAGTTCAGCTTCGCCACCGACAACCCGAAGGTCCGCCTCTACGACGTCCTGCTCAAGGAGACCGACCCGGACCTCGTCTACCTGGAGATGGACATCTACTGGGCGTACGTCGGCCAGTTCCGCTTCTCCAAGCGGCCCGACGGCACGTCCGCGCCGTTCGAACCGCTCAACTACGTCCTCAGGCAGCCCGACCGCTACCCGCTGTTCCACGTGAAGGACGGGGAGAGCGATCCGTCGAACCCGTACGGCTACCGCATGACCGACGTCGGCGACGGCGACATCGACTACCAGCGGTTCATCTCCGCCGTGACCCGGCTGCGCGGCCACCGCATGGCCCACCACTGGCAGGCCGAGCACGACAACCCGGCCGAGTCCTTCACGTTCGCGCGCCGCTCCAGCGCGCATCTGCACTCGCTGCGGGAGAAGTGCTGACGCCGTAGGAACATGAGGAGGCCCCTCCCGGCTGGGGAGGGGCCTCCTCACGTGTGGGACGGGTCAACCGTCGCTTTCGCGGAGGGGACGGTGTGCGGCGCCGGACGGTGCGTGCGGGCTGCTTGCCGGGGACGGCTCCGGGGGCATGTCAGGTCGTGTCCTCACCCAGCGGTCGCGGGTTGGGAGCGATGCGGCGCCTGTCCTTGTCGCGCCCCGGCGGGGTCAGGAACAGCGCCACGCAGCCGGCGAAGAGGGAGATGGAGCCGGCCAGGATGAACGCACCGGAGTGTCCCCAGGCGCCGACGACCACGGCACCCATGCCCGCTCCCAGGCCCGAGACGAGCTTGGCGCTGTAGACCATGCCGTAGTTGGACGCGTTGTTGTTCTCGCCGAAGTAGTCGGCGGTGAGGGCCGCGAACATCGGGAAGATGGCGCCGCCGCCGAAGCCGGAGATGGAGGAGAAGACGAGGAACAGCGGCAGGTTCTCCGCGTTCGCCGACCAGAGGATGCCGTACTGCGACAGGCCCAGGATGACGCACACCACGAGCAGGCACCGCTTGCGGCCGTAGAGGTCGGAGAGCCAGCCGATGACACCGCGGCCGGTGCCGTTGACGATGGCCTTCAGGGACATGGCCGTGGCGACGATCCCGCCGGCGAATCCGGCCTCCTCGCCGATCTCCACCTGGAAGGCGATGCCGAAGATGTTCACACCGGACGTACAGGCCAGGCAGAACCACATCAGGGCCACCCGGCCGGTCTTCCACGCCTCCTTGGGGGAGTACTGGCGCACCGCCGGCGGGTTCATGCGCATCGAGCGGGCCGCGCGCGGGTCCTTCGGCGGGTTGAGCGGGTCGATGTCGGCGGGCCACCAGTTCTTCGGCGGATCCTTGAAGAAGTAGCCGGAGCTCGCCACGATCCCGGCCAGGAACAGGCCGACCGAGACCAGCACCCAGCGGAAGTTGGTGAGGTCCATGTAGCCGTTGAAGAGGAAGACGAAGGGCACCGAGCCGTAGGCGAAACCGCCGTTGACGAAGCCGGTCTTGCCGCCCTTGCGCTCCGGATACCACTTGCCCACCATGTTGACGCAGGTGGCGTACACCATGCCCGCGCCCATACCGCTGAACATGCTGAAGCCGATGTAGGCGAAGACGACGTGCGGTGCGAAGGCCAGTGACAGGTAGCCCAGCAGCGTGCCCGCCGCGCCGCACATCATCGCCCAGCGGGCCGGAAGTTTGCCGCTCTCACGCAGCTTGCCCGCGGGGAAGGCCACCGCGGCCTGGAAGAAGACCCACACGGTCATCATCCAGAAGATGTGCATGCTGTTCCAGCTGTGCGCCGTGTGCAGGGTCTCCTCTGCGGACGCGAACGCGTACTCGGCGGAGGAGATGCCCATCATGCCGATCCAGGGCAGGATCACCATCCACTTGCGTTTGCGCCCCATGATGTCGATGTCGGTCTCACCGAGGCGGTAGACGCGGCCGTTCGCGTCGGTGACCTCCCGGTAGGGAACCGTGGTGGGCAGATCGGTCGTTGTCATGTCGTGTCGCACCCCTTGCGTCGAAAGATCTGGCCAGCGCCCCCTGTCCCATGCCTTTCGTGCGCGTGCGGGTCCCGGGGCCGGCCGACGCGCACCGTCGGCCGGCCCCCCGCTCCCTCACCTCATGTACCGCCCCCCAGCCGCCCCGCCTCCCGCGCCCAGCGGTACTTCGCCCCGAGCACGGCCACCGGCTTCTCGGTCGTGTACGGGTACGCGACGACCCCGCGCTCGAAGAGGTACTGGCAGGCCTCCTCGACCTCCACGTCCCCGGCGAGCGACGCCACGACCGGCTTCTCGATCCCCCGCTCCCGGAACTCGGCCACCACGCGCGCGGTGAGCTCCGCGAAGACCATGGGAGGAGTGACGATGGTGTGCCAGTAGCCGAGGACGAGCGCGTGGATGCGCGGATCCTCGAGACCGAGCCGGATCGTCGCCTCGTACGTCGACGGCGGCTCGCCCCCGGTGATGTCCACCGGGTTGCCCGCGGCCCCGAAGGGCGGGATGAACTTCCGGAACGCCTCGTCCAGGTCAGGCGGGATCTCCATCAGCGACAGGCCGTTGTCGGTCACCGCGTCCGAGAGCAGCACGCCGCTGCCGCCGGCACCCGTGATGATCACGACGTTGTCGCCCTTGGGTGCGGGCAGCACCGGCAACGCGCGCGCGTACTCCAGCATGTCGTTCAGCCCCGGCGCCCGGATCACCCCGGCCTGCCGCAGGATGTCGTCGTACACGGCGTCGTCGCCCGCGAGGGCCCCGGTGTGCGAACCGGCCGCCTTCGCGCCCGCCGCCGTACGGCCCGCCTTCAGCACCACCACGGGCTTCTTCGGCACGGTCGCCCGCGCGGCCTCCACGAAGGCGCGCCCGTCCTTGAGGTCCTCCAGGTGCATCGCTATGCACTCGGTGTGCGGGTCCTCCCCGAACCAGGTCAGCAGGTCGTCCTCGTCCAGGTCCGACTTGTTGCCGAGTCCGACGATCGCCGACACGCCGGTCTTGGTGGTGCGCGCGAAGCCCAGGATGGCCATCCCGATGCCGCCCGACTGCGAGGTCAGCGCCACCCCGCCCTTGACGTCGTACGGCGTGCAGAACGTGGCGCACAGGTCGTGCCAGGTCGAGTAGTAGCCGTAGATGTTCGGCCCCAGCAGCCGCACTCCGTACCGCTCGGCGATCGCCACGATCTCCGCCTGGAGTTCGTGTTCACCGGTCTCGGCGAACCCTGAGGGAATCAGTACGGCGTTCGGGATGCCCTTGCGTCCCACCTCCTCCAAGGCAGCGGCCACGAACTTGGCGGGAATAGCGAAGACCGCCACATCCACCTCACCGGGAACGTCCGTGACACTCTTGTACGCCTTGCGGCCCAGAATGTCATCGGCCTTGGGGTTCACCGGGTGGATGTCGCCCGCGAAGCCCCCGTCGACGAGGTTGCGCATCACGGAATTGCCGATCTTGCCCTGCTCGTTGGAGGCGCCGATCACGGCGACCGAACCCGGCTGCATCAGCCGGCGCATCGACGTGAGGATCTCGTCCCTCGAGTACTTCCGGCGCGGGGCGGGCTGCGACTCGGCGAGGATGATCCGGATGTCGGCCGCCACCGCCCCCTCCGCGGTGGCGATCACCGGGTTGAGGTCGACCTCCGCGATCTCCGGGAAGTCCGCCACGAGTTCCGACACCCGGCGGATCTGCTCGGCGACGGCCCACCGGTCCACGCCCGCCTGGCCGCGCACCCCGCGCAGGATCTCCGCCGACCGGATCGAGTCCAGCATCGACAGCGCCTCGTCGGCGTCCACCGGCGCGAGCCGGAACGTCACGTCCTTCAGGACCTCGACGAGCACCCCGCCGAGCCCGAACGCCACCACCTTCCCGAACGTCGGGTCCGTGACCGCGCCGACGATGACCTCCTGCCCCTGGGGCAGCAGCTCCTGCACCTGCACACCCGAGATGCGGGCCTTCGGGTCGTACGCACGGGCGTTGTCGATGATGGTGTGGAACGCGGCCCGTACGTCCGCCGCGCCCTCGACCCCGACGATCACCCCGCCGGCGTCGGTCTTGTGCAGGATGTCCGGCGAGACGATCTTCATCACGACGGGCCCGCCGAAGCGCGCCGCGAACGCCACGGCCTCGTCGACGTCGGTCGCCAGTTCCTCGCCCGGTACGGCGATCCCGTACGCGTCGGCGATCACCTTGCCCTCGGGCGCGGTCAGCGCGGTCCGCCCCTCGGCCCGCACGGAGTCCAGGACGCCCCGCACCCGCAGGACCCGGTCTTCGGCCATCACGTCAGATCACTCCGTTCGACTTGAGCAGGCGCACTTCCTCGTCGCCGAGGCCGAGTTCGCCGACGTAGACCTCTTCGTTGTGCTCGCCGAGGAGCGGTGAGCTGGTCACCTCGACGGGGGAGTCGGACAGCTTGAGCGGGCTGCCGACGGTGACGAACTCGCCGCGCTCGGGGTGCGGGACGGTGACGACCATTTCGTTTGCGGCCAGCGACCGGTCCTCGATGATCTCCCTGGTGGACAGGATCGGCCCGCACGGGATGTTGTGCGCGTTGAGCCGCTCCAGCACCTCCCACTTGGGCAGCGTCGAGGACCACTCCTCGATCAGCTGGAACATCTTGTTGAGCTTGGGCAGCCGTGCCTCGGGCGTCGCCCACTCGGGGTCGCCGGCCAGCTCGGGCCGGCCGATGAGTTCACTGATCGGCTGCCAGCCCACGGGCTGCACGATGACGTACACGTAGTCGTTCGGGCCGCCCGGCGCGCACTTGACCGCCCAGCCGGGCTGGCCGCCGCCGGACGCGTTTCCGGACCTGGGAACCTCGTCGCCGAAGTCCTCGTTGGGATATTCAGCGAGCGGCCCGTGTGCCAGGCGTTGCTGGTCCCGCAGCTTCACCCGGCACAGGTTCAGTACGGCGTGCTGCATGGCCACGTTGACCCGCTGCCCGCGCCCGGTGCGCTCCCGTTGGTAGAGCGCGGCGAGGATGCCCGCCACGGCGTGCACACCCGTCCCCGAGTCCCCGATCTGGGCCCCCGTCGCCAGCGGCGGCCCGTCCTCGAAACCGGTGGTCGACATCGACCCGCCCATGGCCTGCGCGACGACCTCGTACGCCTTGAAGTTGGTGTACGGGCCCTCGCCGAACCCCTTGATGGAGGCATAGACGATCCGTGGATTGATCTCCTGGATGCGGTCCCAGGTGAAGCCCATCCGGTCGACCGCGCCCGGGCCGAAGTTCTCGACCATGACGTCGGAGCGCCGGATCAGCTCGGTGAGGATCTCCTTGCCGCGCTCGGTCTTGGTGTTGAGGGTGATGCTCCGCTTGTTGCAGTTGAGCATCGTGAAGTAGAGGGAGTCGACGTCCGGCAGATCACGCAGCTGCTTGCGCGTGATGTCGCCGGTCGGCGCCTCCAGCTTGACGACGTCCGCGCCGAGCCAGGCGAGCAGCTGGGTCGCGGACGGCCCGGACTGGACGTGAGTCATGTCCAGGACGCGGATGCCTTCGAGTGCCTTGGTGGACGGAGCGGTCATCGGGCACCTCACTTGTACATGGTCTGGTTCATGGTTCCGGGGGCGTACGCGTCGGGGTCGACCCAGACGTTGATCAGGGACGGCTTGCCGGACTCGCGGGCGCGCCTGAGGGCCGGGCCGATGTCGGCGGGGTCGCGGACCTCCTCGCCGTAACCGCCCAGCATCTGGGCGAACTTGTCGTAGTGGACGTCGCCGAGGGTGTTGCCGACCCGCTCGCGGTCCTTGCCGTACTTGGCGGCCTGGCCGTAGCGGATCTGGTTCATGGAGGAGTTGTTGCCGACGATGCCGACGAAGGGGAGGTCGTAGCGGACGAGCGTCTCGAAGTCCCAGCCGGTGAGGGAGAACGCGCCGTCACCGAAGAGCGCCACGACCTCCTTGTCGGGCCGCGCCTGCTTGGCCGCGAGCACGAAGGGGACGCCGACGCCGAGCGTGCCCAGGGGCCCCGGGTCCATCCAGTGCCCGGGCGACTTCGGCTGCACGACCTGCCCGGAGAAGGTGACGATGTCGCCGCCGTCGCCGATGTAGATCGAGTCCTCGGTGAGGAAGTCGTTGATCTCGCTGACCAGCCGGTACGGGTGGATGGGCGAGGCGTCCGACTTCAGGTTCGGCAGCCGCTTCTCCAGAGCGGTCTGTTCGGCCGCACGCAGCTCGTCCAGCCACTCCTTGCGCCTGGAGGCCCCGCCGTTGACGCGTCCGGAGGCGGCCTCGGTGACCGACTTCAGCACCAGTCCGGCGTCGCCCACGATGCCGAGGTCGATGTCGCGGTTCTTGCCCACCGTGCGGTAGTCGAGGTCGATCTGCACGACGGTCGCGTCCGGTGACAGCCGTTTGCCGTAGCCCATGCGGAAGTCGAAGGGCGTGCCGACGATGACGATGACGTCGGCGTTGGAGAAGGCGTACCGGCGCGACAGCTGGAAGTGGTGCGGGTCGCCGGGCGGGAGGGTGCCACGGCCGGCGCCGTTCATGTACGCCGGGATGTTCAGCGTGCGCACCAGCTCGATGGCCGATGCGGTGCCCCGGGTCGTCCACACCTGGCTGCCGAGCAGGATGGCCGGTTTCTCGGCGTGCACGAGCAGGTCGGCGAGCCTCTCGATCGCCTCGGGGTCGCCGGCCGAGCGGGTCGAGGCCCGGTAGGCGCCGGGCTGCGGTACCCGGGCCTTGGACGCGGGCACCTTGGCGTCCAGCACGTCGCGCGGGATCTCCAGGAAGGAGGGGCCGGGCGCGCCGTGGAAGCACTCGCGGAACGCCATGGACACCATGTCCGCCGCCCGGGCCGTGTCCGGCACGGCCGCCGCGAACTTGGTGATCGGCGTCATCATGTCGACGTGCGGCAGGTCCTGGAGGGACCCCATCTTGTGCTGGGTGAGGGCGCCCTGACCGCCGATCAGCAGCATCGGGGACTCCGCACGGAAGGCGTTGGCGACGCCCGTGACGGCGTCGGTCGTCCCCGGACCGGCGGTGACCACGGCACAGCCGGGCTTGCCGGTGATGCGTGCGTAACCGTCGGCGGCGTGGGCGGCGACCTGTTCGTGGCGTACGTCGACGACTTCGATGCCCTCGTCGACGCAGCCGTCGTAGATGTCGATGATGTGGCCGCCGCACAGTGTGTAGATGCGCTCGACCCCCTCGGCCTTCAGCGCCTTGGCTACGAGATGACCACCGGAGATCACGTCCTGGGTGTCGTCGGGCATGGCGAAGTCCTGTCCCTTCGTAGGGGGTTGGAACGTCTCGCGGTACATTGCATACAGTCGACGAATACTGTATGAAGCTTGTTATCCCGCATCCGATGGGGTGGTGTCCAGGGGGCGTGCGGCACTTTCAGTCAGGAGCCGAAAATGGACCTGTACGAACACCAGGCAAGGGAACTCTTCGAAGAACACGGCATCTTGGTGCCGCGGGCCGAGGTGACGGACTCACCCAAGGAGGCCCGAGAGATCGCACGCCGGCTCGGCGGCCGGGTCGTGGTGAAGGCCCAGGTGAAGACCGGCGGCCGCGGCAAGGCAGGCGGGGTGAAGCTCGCCGCCGACCCGGCCGCCGCCGAGCTCACCGCCCGTCAGATCCTCGGCATGGACATCAAGGGGCACCGCGTCGGCAAGGTGATGCTGGCCCAGCCCGTCGACATCGAGACCGAGTTCTATGTGTCCTATGTACTCGACCGCGCGGCGGGCCGCTTCCTCGCGATCGCCTCGGCCGAAGGCGGCATGGAGATCGAGGAGGTCGCCGCCACCCGCCCCGGCGCCGTGGCCCGCGTCCCCGTCGACCCCGCCGAGGGCGTCACCTCCGCGAAGGCGGGCGAGATCGCCGAGGCGGCCGGGCTGCCGCCGCAGACCGTCGACGTCCTCGTACGGCTCTGGGAGGTCCTGGTACGCGAGGACGCCCTCCTCGTCGAGGTGAATCCACTCGTCCGCACCAGGCAAGGACAGATCCTCGCCCTCGACGGCAAGGTCACCCTCGACGACAACGCCCGCTTCCGGCAAGCACGCTGGGGCGCGGACGACACCGAGCACGACGACGCGCTGGAAGCGGCGGCTGCCGCCAAGGGCCTCAACTACGTCAAGCTCGACGGCGAGGTCGGCATCATCGGCAACGGCGCCGGACTCGTCATGTCGACCCTGGACGTGGTCGCGGGCTGCGGCGCGCGTCCCGCCAACTTCCTCGACATCGGCGGCGGAGCGAGCGCCCGGATCATGGCCGACGGACTGTCGGTCATCCTCTCCGACCCGGCCGTGAAGTCCGTCTTCGTCAACGTCTTCGGCGGCATCACCGCGTGCGACGCCGTCGCCGACGGCATCGTCCAGGCCCTGGACACCGTCCGCCTCACCA
>KE354066.1:0-2711 GCA_000415505.1 Streptomyces afghaniensis 772
GTCCTTGTTGATCGTGTAGATGGTGACGAACAGCAGGCCGGGCAGCACCGTCTCGACCATGCCCCGCACGCCGCCGAACGCTTCGAACAGGGCGGCCTCGGTCACCGCCCGGGCGTCGTCCGCAGATGTCTCTTCGGTCGGCTTGTCGAGCGACGTCACCGGCTACTCCCGTCCGAGGGGTCTCAGTTCGTACTTGGGATTGAAGAGCACCCGGCGGCCCCGGCTCATGGAGACCCGGCCCGATGCGATCAGCTTTCGCCCCGGCTCTATGCCCACGATCGAGCGCCGGCCGAGCCACACCACGTCCAGCGCGGCGGAGCCGTCGAACAGCTCGGCCTCCAGGGCCGGGACTCCGGCGCGCGGTCGCAGGGTGACCGTGCGCAAGGTACCAGTAACCGTCACTATCTGCCGGTCCTGGCAGTCTCCGATCCGGATACAGCCCGTGGTCTCGGTGTCCTCGCGCAGCTCCTCGGACTCCAGGTCCTCCTGTGACGAGGAGAGCCGGTCGAGCATGCGCCGGAACCGGCCCGCAGGCTTCTGCGAACGAGGAACAGCACTCATGTCTAGAGCGTACCGGGGCCTGCTGGAAGCCACGTAGTGCCGTGGCGAGGACCTCACTTCTCGAACCGGTATCCCATCCCCGGCTCCGTGATGAAGTGCTTCGGATGGGAGGGGTCCGCCTCCAGCTTCCGCCGCAGCTGCGCCATGTAGACGCGCAGATAGTTGGTCTCCGTCCCGTACGACGGCCCCCACACCTCCTGGAGCAGCCGCTTCTGCCCGACCAGTCGGCCGCTGTTGCGGACGAGGACCTCCAGCAGGTGCCACTCCGTGGGAGTCAGCCGTACGTCCTTGCCCGCGCGGTCGACCTTCTTCGCGGCCAGGTCGACGGTGAACTCGCCGGTCTCCACGATCACCTCCTCCTCACCGCCCCCGGCCGGCTCGGCCCGGCGCACGGCGGCCCGCAGCCGGGCCAGCAGTTCGTCCATGCCGAAGGGCTTGGTGACGTAGTCGTCGGCGCCCGCGTCCAGCGCCTCGACCTTCTCGTCGGAGGTGTGCCGGGCGGACAGCACCAGGATCGGCACCCGGGTCCAGCCGCGCAGCCCTCTGATCACCTCGACACCGTCCATGTCGGGCAGGCCGAGGTCGAGGACGACCACGTCGGGGTGGCGGGCGGCCGCGAGCCGGAGGGCGGTGGCGCCGTCGTGGGCGGCGTCGACCTCGTACCTGCGTGCCCTGAGGTTGATCACGAGGGCGCGCACGATCTGCGGCTCGTCGTCGACCACCAGCACACGAGTCATGAGGCCTGCCTTTCCGGTTCGGCTGTGTGTTCCGCCGCACGGCGGAGCTCCGGGCGCGCTCCGGCCGCGCGGAGGGTGAGGACCATGGTGAGCCCGCCGCCGGGCGTGTCCTCGGCGTCGAGCGTGCCGCCCATGGCCTCGGCGAAGCCGCGCGCCACCGCGAGCCCCAGTCCCACGCCGGCGCCGCGCGGGGCGTCGCCGTGGCGCTGGAAGGGCTCGAAGATGCGGTCCTTGGCCTCGTCGGGGACGCCCGGCCCCCGGTCGACCACCCGCACCTCGACCCGGTCGGCGAGCGCGCTGGCGGCGACCAGCACGGGCGTGCCGGACGGACTGTACTTGACGGCGTTCTCGACGAGGTTGGCCATGGCCCGCTCCAGCAGCCCGGGGTCCACGGCGACCATGGGCAGGGTCTCCGGGACGTCCAGACCGACACTGCCCTCGGGCACGCCGCCGAGCGCCATCGGCACCACCTCGTCTAGGTCGATCTCGCGGATCAGCGGCGTGACCGTGCCGGTCTGGAGCCGGGACATGTCGAGCAGGTTCCCGACGAGATGGTCGAGGCGGTCGGCGCCCTCCTCGATGCCCGCCAGCAGCTCCGCCCGGTCCTCCTCGGACCACTCGACGTCCTCGGAGCGCAGGGAGGTCACCGCCGCCTTGATCCCGGCGAGCGGGGTGCGCAGGTCGTGGCTGGACGGCGGCGAGCAGCGCCGTACGGATGCGGTTGCCCTCGGCGAGCGTGCGGGCCCGGCCGGCCTCCTCCTGGAGCCTGCGGCGGTCCAGGACGACGGCGGCCTGGGCGGCGAAGGCGGCCAGCACGCGGCGGTCCTCGGCGGGCAGGACGCGGCCGGTCAGCGCGAGCGCCATGTGGTCCCCGACCGGCATGTCCACGTCCGCCTGGTCGGGCCGCTCGACGGGACGTCCCTGCCCGGCGCGGCCGGCGCAGGTCCACGGCTCGACGTCGCTCGCCCGTTCCAGCAGCGCGGCCGACTCCATGCCGAAGGTCTCCCGGACCCGTTCCAGCAGGTCCTCCAGGCCGGTCTCGCCGCGCAGCACGTTGCCCGCGAGGAAGGACAGGATCTCGGACTCGGCCCGCAGCCGGGCCGCCTGGTGGGTGCGGCGGGCGGCGAGGTCGACCACGGAGGCCACCGCGGCACCGACGGCCACGAAGATCACGATGGCGACGATGTTCTTCGGGTCGGCGATGGTCCACCGGTGCAGGGGCGGTGTGTAGAAGTAGTTCAGCAGCAGGGAGCCCACCGCGGCCGAGGCCAGCGCCGGGAACAGCCCGCCGAGCAGGGCCGCCGCCACGGTCAGCGCCAGGAACAGCAGCATGTCGTTGGCGAGGCCGAGGTCGACGGCGCTGAGCACCGCCGCCAGGGCAGGCGGGCCGGCGACACCGACCAGCCAGCCCCA